>CAMJRX010000051.1 GCA_946408355.1 uncultured Selenomonadales bacterium
AAGGATCTTCCGGCAAAAATTTACCGTCGCAAGCCGGAATAAAATCAGAATGAGCAGTTTTAATACGCATTTCAAATAGTTTTACGTAAATATCTCTAAGTTCGACGGCAGATTTTTTCATCAGGTCGCGCATTTTTCTTGTGCCGCTCAAAGTCATAAAATCTTCTGTAAGTTGGGCGGCATGTTCCATATCATGAACAAATCGCGAAGGTCCCGACTCTGGAATTGCTTTTTGGAATAAACCTCTGGCGGCAGGCGCGACTGAAAGCAACATACAGGAAATTGAGCCAGCACTTTCGCCAAAAATCGTAATGTTATCGGGATTGCCTCCGAATTCGGCGATATTTTCCTTAACCCACTTCAACGCGGCGATTTGGTCGTTCAAACCAAGATAACCGGTGTCCGCGTAGGCAGGATCAATCGTTTCAAAGTGCATAAAGCCGAAAATGTTCAGGCGATAATTAAAACTGACGACAATGACATCATTTGACGCCGCAAGGTTATTTCCATTATAAAGAGGTTCAATGGTGCCGCCGTGCATGAAACTTCCGCCGTGAATGAAAACCATGACGGGCAAATTTTTCTTGTCGCTACGTTTCCAAATGTTGAGCGTCAAACAATCTTCGCTTTGCACGTTTTGCGCTGCTACTTCCATCTTATCGTCCTCTTGAATAGCGGACGCGCCGAATTTTTTTGCGTCAAAAGTTTTATTGGACGGTTTCAATGGTTGCGTAACTTGCCAGCGCAATTTGCCGACGGGCGGTTGAGCGTAGGGAATACCCAACCACGTTTTTACGCCTTTTTCGTCGACAAAACCGTTAAACGTGCCGTAACGAGTTTTAACCGCGCAATTATCAGCCGCAAAAACTTTTTCGTTGCCGCTTGGCAATCCCGACGCCGCAAAAGCAAATGCCGCCATTGAGGTCATCTTGATAAAGTCTCTTCGCGTTAAGTTTGACATAAAACCACGTCCTTTAATTTTCGTAGACATAACGCAAGGCGTTCAAATTTTGCGTGTTAAAATCTTTGTGAGAAACGCAACCTTTTGAATTTAACTCCATAGTTCGGCGGTTATTGGCGGAATATTTTTCCCAATGCGGGATAAATTCGTTGTCGGGATTGCCGGTCGTAGCAAATGCCGCCCACGACGCTTGAATAGCTTTTACGAGGTTTTGATTCGGTGTAAATTCTTCGGACGACACGTTGAAGGTATACGGAAGGTCAAACGCATGGAACGAACGCAAATATTCAATCGGCGGCGGAGCTTGCTCAGTGAACAGATAAAAGTAAACATCGCCGAATTTCGATTGATATTCCGACGACAATTCTTGCCCGACGCGCCAATCCAACTGCGTTACAAAATCTGCAAAGTTGTCTTCGGTATCGGGACGACCATTGAGCCACTTTTTATAAATTTCCTCTGGAGTTTGCGCTGTGTATCTTCTAAGGACGGGAGAAATCTTGTTTGGCTCGTTGCGAAATACGTTAAAGAAGTTTTCATCACCTATCAAGAAAGCTCGCCATTCGTCGGCGGTAGTGCCGGTTAAAAATTTAATTCCACGTGCGCCGCCGCTTTTTAATGCCTTGAACGGGTCTTTAGGCAAAAATTTCCCGTCGCAAGTCGGCAAAAACTCCGCAATATTACTGCCCCTGTGACTGTTTATAAGTTGTTCGTAAAGATTTTTAAGTTCGACGCCGGATTTTTTCATAAGGTCTTTAACGGTTTTCGCGCCGCTAAATTCCATAAACGTTTCTGCAACTCGTGCGGTAATTTCCGGCTCGTTATAAAAGTCTACATGTCCGGATTGCGGAATTACTTTTTGGAAAAGATTTTTAGCGGCGGGAGTGATTGTAAGCAACATAGTTGAAATTGAGCCGGCACTTTCGCCAAAAACCGTAATGTTGTTGGGGTCTCCGCCAAATGCCACGATATTTTCCTTAACCCACTTTAACGCCGCAACTTGGTCTTTCATTCCGAGATAACCGCTGTCCTCATAGGCAGGATCAATGCTTGCCATGTTCATAAAGCCGAAAACGCTAAGCCGATAATTAAAGAGGACGAGAACGACATCATCAGCCATAACAAAGTTAGGTCCGCTGTAAAGATCTTCACTTGAATATCCGCTAACAAAAGCTCCGCCGTAAATAAAAACCATGACGGGCTTATTTTTGCCTTCGCCGCGTGTCCAAATGTTTAGCGTCAAGCAATCTTCGCTTTGCGGGGTCGGATCGTCATCTACAAGCGGTTCATCAATTTTAATAGCTACTTGAATAGGCGAATAGCCGAATTTTTTTGCGTCAAAAGTCTTATTGGAAGGTTTCAGAGGTTGAGGAGCTTGCCAACGAAGTTTTCCTACGGGCGGTTGAGCAAAGGGAATACCCAGCCAATTTTTTACGCCGTTTTTATCGACAAAGCCGTTGAAAGTTCCGTAGCGAGTTTTCACTGTGCAATTATCCGCCGCAAAAACTTTGTTGTCAGGCAAGAAACCAATCGTGTTGGCTACCAAAAAGCCCAGCGCGGCAGTTTTTATAAATTCTCTGCGCGTTAAGTTTTGAACCATAACATCACGTCCTTTCATTAATGCGGAAATTATAACAAACAGCTATGATAGTATCAAGCAAGCGAACAAAAAAAAACCCGACATAAGTCAAGGCGGTAATTTTTAATTTTCGTACAGATAGCGCAATGCATTTAAGTTTTGCGTGTTCAAATCTTTATGTAAGACGCAACCTTTCGAGTTCAACTCCATTGTTTGACGATTTCCGACGGAATATTTCTCCCAATGCGGGATAAATTCGTTGTTAGGATTGCCATTCGCCGCAAATGCCGCCCATGACGATTGGATAACCCTTACGAGATTGGGCTTGGGATTCGGTACGATATGATCGCCGACGTTGAAAGTATACGGCAAGTCGACAGCATGACACGAACGCAATTTTTCATCGAGCGAATGCTCACTGAACAGATAAAAGTAAACATCAGCGAATTTTGATTGATATTCCGCCGCCAACTCTTGACCGACGCGCCAATCTACCTGATTCACAAAGTCTTCAAAATTTTCATCTGTATCCGGACGATTTTTCAGCCACGTGCGATAAATTTCCTGCGGCGGGCGTGCGTTGTACTTCATTATTACGGGCGAAAAGTTTTTGGGATTATCGCGGAAATGCTCGAAAAAGTTTTCCAATTCAAGCAAGAAATAACGCCACTCGTTTGCCGTAGTGCCGGTTAAAATTTTAATTCCACGTGAGCCGCCGTCTTTTAATGCATGGAACGGGTCAATCGGTAAAAATTTACCGTCACATGTCGGCAAATAGTCGGCTTCACTTTGAAGCAAGCGAACTTTCCTAACTTTTTCGTAAAGACTTACAAGTTCTGCTGAAGATTTCTTCATCATGTCGCGCATAGTCTTCGCGCTACCCAATTCCATATACGTTGCCGCGACTTCGGCGGAATGTTCCGTCGTGTTATTCATATACGAATTACCAGACTGCGGAATTGCTTTTTGGAAAAGATTTTTCGCCGCAGGCGTTACCGCGAGCAACATAACTGACGCTGCGCCGGCACTTTCGCCAAAAATCGTAATATTATCGGGATTTCCGCCGAATTCGGCGATATTTTCCTTAATCCACTGCAAAGCGGCGACTTGGTCTTTAATTCCGAGATAACCGCTGTCCGTGAACGCAGAATCAATCGCGCCGAAGTTCACAAAGCCGAAAACGTTCAACCGATAGTTAATCGTGACGAGAACAACATCATGCGCCGCCGCAAAGTTCGTGCAGTTGTAAAGCGGGTCGCTTGAACCGCCATTTTGAAAGCCGCCGCCGTGAATGAACACCATGACGGGCAAATTTTTGCCGTTTCCGCGCGTGAAAATGTTCAGCGTCAGGCAATCTTCGCTTTGCGGGTTTCCGGAGGCTCCCTCGTTCTTATCAATGTCTTGACAAGCCGTAAATCCGAAATTTTTAGCGTCGAAAGTTTTATTTGTCGGTTTAAGCGGTTGAGGAGCGTGCCAACGCAATTTTCCGACGGGCGGTTGAGCGTAGGGAATACCGAGCCAGGTTTTTACGCCTTGTTTGTCGACAAAGCCGTTGAATGTGCCGTAACGAGTTTTAACCGTGCAATTATCCGCCGCAAATACGTTAATCGGCATAGAAATCGCCAATGTAGCCAGCGCGGCTGTCTTGATAAAGTCTCTGCGCGTTAAATCAGACATAAAAACACTTCCTTTAATTTTCGTAGAGGTAGCGCAGGGCGTTCAAATTCTGCGTGTTCAAATCCTTATGTAAAACGCATTTTTTCGAGTTCAGCTCCATAGTTTGGCGATTGCCAGCGGTGTATTTTTCCCAGTGCGGAATAGTTTCGTTGTTCGGGTCGCCTGTCGCCGCAAATGCCGCCCACGACGCTTGAATAACCTTAACGAGATTCTGTTTCGGATTCGGAACAATGTGATCGCCCACGTTGAAGGTGTAAGGCAAGTCAACCGCGTGACACGAGCGCAAATTTTCAATCGTCGACGGCTCACTGAACAGATAATAGTAAACGTCAGCGAATTTTGACTGATATTCCGCCGTCAACTCTTGAGCGACGCGCCAATCCAACTGAGTCACAAATTCTGCAAAACTTTCCACTGTATCGGGGCGATTTTTCAGCCATGATTTATAAATTTCTTCCGGAGTGCGCGAATTATATTTCATCAAGGCATGAGAAAGATTTTTTGAATTTGCGCGGAAGATTTCAAAGAAATTTTTCATGTAAAACAACCAATAACGCCACTCGTCGGCGGTCGTGCCCATCAACATTTTAATTCCGCGTGCGCCGCCGTCTTTTAGTGCCTTGAATGGGTCGCGCGGCAAAAATTTTCCGTCGCAGGTCGGCACATAATCCTTGATACCTTCAGTAATGCGAGAGGCTCTGACTTTTTCATAAAGACTTCTCAATTCGTCGGCAGATTTTTTCAACATGTCGCGCATTGTCTTCGCGCCGCCCATTTCCATATACATTTCTGCAACTTGAGCGGGATATTCCGGAGGATTAGTCATATACGAATTTCCGGACTGAGGAATTGCTTTTTGGAAAAGATTTTTGGCGGCAGGAGTAACTGCCAGCAACAAAATTGACATTGCGCCCGCACTTTCGCCGAAGACCGTAATGTTATCGGGATTTCCGCCGAATGCCGAAATATTTTCTTTAACCCACGCCAACGCCGCGACTTGATCTTTAATTCCGAGATAGCCGCTATCTTCATAGGCAGAATCAATTTCCGAGAAGTTCAAGAAGCCGAAAACATTTATCCGATAGTTAAAAGTGACTAAAACGACATCATGCGCC
Organism: uncultured Selenomonadales bacterium; assembly: GCA_946408355.1. Taxonomy (GTDB): domain Bacteria; phylum Bacillota; class Negativicutes; order Selenomonadales; family Selenomonadaceae; genus Quinella. The sequence continues at coordinate 5,333 of CAMJRX010000051.1, forward strand.
GCCGCGAAGTGCGTTCCATTGTAAAGCGGGTCAGCTGAACCGCCGCCGGCAAAGCCGCCGCCGTGAATAAAGACCATGACGGGCAAATTTTTTCCGTTGCCGCGCGTCCAGATGTTTAAAGTCAAACAATCTTCGCTTTGCGGATTTACAGATGCGCCTTCATTCTCGTCAATGTCTTGACAAGCCGTAAAGCCGAATTTTTTCGCGTCGAAAGACTTATTGGACGGTTTCAACGGTTCTGGAGCGCGCCAACGCAATTTTCCGACTGGCGGTTGAGCAAATGGAATTCCCAGCCACGTTTTTACGCCTTGTTTGTCGACAAAACCGTTGAAAGTTCCGTAGCGAGTTTTCACTGTGCAATTATCAGCCGCAAACACGTTAACGGGAACTGCCATTGCCAACGCCGCCATCGACGCTGTTTTTATAAATTCTCTGCGCGTTAAGTTTGACATAAAATCGCCTCCTTTAATTTTCGTAGAGGTAGCGCAATGCATTTAAGTTTTGCGTGTTCAAATCTTTATGTAGGACGCAACCTTTCGAGTTCAGTTCCATAGTTTGGCGATTATTAGCGGAATATTTCTCCCAATGCGGAATAAATTCGTTATCGGGGTTGCCGGTAGCCGCAAAAGCCGCCCACGACGATTGAACAGCCTTAACGAGATTCTGCGCGGGATTCGGGACAATGTGATCGCCGTTGTTGAAGGTAAAAGCCAGGTCGACGGCGTGGCACGAGCGCAAATTTTCAATCTGCGACCACTCACTGAACAAATAATAATACGTGTCGCCGAAATTCGATTGATATTCCGCTGATAATTCTTGACCGACGCGCCAATCCAACTGATTCACAAATTCGCCGTAAGTTTCGTCGCTGTCGGGGCGATTTTTCAGCCACGCGCGATAAATTTCCTGCGGAGTGTGTTTTTTGTATCTTGCAAGAAGCGGAGAATGTTTTTTCGGCTCTTCGCGAAGAATTTCAAATAAATTTTCTGCCATCATCATGAAATAACGCCATTCGTCGGCAGTCGTGCCGGTCAGCATTTTAATTCCGCGAGCCGCTCCGTTTTTAAGTGCTTTTCCGGGTTCAAGCGGCAAATATTTCCCGTCGCAATTCGGAATGTAATCATTAAGACGGCGACCGCGAGCCTCTGTAAGCTTTTCGTAAGAATTTTTGAGTTCGGCGGTAGATTTTTTCATTAAATCGCGCATATTTTTCGCGCCGTTCATTTCAAGGAATTCTTCGGCGATTTTCACGGATAATTCCGGCGTATTGTAAAGAAAAATCGGACCCGATTGCGGAATTGCTTTTTGGAAAAGATTTTTCGCGTCAGGAGCGACCAACAATAACATTATCGCAGTTGAGCCGGCACTTTCGCCGAAAACCGTAATATTATCGGGATTTCCGCCGAATTCGCCGATATTTTCCTTAATCCACTGCAAAGCCGCCACGTGGTCTTTAATTCCGAGATAACCGCTGTCCTCGAACGAAGAATCAATCGCTCCGAAGTTCATAAAGCCGAAAACGTTCAGTCGATATTCAACCGTAACCAAAACGACGTCATTTGCCGCCGCGAAGTTGCTACCGTAATAAATTTTGTCGCTTGTGCTTTCAAACGAGAACGCTCCGCCGTGAATCCACACCATTACGGGCTTATTTTTGCTGTTGCCGCGTTTCCATATGTTTAGCGTCAAGCAATCTTCGCTTTGCGGTGTTGTAGACGATCCTTCTTCGCCGTCGTCAATTTGAACGGCTCTGAAGCCGAATTTTTTCGCGTCGAAGGTCTTGTTGGTCGGTTTCAGCGGCTGAGGAGCGCGCCAACGAAGTTTGCCGACGGGCGGTTGAGCAAATGGAATGCCCAGCCAGGTTTTTACGCCGTTTTCGTCGACAAAGCCGTTGAACGTGCCGTAATGAGTTTTTACGGAGCAATTATCAGCCGCAAATACGTTAATCGGCATAGAAATCGCCAATGTAGCCATCGCGGCTGTCTTGATAAAATCTCTGCGAGTTAAATTTGCCATAAAACCACTTCCTTTCAATGCAAAGGCATTATAGCATATCGATAGCAAAAAAAAAAAAGTCCTGACGACTTGTCAAGACGGGTAATTGGTTATTTTCAGCTTTCGTAAACGTAGCGCAGGGCGTTTAGGTTTTGCGTATTTAAATCTTTGTGGCAGACGCAACCTTTCGAGTTCAGCTCCATAGTTTGACGATTGTTTACGGAATATTTCTCCCAGTGCGGAATGAATTCGTTATTCGGGTTGCCCGTCGCCGCAAATGCCGCCCACGACGACTGAATTTGACGAACAAACGTCTGATTTGGGTTCGGTTCAACGTCGCTGTCGGGATTATTGAAGGTAAACGGCAAGTCAATCCCATGACATGAGCGCAATTTTTCATCGAACGACAGCTGACTGAACAAATAATAATACGTGTCGCCGAAATTCGATTGATATTCCGCCGCCAACTCTTGTCCGACGCGCCAATCTGCCTGATTTACAAATTCCTCAAAATTTTCCAATGTATCGGAGCGTCCGTTGAGCCACGATTGATAAATTTCCTGCGGAGTGCGCGAATTGTATTTTTGCAAGACGGGCGAAATGTTTTTCGGATTGTCGCGGAACAGCTCAAAGAAAGTCTCAAAATAAAACAGCCAGTAACGCCACTCGTCGGCGGTCGTGCCCGTCAACATTTTAATTCCGCGAGCGTCGCCGGCTTTAAGTACCTTGAACGGGTCAAGAGGCAAAAATTTTCCGTCAGCGGTCGGCAAATAATCCTTGACGTCTTTAGTAATGCGAGCGGCTCTAACTTTTTCGTAAAGACTTCTCAATTCGTCGGTAGATTTTTTTATCATGTCGCGCATTGTCTTCGCGCCGCCCATTTCCATGTAAGTTTGCGCAACTTCAGCGGAATATTCGGGCGTATTGTACATGTAAGAGTTCGCGGACTGCGGAATTGCTTTTTGGAACAAATTTTTGGCGGCAGGAATAACCATTTGCATCATGCAGGAAATTGCGCCCGCGCTTTCGCCAAAAATCGTCACGTTGTCGGGATTTCCGCCGAACGCCGCAATATTTTCTTTAACCCATTTCAAAGCAGCGATTTGGTCTTTCAAACCGAGATAACCGCTGTCCTCGAACGAAGAATCAATCGCTCCGAAGTTCACAAAGCCGAAAACGTTCACCCGATAATTAATCGAGACGATAACGACATCATGCGCCGCCGCAAAGTTGCTTCCGTTGTAAAGCGGGTCACTGCTGCCGCCGCTGCTGAAACCGCCGCCGGGAATGAAAACCATAACGGGCAAATTCTTTTTTCGACCGCATGTCCAGATGTTGAGCGTCAAACAATCTTCGCTTTGCGGATTTAAGGATGCGACTTCGTATTTGTCAATATGTTGTATAGCCGAAAATCCGAATTTTTTGGCGTCGAAAGACTTATTTGACGGTTTCAGAGGTTGAGGAGCCTGCCAGCGCAAGTTACCAACGGGCGGTTGCGCAAACGGAATGCCCAGCCACGTTTTTACGCCTTTTTCGTCGACAAAACCGTTGAAAGTGCCGTAGCGAGTTTTCGCTATGCAATTATCAGCCGCAAATACGTTAATCGGAACTGCCATTGCTAACGCTGCCGCTGATGACAGCTTGATGAATTCTCTGCGTGTCAAATCTGACATAAAACCACGTCCTTTCATTAGTGCAGAAATTATAATAAACAGTTATCAAAGTAGCAAGCAAGCAAAAAAAATCCCCGACATAAGTCGAGGCAGTTATTATTTTTTACATAGAGAAAACTTTTTTCCCCTCGAAATAAGTCGCCGCAGGTTTAGCAGTGTGAATTTCTGTAACAGGGCAAGTAAGCACGTCTTTGGTAACGAGGAGGAAGTCAGCATATTTGCCGGGTTTGATACTGCCACGTTCGTTTTCGAGGAACATTTGCTTTGCAACGGCGATTGTCAGAGCGTTGATAGCCTGTTCGCGGGTGATAAGTTCTTGCGTCCACCACGGCTTACCCGTCTCAAGGTAACATTGTCCCGTGACTGCAATTTCCATGACACCGAAAGGATCATCGGTGCCTCCGTTCAACGCGGGGAAGTCCGTGTGCGAAGAAACGTTGATTCCGTTATCGAAGAACGATTTCATGGGATAAGCCTTGTCGCCCATACCTGCGGGAACGAGTTCGGGCATCTCCGCCTGCTCTTCGTCGGACAGATGATGCCACTGCATACCCGAAACGACGTAAAGGTTGTTATCTGCAATGCGTTTATAATCTTCGGGGATAACTTGGTGCAAATGCACGAGTGTATTACGCATTTCGTCCTTGCCGCCGTTGACGAAGGCGTTTAAGGCGCGATTAACTGCCATGTTGCCCATCGTATGAACGTGCATGGACAATCCTTGTGCGTTCGCCCAGTTGGTAATTTCGGTAACTTCTTCTTCCGTCCAGTTCACGATACCTTGATGTCCGTCGGGATATGGCGGATCTACAAAGCCCGTGCCGCTTTCAACCGTGCCGTCCATGAAGAGTTTCACCCAATTCGTCTTGAGGTGCGGGGAGGCGTATTTTTGAACGTCAACGGCAAATTTACAGGCCTCGTCGGCGTCCATCCAGCTTTCAAATTCGTAAGGCAAGCCCAAGATGAAACTCATATCGCCCGCTTTGTCCATTTGTTGAGCCGCTTTATAGTAATTTTCATTGTAAAAATAGTTTCCCCAGCCGTCAATATACATCGTGTAGCCTTCCGACAACAAATGTTGCTCAATGTCAAGCAGAGTTGTTTTTGCCAAGTCAACGGAAAAGAGGTTGTCATTGTCAAGGAAAGAGCGCGTGTAAGTTCCTGCCTGTTCAGCCAGAAAACCGTTAGGAATTCCGTTTTTGTCTACTCCAATCTTTCCGCCGCGAACTTCTTTTTTGAGTACGCTACCGTCTTTCGCCATAATTCCGGCATTTACAAGACAAAGAGTATTCGCAAGACCTTTGTGCCCTTCCTCGTCGGCAAAGTACATAGGAATATCATTGCAAATTTTATCCAAATCTTGGCGGGTAGGCATATTGTTTTTGAATCTCATAAAATCCCAGCCGAAACCGAAGATAGCCTTTGCGCCGTTTTCCTTTGCCTTCTTGACTGTGGCGGGAACTACTTCTGCCAAAAATTTTTCCGGAGTGATTTCTCTTTCAACCATCGTTCCGACTTTGGGAATGCCATGACCTATCGAATAATGAGCATGACCGTTGCCGCAGGCGGGCATAACAAGACCCTTGCCGGTGTAGTCAATAACTTCCGTCTTGCCTTTTTCGATAAAAGCTTGAGCACCTTTCTTTTCGCCGACGTAGATAAACTTGCTGTCCTTAACAGCGAACGCTTCAACAATCCGGTTGCCTTCGGAAGTGAAGATTTTGCCGTAAACCACTAGGTCGGCTTTGGTTTTATCTGCCGCGAAAACTTCAGCGGGAACCGCTATTGCTAACGCCGCCAACGACGCTGTCTTGATAAATTCTCTGCGCGTTAAATTTGATATAACATCATATCCTTTCATTAAATAAAAATTATAACAAATGGCTATTAAAGTAGCAAGCAAACAAAAAAACCCGACATAAGTCGAGGCAATTATTATTTTTTTACATAGAGAAAACTTTTTTACCCTCGAAGTAAGTAGCTTTTGGCTTAGCAGTGTGAATTTCTTTTACGGGGCAAGTTAGCACGTCTTTGGTAACGAGGAGGAAGTCGGCATATTTGCCGGGTTTGATACTGCCGCGTTCGTTTTCAAGGAACATTTGCCTTGCGCAACCGATTGTCAGGGCAGTGAGAGCTTGTTCGCGGGTGACGAGTTCTTCAGTCCACCAAGGATCCCCGCCTTGGGCATGATAAACGCCTGTCAATGAAATTTCCATAATTCCAAACGGATCGTCGGGACTGTTGGAGAGCGCGGGAAAATCCGTGTGAAAGGACACGGGAATGCCGTTATCGAAGAATGACTTCATGGGATAACCTTCGTACGCCATTTTTCCAGGAAGCGTGGTTTTATATTCTTCGACTTGTTCTTTGGATGTATGGTGCCAAATCATTCCGGAAGTTACATAAATGTTATTGTCTGCCATACGCTTATAATCCGGCTCATTGACATTACGCAGATGAACAACCGTATTGCGCATTTCAGCCTTGCCGCCTTTGATATAAGCATTAACGACGCGATTGACTCCCGCATTGCCGAGCGCATGTATATGCATAGTTACGCCGTTTGCATTAGCTTTGCGCGTAATATCTGTTATTTCCTCTTCCGTCCAGTTGACGATACCTTGATGACCGTCGGGATATATCGGATCAATAAATCCCGTGCCGCTTTCAACAGTGCCGTCCATGAAAAGTTTTATCCAGTTCGCTTTTACTTGCGAGGAATTGAATTTTTTTGCTTCAGCGGCTTTTGCCAATTTCTCGTCAATGTTCATCCAGCTGTCAATTTCGTAGGTAAAGCCCAAGACGAAGTGCATATCTCCGCTTTTTTCGAACTGTTGAGCCGCCCGATAATAAACGTCGTTAAAGAAATAAGTCGAGTAGCCGTCAAGATACATCGTGTAGCCTTCCGACAATAACTGATTCTGGACTTTTGACAGGGTTGCTATTGCCATGTCAAAAGTAAAGAGATTGTCGTTGTTTAGAAAAGAACGCACATAAGTTGAAGCCTGCTCCTTAAGAAAACCGGTAGGAGTGCCATCGTCACCCATTACAATTTCGCCGCCGCGTATGTCATCGCCCTTTTTGAGTACGGTGCCGTCTTCCTTCATAACGCCTGACTTGACAAGCAAAAGGGTGTTTACCAGCGACTTGTGATTTTCCTCGTCGGCAAAGTACATTGGAATATCGCTACAAATTTTATCCAAATCTTGACGGGTAGGCATATTCTTTTTAAATTTTTCGAACTCCCAGCCCATGCCGTATACAGCTTTTGCTCCCGATTCACGTGCCTTCTTTACAGTAGAGGGAACAATTTCCGTCAAAAACTTGTTAACATCATCATCAAAGCCAATCATCGTTCCGATTGATTGTACAGCAAAAGCAGACAAATAATGAGCGTGACCGTTACCGCAGGCGGGCATAACAAGACCTTTGCCGGTGTAGTCAATAACTTCAGTCTTGCCCTTTTTGATAAAAGCTTGAGCACCTTTCTTGTTGCCGACGTAGATGAACTTACCATCCTTAACAGCGAACGCTTCGACAATTTTGTTGCCTTCGGAAGTGAAGATTTTTCCGTAAACAACGAGGTCGGCGTCGGTTTTATCTGCCGCGAAAACTTCAACGGGAACTGCCATTGCCAACGCCGCCAATGACGCTGTTTTTATGAAGTCTCTGCGCGTTAGTCCTTTGTACATAAAAACACCTTCCTTTAAATAGTGACGTTATTATAATGTTTTTCGCTTTGTTAATCAATGGGGGGTTCCAGAATGTCATACCTACTTTGCGAAAGACTTATTGTTTTTCCTGCTTTACATGGTTAAACCAAAAGAAAGGAGTAGCGGCGTAGGCAGGCATGTTTCTTTCACCGGCGATGCCCAGTGCGCTGAAAACGCCTAAAGCTTTGCCGATACTCATGCCCAGATTGGAGAAGGTTGCGCTGAAAGGAATTTTGCGGATTAGATTAGCCATGCGCTCGCCGTGAGCAAGCATATCTTCGGAGCGCAGGTGCGGATGATTTTTGTAGTATTGTGCGCGTTGCAACATGTTGAGGGTAGAAACGGCAACGCCTGACGGACAAGCGCGGTCGCAACTTTTGCAGTTGGAACAGTAGTTTAAACTTTCTTCGATGTTCTCTTGCGAAAAATGCATTCTGCCATGAGCAGGACCGACGAGTTTTGGACCGCGATAGTCTTTGATAGCCGCCATGACAGGACAATTTGCCATGTAACTCGTACAAGATAAGCAACGGTCGCCGGTAAAAATTGCTTTGGTGTCGCTCATAATGTCGCCCCCTTGTAAGCAGAAGCAATTGCGATTCCGCCTGCAGACCGCTCGAAAATTTTATCGCAACCGCCGAGATTTGCGCCAACTACGTGAAGATTGTCGAACAAAACTTTGCCGTCCGCGTCAATCGGATTTAGTTTATCGTTAGTAAGAATTCCGGTCGTAGAAAAACCTTGCGGCTTATCGCTGAAAAGTTTTGCGTTGCTCCAATTATCTACGCCAATCGGAAAGAAAACCGGCAAGTCAAAAATTAGCTCGCGGGGATTGTCAAAGTCGCGCAGGGTTATTCCACCGCTGTAAAATCCGCCCGTCGCTAAAATTACTTTCCGCGCAGGGAAAACTTTTTCACGGACGACGTTTTCAACAACGACGCCGGTAACTTTTTTGCCGTCGGTTACGCCGCGCACAACTTTGGAATTCTCAAAAAATCTGACGCCGAAAGTTTGCAAGTATTTCATGAAAGCTCATTGAAGTCTGATGCCAGGAGGAGACGGCGGTAAACAAGTTGTCTCAATGATTTGAGCGCGAATTTGAGTTTGGACAACGTCGCGAGAAAAATTGCCAGTAATGCCCCAAATTGGCGAAATGATAATCGCGTCGTCTTTGCTAGCGTTTAAAGCTTTTAGTTCATTGGCAAAGGGTTGTTCGTTGTCTGTGAGAATTTGGGCGGCGTCCATGCAAGTAATATCGCGCTCGCCGAGCATGTGCAAATCAATTTTGGTGGTCTCGAAAGTTTTATCAGGGAAATATTTTTTAAGATTGTCGGCAATCATTGCGCCGTAAAAAATCTTTTAAGCCTTTAATCTCGACGACGAAAATTTTTTTCTTGTTGGCAAGGTTGCCGGCGTTCATTGATTCTGGAACGAGTACGGAATATTTAAGCGTGCCGACAGCGGTAACGATAGGAATCTGCGAGGAAGGTTTGCCGACGTAGGGAAAATTAGCTTGTGCGGCGATGTCGCATAAAAATTTAGCCGCCGCATCGATATTTTTTGAACCGATTTTTTTATAAGGATGATGAACGAGTAAATTTTCAAACGAGCCGAAGTCAATCGCGCCGCTAGTAAGAGGCAAGGAACCGGAACCGTAAGTTAGCACGGTAACTTTTTGCTTACGAGAAGCCGCAACGGAAGCCGCCATAAGTCCGGCAAGTCCGCTACCGATAACGATAACATTAGAAGTTTTCATTGTGGCGACACCTACGTAACGTTCATTGAAAGTTCGTAGATTGAGCGCGTCATTTCGGTTTCGCGTAGCGTCCGCCCTAAAAGCACGGGGCGAATACCTTTCCAACGTCCTTGTAGGAATTCTTTCATGCGTGTAAGTGAATCTTTCGCGGTTAATTCGATGCCCATATCAGAAAAAATTGCGCCGCACGCAGAGCGCAGAAATTACCTTGACAAGTGCCCATACCAATTCGCGTCCGCCGTCTTACGTCATTTACGATAAAGCTTGTATCGTCCTTGCAAATTTCCTCAACCTCTGCGCGGGTGACATTTTCGCATTCGCAAACTAATTCGCGGCTTTCGGGGTCACTTTCCAGACGCGTTACAACTTTTTTGAAACGTTCAACGCCTAAACGAGTTGCCGCGAGATTAACGCCATATGACGGGAAAAATTTTTTGGCGCGGTCAATATCGGCTTGCGAAACTTCTTTGACGAGAGGTTCCTCAGCCGTCCGGCAAGGTGTATTATTTCCGAGTTTGGCGCAGATTTGGTCGCACATTTTTTCCGCCATAAGCCGATAAGTTGTAAATTTTCCGCCGACGATTGTAAATAAGCCTTTCAAGTCGTCTTGTGCGTGATCAACGATTGCAAAGCCACGAGACGCGCTCCGTCCGACGGCTCCTCCTGGCGGAATGTAAAGCGGTCTGAAACCTGCGAAGGTGCACAAAATTCTAAAGTCGCGCAAGTCCTCAAAAGTTTGCTCACAGATTTTTATTAAGCTCTCGACCTCTGCGCGAGAAGTTGAAGTATCTTCAGGATCTGGCACGCTCATTGATGACGTGCCAAGAATTGTAATCGAACCGTGCGGAACAAAAATATCGCTGTCGGAAGATTTATACAAGCGATTGACGATGTGATTAACAATGCGCTGATTAAACGCAATCAAAGTTCCTTTGTCGGGTTGAACGCCGATTTCAACGCCCGCGAGTTTGCCGACGAAACCAGCCCAACCGCCCGCCGCATTAACCGCAATGTCACAACCGATTTCGTATTCTTCGCCGATGAATTGATTGCGAACTTTGACGCCGCGCAATTCGCCGTTGACGGTATCAAAGCCGATAACTTACGTGTAAGTTTTAAGTTGCCCGCCGTAACGTTTTGACGAATCAATCAGTTACCACGCCATGCGGAAGCCGTCAACAGCCGCGTCGGGCACAAGATACGCGCTTTTAACATGTTTGCGAGAAAGTCACGGCTCCAATCTGAACGCCTCGTCTAAAGTTATCAGCGTCGCCTCAATGCCGCTGTCTTTGCAACCTTTAACCCAAAGTTCCTCGTAAGCGGAGTCATCAATATCAAGCCTAGTGAACAGAATCCCTACCCGCCGCAAGGTTCGACGCAGGACTTGCCGATTTCATCGACAAAATTGTTGCCGAACCGACCTTTGAATTTTTCACTCGTGAATATACAATCCAAGTGCAACAAATAAAAAACTCATAGTTTCCTGCTAAAATGTTTGTAACCATACCAAAAAAGGCAGGATGAACAATGAATTACAAACATCTTAGCATAGACGAGCGAGAAAAAATACTGTTTTATCTGGCTGATGGACTATCTCTTTGCAAAATAGCTCATCGACTCGGCAGGAACAAATCAACCACAAAGGCAAATCGCGCCATAGCAAAAACTACGTAGAAAAACGCGGAAAAATAAAGATAAGCAATCTATTGTCGCAAAGACCGAAAGAGGCAAATGAGCGCACTCGATTTGGCGATTTTGAGGCGGACACTATTGTAGGCTTAATGGACAATGGCATTAACTTAACAAAAAGAGGAAGAAATTTTATGATAGTCCGGAAAGGACTGTTATAAAATGAATCCGATAAAAAAGTTGCAAACAATATTAAAAGAAATGGAAGCTCATAAATTCCAATATGTCGCCGAGCCACAAAAAGATTTCAGCCGTAATCGCAAAGTAAGTTTCTACGCCATGATGTGGTTCTTGCTCTTTATCGGAGCGAATAGCATGAGCAAAGAGATACGCCGCTCCTTTAACCACAAAGATTTTTCTTATATCTCGGAGGCGGCAATTTTAAAAAGCAGGAGTAAAATTAAGGTGTTGGCTTTTGAGCAACTCTTCCATAAATTCAATGACACACTTGAAAATCCGAAAGAGTACAAAGGGTACAGGGTGTTGGCTCTGGACGGCTCGGATTTCAGCTCTCTATATAGTGCTCAAAGCGAATATGCCACGATAAGCAATCAATACGGCGGCGCAAATCGAATGCACGTCAATTTCGCTTACGACATCTTGAATAAAAATTTTTTTGATTGCCTAATAGAAGCGAAGAATAAAGCCGACGAGCGCAAAGGCGCAATTAAAATGCTTTCTTCTCTTGCCGAGTCGGAAAAGATTTTGGCAATCATGGATAGAGGTTACGACGGATTAAAAGTCTTCGAGCATTGCAACCGGATTGAAAATCTTAGCTATCTTATTCGCATACGTAGCGGCATGACTAAAGAGATTAAAGCTTTGCCGGACAAAGAACTTGACCTTGATTTGAAATTCGAGGTAAGGACGCAAAGAAAACGTTTGCCATATAAAATGAAAATACAGGCGTGGGATATGGAAGTGCCTTGCAGCGTTTCTTTCAGACTGGTAAAGGTTAAGCTAAAGGACAAATGGCTGGTAATGGCGACTAACTTGCCTCGTAAGGATTTTTCAGCACGAACTTTAAAGACCTTGTATGAGAAAGTAAATTTTAAGAACGCCGCTCAAATCATTCAAGAGTACTGTCGACTAGCTTTGGATTAAAAGAAAATTCTAGAACAGATAACCCATTATGTTCATCCGCTAAGAGGTAATCGACTCTTTCAGCGAAATTGCCGTTATATTTATCCTGTGAGCTTTAATTACCGTGTTGCTTAAGTTAATGCCATTGCGCATTATGTAATCATTATGGGCAATGGCATTAACTTAACAAAAAGAGGAAGAAATTTTATGATAGTCAGAAAAGGACTGTTATAAAATGAATCCGATAGGAA
>CAMJRX010000052.1 GCA_946408355.1 uncultured Selenomonadales bacterium
AACGGGCACTCTTATGCACTTTGCAAAAAGTGGAGTCAATCTCAAGCAAGGTAGCCGAGCGGGTAAATCGCGCCAACGTGCTCCGCTTTTAAGTATCCACATTATGGCGTTGAAAACTTTACGAGGATTGAGCGGTGGGCGTCCTACTTTCTTCGGTTCCATTGGGCGTCGTTTAATTCCTTGTGATACAATAAGTCTGACATAGGCATTTCACTTCTTTCTAACTTATTGTATCAAAGATTTGCTTATGTTTTTTCTTTACTCGACTTTACCAACAACCCCTAAAGACATATACGAATTTTGCTTGACATCTATTCCGTTGGCGAAATCGAAACTTCCGCGCCGAGTCGGCTTTCGTGTATGTGCGGGAGCTCATTTTATTTCTGCGGTGTCCTTGCGGCATACCGATTCGGAAAACATTTCTGCTATAAATAACCCACGGTACCGAAGAAAAGCCTTGGGTGCCTTCTAAAAATTCGCGAATATGCGATAATAAAGTGGGGTGAATTTATGAATACCACGATCGAACGAATGTATCAGACCATTGCCAACAACGTTTACAAGTTTCGCGTTTTGGATCATCTGTCTCAAGCTCAACTGGCTGAAAAATCGCATATCAGCGCGGCTTACGTCAGTCAAATCGAAGGCTTCCGCCTGCACAAAGGCATTACCTGCACCGCCATGATCAGCATTGCCGAGGCGTTGGGCGTACCGACTTGCGTGCTTTTGGCTCAAGAACCCTGTCCCAAATATATGCAGTGTCTCGAAAAGACCGTTGCTTATCCCGTCAATGCTTAAAAAAAATTTTGGCAAATGTTCCGCGAGGACACCGCATAAAGACCATAAGTTGCTACAATTTTTTAGACACGTTCGGACTATCAATCGCATGGCTGATAATCAAAGGAAAAAATTTTTATGAAATATTATCCGTATCCTTGCGCTCGTTGCGGGGCTTGCTGTCGACACGTCGACCGGATTGCGCAGATGGCGTCATTTAATCGCGGCGACGGCGTCTGCAAACATTTGACGGCGAACAATTTATGCGCGATTTACGCCGAACGCCCGACGCTTTGCAACGGCGAACAAGTCTACAAAAAATTTTTTTCCGACATGACGGTCGAAGAGTTTCACGGAATTATTTCACAACTGTGCAAAAAATTGCGGGAGGCGGGAGCTTGAAGAACTATATCAAAAAGTATCGGACGCTGGACGAACGGAATTTGCAGGCGGTCAAACAAAATATCGCGACGCTTCAAAGTCTCGGCGCGTATCCGAAAAAATTCAATTACCCGATGACGTTGCAGTTCGAGCTAACGGGTCAATGCAACTTGAAGTGCAAGCACTGTTACAATCGTTCGGGCGACGCGGATCGTCAAACGCTGATGTCGCCGGAAAAATGGTGCGAACTTGCGCGGCAAATTGTGGCGGACGGCGGAATTTTCCAGTGCATAATTTCGGGCGGCGAACCGCTCCTTTTGGGCGACAAACTCTTCGACATCATGGACATCCTTCACGACGACGGCACAAGTTTTGTCGTCATAACCAACGCGCTGTTGCTCACGAAAAAATTTGTCCGCCGCTTCGCGAAGTATCGTTACTTCTGGTTTCAAATTTCGATTGACGGGTCGACGGCTCAAATGCACGATGAATTTCGCGGCGTGGAAGGCAGTTTCGCGCGCGCCGTCAACGGTGCACTTGAAATCAGCGACGCGGGCATTCCACTGGTCATTGCCCACACCGTCACACCGAAAAATCTTGCGCACGTCGAGGACATGATTCAGCTTGCTTACGAACTCGGCGCGAACTCAATCATTCTCGGCGACGTAATGTACAGCGGTCGCGCTTACGAACACGCCGAAATTATTTTGAGCGACGAACAGAAAAATTTTCTCTACGGGCAGATTGAAGAGCTCGGCAAAAAATTCAGCGGCAAAATCACGATTCAGCGGTCGGCGGAACTCAAAATTCAGATGGAACGCTACATGAGCGAAGTCAACGCGGGCGGCATTATCCGACCTAACGGCGACTTCCGTATTGACTGCATGGCACCGTTCACAATCGGCAACGTGCTCAATCAATCCGTCAAAGACATTTGGCTCACGAAGGGCATTGACGCGTGGAACTCCGACGCCGTGAAAAATTACATCGCTTCAATCGACGACGCGCAAACTTCGGCGATTATGAATCACGTCGACACGGACATTGCGCTTTAAGGAGGTCTCGGCATGAAGGAACAATATTTGCGCCCCGCCGTCATCAACGCAGACACTTTGGAGGGCAACGGGCTTGTGCCGCTGGTTATTGCCGGTGTGACGATTAAAGGCGCGGCGGCACTTCTCGGAGGATTTTTGGCGGCACGTGCGGCGACCAAAGCCATATCGGCTCGTCCCGTGTTCAAGTTACCGACTTTGACGGAAGGCAGGCGCGTCGAATGATTTTTGATTGGCTTGAAAACAAAATTCCGCGCGTGAGTTTCGTCAAGCGGCGCATGAATGATGACGTGCTTATAATCTGCACGGACAACTTGACGATTTACTACCTGAACGCGACGGCGGCAATGTTTATCGATTCGGCGGACGGCACGGCGACTGTCGGCGACATCAAACGAAAATTTCTTGCCCGCTACGACGTGGACGAACGCGAACTTGAAAATGACTTCGTTGACATGATTCGCGACCTGCAGTGGAAAAAAATTTTAACGCTGGAGTGATTGGCATGAAACCTTACGTAAAGCCAACAATCGTCGGCAACGAATCAGTCGGCGGGATAATTCCGTTTGCACTTGCAGGGCTGTCGGCGGCAAAATTGGCGGTCGTCGGCGTGGCGGCAGGGCTCGGTCTTGCTGCGGCGAAGGGCGGCGGCAAAATCGATTCGTCGCACACAAAAATTTTGGCGGCACGAAAATTTTCGGCAACGGAGTGATTGAGCATGAGACCTTACATCAAGCCTTCAATCGTCGGTTACAACTCTATTCGCGGCATAATTCCCTTGGCGGGCGTGGCGATAGGAGCACCATCGATATTGGCGGGCATTATCGGTTTGGCAGGCGGCGCGGCGGCGGCAAGTACGGGCGCGGCGGCGGCGGCAACGGGAATTTCTTTCGGCGCGGCGGCGGCATCAGCTTTGGCGGGTGCGGCGGCAGGTGCGGCGGCTACCAAATTGGCGGGAAAAATTATTATTACCGACTCCGTCCTTGCCTTGACCGAACGGAAAAATTTTATTTCGGGGTGATTGAGCATGAAATCTTATACGAAGCCGCTGATAACGAGCAACAAAATTTCGGGGCTTATTCTCATTATGGCACCCGTATTCATATCGCCAATCGCGCCGGTTGCGGCGGGAGCTGCGGCAGTAGCGGCAATCTTGTCCAAAAAAGGCAACAGCATCATTGATTCGACACACACCGACGCATTGACGGCGCGGAAAAATTTTTCACTCACTTGAACGGAGGCATTGCAATGTTTTTATCGAAGCTCACGCGCGAAAAGCAAGCGGCGTTCCTGAATCTTGCTTACACGATGGTTTACGCGGACGGTCGACTTGACGCGGCGGAAAAGAAACTTTTCGACAGCTACAAACTTGAAATCGAGGACGCGGATTTGTCCAAAGCTCACGCCGTCGATTTTGCTCAAGGGCTTGCGGCGTTCGACGATTCGAGCCTCACGGAAAAAACCGGCGTTTTCTTCGAGCTGTATGCAATCGCGCTAATCGACAAAGCTTATCCCGACGAGGAAAAAGTTTTGGTCGACATCATGCAAAAACGTTTCGGCATCACCGATGAAAAAATGCACCAAATGCGCGACGGCTTGAAGGCACTTACCGACGCTTACGCCAATCTTGCCAAGATCGTCGAGCAATGAGGTTTTGCCATGGACATTAAATCATATGACGTGGAAAAATACGGCGGCAATTATTCCGAAGACGGCTTGTAGAGCAAAATCAGCGGCAACGTCAAAAAGTCGGTGCCACGTTGCTTTATGAGGTCTTGCAACTTTTTTACGTCGCGCAAAATCCCAACGTACCCATGAAAATTCGTGCGGCAATGGTCGCGCCGTTGGGATATTTTATTTCGCCTGTCGACTTGACACCCGACATAACGCCGATTGTCGGTTACAGCGACGACACCGCCGTCATTGCAATGGCGATTGCTTTTGCTCACGCTTACATCACCGACGACATCCGCCAAAAAGCTAAGGACAAGCTCCGCGCACTTTTCGGCGACGGTATCGTCACAAATCTTGATTGAAAAGAAAACTTAAATTTTATTCGGAACGGCGATAATTTTTGGAAACCATATTGTCAAAGTTATGGTGATCATTTTGTTTGAAGCTTTGGGAACCTCGCTCGGAGCCACTCTCGCCGGTTGCCTTGTTTTGATTGAAACGACGCGCGGCGATTTATTTTTTTTCTGAACGCGATTCCAAGCAGGCAGATTTTGAGCAACTGCAACGCATTGTTTACGAGGAGATTAAAGACGTTTGCGAACTTACTATTGTTCGAAAAAATTTTAATTCGCATGTCTCGATTGATACCGACAAAAAATCCCTCGAATAAATGTTTCAATGCCCGGAACTTCGCGGAAATTTTTCATTGATTATTCGGGGACGATCGTCTGTGACTTCGACTTGAGCAAAGTAAAAATTCTTCGCGACGGAAATTTCGGCAACAAAATAAAAATTATTCTTCCGCCAAGTAAAATTTTGGACGCTTATGCCGACGCACACTCGTTTAAAATTCACATGCAGGACACGGGAATTTTTGCCGCAAACATTCAAATCGCGGAGCAAAACAAAAAATCGCCGCCGATGTTGAAATTCAACGGCAAATCGCCATTCGGGAAGGTTTGCTGATTCGCGCCGATGAAGATGCCCGCCAACTCTTATGGCAACGAATCGTGAACAGAGGCTTGAATCAGAATTTCGACGTTGAGATTATCACGGTTGGTCATGCTCAAAATTCAAAGCCGTCGACAAATCTTATGCGTCGGAAATTATTCGACGAGCTTGAACGTTCGGTTGAGGTAAATCGAATTTCTGCCCTGCGCTTGCAAAACGATTTGGACTGTGCCGACACCTTCAAGCGGCGCGGCGAATTTGTCCGGTGATGAGCGTGTCAATCAAAACTTTGATATGATATCATCCGATTCTTTCGTGTCGAAATCTTCGCCGACGAGAAGCATTGCCGCCTGTCGAAGAAATTTGTTGCGCATGAGTTGATTATCGCCCGAAGCAGAGGCAAGCTCGCGGACAACTGCGCCTTGGCAAATGTTTTGGTCTCGTCGCTGTTGGCTACGGCAAATTTCTCGCGCTCCAAGGCAACATAATCCGCGAAAACATCTGCAAGTTGCTTATTGGCGGGGCGGTCAAAGTAATTGACCTCCAGCAACTCGAAGACTTCCCACGCGCGGTCGGTGTTGACGGATTTGCAGTGGCGGAATGCGCCGCGTTTCGTCCACAGATACAAGCCGCGAGCCATCGGTGGAATTTGTATATCAAAATTTTTGATTCGCAAATCGTTCAGCGCGTCGCCCGTCACTTTGAAGTAATGCTTGCCTTCGACGTACTGGTCGCGATTGTTGGCGAAGTTGTTGCGCAAGACGTTTTCGGTCGTCTCGTAGAACTGGGCGAGCTGTGCGGTCGTGAGGACGGGTTGCCCTTGATACTCGATGCGTGTGATGTTTTCGAGCGGGTTGATGACGGTTAGATTTTCCATTGATAATTCCTCCTTGCGTTTTGAAACAGGGCGTGTTAAGATAATCAAACACGAAGAGCCACTGCGCTTTGCTTGTTACTTAGACGAGGCAAGTTTAGCACAGCGGCTTTTCGTTTGCAACAAAATAATTCGGCTCGCAAACGCGGGCTTATTTGATTGGGGCGCAGCAATGCCGAAGTCAATCAGCATGATTGGAAGGTTTGATGTCTCTGTGGACGATGTCGGCTTCGTGAATGACGGCAAGGCACGCGCACAGTTGCTTGAGAATTTCCAGCGCAAGATTTTCGTCAACGGCGAGCGTTTGCCCGTCGATATGCTCTTCCACGACGACAAGTTGCTCGTCGCGCTCAAAGAGCCGATAAATTTCGGGAACGTGCGGCTCCGCCAAATTTTTCAGCGTCCGATAAATATCGAGCGAATGAAGACTGCGCCGCTTGAGCGTGCAAAGTCGCCGGGCGTGCTTATCGTAGACCAGCGCGACAAAACTTTGCTCCGACGATTTGAGCACGTCGACGAGCTCAAAGGTGCTGTCCAAAAATCGCTCAAAGGAATTCATGGTGACCCCGTCTCTTGCCGTAAATTTTTTGCCATTATATCATTGAGCAAAAACCGAGGTGAACTTTCGTGCCTAAGTATGATAAGGACACCGACGAGCTTTTCGTCGAGCTCCGCGAGGACAATGACATCAAAAATTATTTGCGGCGTAATCGCGCAGAATTCGTCCGACCGTTGAGCGATTACCTTGCGAGTCTCTTGGCGCAGAAAAATTTGAGCAAGCAAGCTGTCATCGAACGTTCAGGCGTTCAGCGCGAATACGCTTACCACATCTTTTCGGGACTCAAAAAGAATCCGTCGCGACCGAAGATTTTGGCACTTGCCTTCGCCATGGGTTTGACGTTGGAGGAGACGCAGTACTTGTTGCGCTACGCCAAACAAAGTCCGTTGTATCCGCGTAATCCGTGGGACTCAATCATCATTTCTGCCATTGACCAACGATTGAGTGTCCTTCAGACAAACGAATTGCTCAATCAGCTTGGGGAAACTGTTTTCTTGGGCTGACGGAAATATTCAGCGCACTTTTTTTGGTAGCAAACGGCTTCCGCTGATCGAATCGCCTACGGTTACGACTTCCGTCGCCTGTATCGGATGCTCGCTGCCTGCGGGTAGCTTACGACTCAATATCTAAGACTATATATAGAGACAGGGCAACTCTCGACAAATCGCGTCACCACCAGATAAAAATGACACTTCTGCCGCTATCCCCCTGTGTTAATTTAATTATTGTCAACCGTCACAGTTACAGCTGATATAAATGTTGAGGGGACAATTTTTATTGAGGTTTTGAGTAGGAGAATTTGATTGAGTGAAAGGCTCCGGCTTTTTTAGGGGCTGTCGGTAAATTAAAATGAATAACAGAAGCAACGAATAATACGAAATTTTTTAAGCAAACAGTTAATTTGTCAAAGCGAGTAGCGATATTCCCGCCAATCAGAATCACATTCAAAATTTTAGTGAGCGGGTAAATTGCTCCAACGCGCCTTGCTTTTGAGTATACATATTATGGCGTTGAAGTTCCATTGAGCGTCGGTTAATTTTTTTATCATTGCTTATTTTTTTACTTGAGTTTACCAACAACTCTTAATTTGCGTGTTCGTGCAATAATTCAAGTCGAGGTGAGACAATGACCGTCAAACAAATCGCCAAATTCAAGTGGACGACTGCGACTATTCGCGACAATTTCGTATTCAGCAAAACAATGGAGCTGTATCCCGATTTGTGTCGCCGACTGCTGGAGCTCATACTGAATGTCCGAATCAGTGAGATCAGCTATCCTGAACGCAAAAGGACAGCGGAGGCTTGCATTGTCGGCAAAGGAATTCGGCTTGATGTCTACGTCGAGGACAAAGTCGCAACCGTTCGTTTGATGTGGAAATGCAGTTGACTGACTCGGACAATCTAGCCAAAAGAATGCGCTACTATCAATCGCTCCTCGATACGGATAAGCTCAAGCGCGGACAACATTACGAAGGGAACAGCCGACGACGTTTCACCTGACATGTTAGCTTTTCTAAACTACGTCGACTCCGGCATCGTTTCGGGAAAGTTTGTTGAAGAATTAGATTCCGCTGTTGATAGTGTTAAATCCAACGAGAAAGCGAGGCATGATTTTATGACTTTGCAAATGGCTTTATTAGAAAGCAAAATGGAAGGCGAAGATCGCGGATTAAAACGCGGCTATCAAGTCGAAGCAATTCAAGCCGTTGAGCAAGCAGTTATCGGCGGACGGAAAAATATTTTAGTCGCGATGGCGACGGGCACCGGCAAGACGCGAACTATCCTCGGAATGATTTACCGATTCTTGAGGGCAGGGCGGTTTTGCCGAATTTTATTTCTCGTCGACAGAAATTCATTCGGTGAGCAAGCGCAAGATGTTTTCGCCACCGTCAAGCTTGAAGACCTGTTGCCGCTCGATAAAATTTACAACGTCAACAAACTCGGCGATAAAACTTTCGGCAAGGAAATTCGTTTGCAAGTTGCGACCGTTCAAAGCATGGTCAAGCGCGTTTTGTATGACGATACCGCGCCCGGCGCGACGGACTTATCGCAGCGTTATCGAATACTTCGACGCCGTGAAAATCGCGCTGACTGCTACCTTGTCGACCACGATTCGCGCACCGCTTGAAAACGCAACTGTCCGAAAGCGGTATCCGCTACAAAAAAGGCGACTTAATCACGACGTGCGACCCCGTGACCGGCGAACTAACCGACAGCGAATTGCTTGCCGACGAGCTGAATTTTGACATCGACAATTTCAATCGACAGGTCGTCAACGAAAATTTTAATCGCGTCGTCCTTGAAGAAATCGCCGCCGACATAAATCTTGAAGGTGCGGGCAAGACGTTGATTTTTGCCGTCGACGACAAGCACGCCGATTTAATCGTTCAGATTCATTTCAAGAACGGACGCTTCCCGAATGTCGTCGTGAATGTCGATTTGCTCACGACGGGCGTCGACGTGCCCGCAATCGATACGCTTGTTTTTATGCGCCGCGTCAAGTCTCGAATTCTGTTTGAACAGATGCTCGGTCGCGCAACCCGTCCTTGTCCCGACATCGGCAAGACGCATTTTAGAATTTTTGACGCCGTTCGGCACGTAGTCAACCAAATTGTCGTTCAGCTCCGTCAAATTCGACGATTTTGCTGACGACGACGACGAACGGATTCGCGTTGACCTCATGAACAAATGCAACCTGCACACGATTTTTGATTCTATGACCTGCGGACGAATATGCCTTCGTTCGGCGTGACCAATCCGCTCCGCCGCGAACACCTTACCGACTTTGAACGGGCGTTCGAAGCTGATAACCGCCGCGCTGTCCTTGACGAACGGTACAACGGCTCATCAACACCCGTTTGATATTTATCGGCGACGATAAGAACTTGAAAATTTTCGTGAAACTTCGCCTTAGTTTGCGATTCGCTGATACGACTGCCGTCCGCGAGAACGTTCAAACGCGATTCGGCGAATTCCGCGTCGTCGCCAAAAAAAAATTTCAACGATGATTTGAGATTTGTGCGCAATGTCTTACAGGTGTAGCTCCGCGAACTTGCAGATAATTTTTGTGGCGCGTGATTTTGCAGAACGTCCGAAATAAAATCTTCCTTGATAGCTTGGCGCATTGAGAGACATGGAACGGGTGATAATTGCCGTCGGCGTGCTCCGTGCCGAAAAGTTCAAGCGTCGTCGCCTTGAGCGTGACGGTGAATGCGAAGAACGATAAATTTTTATGCTTGCCTTGAGCTGTCAGCTCCTTAACGAGTTTATCAGTCGGGTCAAGATCGGGTTCGGCTTCGCCTTAAATCTCGGCGTATTCGCGCATAGCGTTTTCGGTATCGGCAAGCATGGCTTTCAACTTCAACGCCGAAGTGCCCGTCTGCGAAGAGTGAGCCTCATCGACAATCACGGTGAAATTTTTGCCCGCAACGCTGTCGACTTCCTGCAGGATGACGGGAAATTTCTGCAACGTGGTCACGATAATCCGCACGCGCCGAATGCTGAATAAAATAATTTTGCCCCGCGCCGTGTTCGCTGACGTGAGCCATCAATTTGCGAACGACATCCGGTTGATGATAGCGCGGGAAAATCAATCGCCTGCCTTGCACACTGATGAATTTTGCACGAAGTCAAGCGTGCTGTCCTTTTGAAAGACGCGTTCCCACAAATACGCCGTCGGATAACCGTCCGCGTCGGAATGAGTGCCTTTGCCGCCGTCACGTACCGCGCATACCCGGAATCCGTTTGTTGAATTGGAAACAGACTTCGCACAAGTCACGGTCGTTTATCCATTGCGATTTCGCGTCGGCGACGTTTTGCTCCGATTGCTGTCCGCGCTGTAATGCCACTGCCGATAACACGCGACATGATTCTTGGCGTACTGCGCCGCCGTCTAATTCAGCGTAGATTCGGGCTTGAAGTAGCAGACGCGAAAATTTATCCCGCGATGTTTGACACCGTGCCGCAACACGCTTAACAGTCCGCCATTGTCGCAAGTAGCATTGAACGCCGTGCAAAATTTTTTCACGCTGTCGGACTTGGTGACGTTCTCAAATCGCGCCCATTCTCGCGGCTGACTGCGCCGAATAAAATCTGTCAGCATCGCGACGTGTAACCCCTGCCGCGCGTCGTAAATGTCGATGCCTTTGACGTAGCCGCCTGCAGGCGACAAAAACACCGCTTCAATGTCTGATTCAAAGCGGCGTTCGGTCAAAGTCGCGGCGTTTCGGGTCAGCAACGGGTTTGTCGAATTCGTCGAGTTTCGGGCGTTCGACGGCGATTTTGTAGTAGCCAAAGTCGACGTAAGTCTGCACAATGACTTCGGTAATGGCGAAAGTCGCCGCGTTGAACTCTCGCCCTTAGTAACGGACATACCGACTGTGCTACATAAGTTTTGCAAAGATATACTCGCCGCCAATACGCTCAAGGTCGGTCGCCCGCTCGCAAAACTTCGCTCGTCGATTTGAATACTGCGGCAACAGTGACGGCAGTGATGAGCTCGTAGCGCAAATTGTTGCTAACAAAAAACGCCCTCAATCGGACGTTTTTTTTTATTGCAGAAAATAGTTTAAGCGGTTATAATTGCCTCGACCGAGCCAACCAAAACCGCTTTGAAATAACTACATTAGTATTTTAGCAGGGCGGTCAGCTTTAGTCAATTGAAGGTATGTTTTATGAAACAAAAAAATTTACCGGCACTTATCCCGCAAGTCTTCGAGTATGAGCAATTCGGCAAATTGCGTGTCGTAAGGATCGACGGCGTGCTGTGGTTCATCGGAATCGACGTTGCAAGGGCTCTCGGCTACAAAAAGCCGCGTAACGCAATCGCAATGCACGTTGACGCTGAAGACAAGAGACCTGACGCCCTGATTCGCGACGTCAGATCCAACGGTGTTACGCAAAATCGTAAATTTACGCTCATCAACAAGAGCGGAGTGTATTCGCTGATTCTCGACTCGAAATTACCCAAAGCCAAAGAGTATCGTCACTGGGTAACGAGCGAAATCTTACCGCAAGTCGACGAGATGGGCAGTTACAGCGTGCCGAAATCGAATAAGAAAAAATTACCGCAACTGCCGCCCGATATCTTCAACGATAATCCGACTGACTTCGGAAATGTGGCGCGTCTGGAAATGTTTCTTGAAGAGAACGGTATAGAATACGACTATGATATTACTGTTCGCGTCATCAAAGACGAAAACGGCAAGGAATCCCTCTGCTATCAAATTGAACCGTTCATTAAAGGCTAATTGACTTGTATTTTGGCATAGCAACGGAATGTTGAGGCAAGCGGCAATCTGCCGGTAAGCAACGTCGCTGACAGTGAAATTGCTCTTGAATCTCCTACTGAACTGTCGGGCACTTATCTGATTTCAACCTTTTAAATTGAAATATAACCTTATTCATAGTATCATTTTCAAAATTGAAGTCGATTCCAAACTTACGGAAGACGAATCATAGAGCTCATGCTTTTTAAAGGCAAAAAGCCCTACAGTGCTGGAAACACTGCAGAGCTTCTTCCGGTGAATGTTCGCTCCATTCGCCAGAATGCCCCTATGGGACTCTTATCGCTACTCTCAATGAGTTTGCAAACTTTAATTTTCGTAGAACGACGTTTGATTATTTTATACCATAGCGATAATCCCTGCAAGGGCTTTTTAGCGTTATTTTTAAGGCGCCATTCACCGGTGTGAATGGCGTCTTTTTCTTTTGCAACGAGGTGATTTTAATGCGTACAGATTCGGACAACATGCCCAACACCATTGAGATTGAAAAGAAACTTCTGTCGGCGATGATGCTCAAGAACGGCGAAGTCGTTCCGCTCGTTTCAGCCATTGTCGTCGCCGACGATTTCTATCGTCCCGAACATCAAGCCATCTTCCGCGCAATCGTCAAGATTTTTTTTGAAGGCACTCCGCCCGACGTGCTAGCCGTCGAACATGAACTTAACAAAATCGGTACATTTGACCGTGATTATCTGTTCTCACTCGTTGATTTGGAGTTTACGACCGCTCGCGCCGAATTCCAAGCTAAAGTCGTCAAAGAAAACTCCAATCGCCGCAGATTGATTGAGACCGCTCAAATCATCGTCAATAACGCTCAACAAGACATTCGCTCGCCGACTGAAATCATTGCCGACGCTCAACGCACCTTCGAGCAAATCAGTCGATCAGCAGTGCCGACAAAGCGGACGACCTTCGCCGATTTTTTTGCCAACAACTTCAACGCCGAAATCGACGCCATGAAACCTTACGCCAAACGCCTTACGGGCTTCGACAATCTCGACGCCGTGCAATTTTTCAGTCCGGGACTCTACGTAATCGGTGCGACGCCCGCTGCCGGCAAGACGACTTTCTGCTGGCAACTGCTTGAACAACTGGCTCGTCGCGGTGAGACTTGCATTTACTGCAGCTACGAGATGAGCCGCCTTGAGTTGTTCTCAAAGTCGCTTGCCCGCGAACTGTTTATCCGCAATCCCAAACATGCCCCTACAGCCGCCCAGATTCGCCGTGGTGCGTCGTTTGGGGGCTTGCACGAGGTTATACTCGTTTTCGCCAATTTGGGGCTTAATTTGAGCCTTCTGGAGCTTCAGGACGAATCTGTTGACGACCTGCTTGCCATGCTCAAGCCGCTGTGTTCCGTCAAATCAAAAGCTCCCGTCGTTTGCCTCGACTATCTGCAAATCGTTCCGACCGGTCGCGAATCAACCAAGCTCGGCATTGATGATTCTGTTCGCAAACTCAAGAAATTTCAGCGCGATACAAACACGACCTTCATCGTAATAAGCAGTTTCAACCGAATGAACTACGCACAGTCCGTTTCGTTCGAGTCATTCAAAGAGTCGGGCAACATCGAGTACACCGCCGATGTCGTTTGGGCTTTGCAACTCAACATGATGAACGATCTCAAAAGCTACAACAACATTGCCGACACCCGCAAACGTATTGACGACGCCAAACGTCAGCAACCGCGACAGATTCACCTTAAGTGCCTCAAAAATCGGCAGGGCACCAACTATGATTGTTATTTCCGTTACTATTCCGCGCACGATTGCTTCGAGTCTTGCGACAAATTTAACGAAGACGGTCCTCCTTGCTCCGACGCAAGGAGGATTGAAAATGACAAATTTTAGATTTGACGCGCATTTATTGACACAAAAAAATATGCCCTTGTTAAAGTACTTACTGCAACAACAAGGAGCGTTTTTATGAAAACAACAACATTTTTATTTTAACGAACAGCGATTCAAATGTAAAGGAGTATTTTTATGAACAACAACAAAACCAACGTACAAATCATTCCTGCAAAAAAACTCATTGTGCCCAACGACAATCTCTCGAAAAAAATTTTTAATCTGACGCAGGCGGACTTGAAATACTGGCTTGAACGACAACGCCTAAAATTCATCGAAATGGCTAATCACCCACAGTTCGGCGAAATTCTTTCTCCGATTGAACTCACCGTCGACGATGAAACTTTCACGCTTTCCGAGCCTCTCGATCAATTCCACTGCGCAGTGCTGTGTGCGGGTATCTCCGAGTTATACGCGGGCAATCATCAAACAACGGTACCGATAATTTATCGCGCCATCACCGGTAAAGTCAACAGGGGCTCCGATGCCGACCCAAGCAAAAAGCAACTCATCGATATCAAAAATGCAATCGATTTGCTCATGCGCCTGCAACTGACTTACACCCCGACCCATCTCTGCGAATTAACGAGATACAACAACGGCAATCCCAAAAAAATTGTATCCGCACTCTTGCCGTGCAAACGTCTTGAATTCACGACCATCAACGGGCAAAACGCCAACATTATCGAGTTACTAAGCGAATCTCCGCTGTTGACTTCGGCGCAATTGAAGAACAATCAAATCCTGACTTACAAAACCGAACTCTTAGACGTGCCCTACATGAACAACAGCCGCATGAACATCGGACTCAAACACTACACCATGCGCCGCGTTCAAGAAATTTCACTTCACCGACAACTGCAACCCATTATCACCTTCGCCGACGTGTTTTTTAAATGCCAAATCGAAAAAGCAAACCTCAAAACCAAAAAAGACGCTCGCGAAGTCATCGTTACCTTCATTGAGCACCTTAAATCCAAAGGCGTAATCACATCGTTCGAGGTCATCAAACACGGCAACTCCTTCTATTCGATTGAACTCGTTCCAGTCAGAAAAGGCAAAACAAATCAATAAACTACATTTATCGTTACGAATTAAACAAAAAATCAACCGCAGCGCCTATTCGGTAATTTTGCAGCGCCTATTCGGTAATTTTGCAGCGCCTATTCGGTAATTTGCGGTGGTCGCAAAAAAGGCATTTTTGCCTAGTGGTGACGCGACTTTTAGCACCCACCCAAAATCCCTGTATATATTGTAGATATTGTAGCGAACGGCGACGCCGAATCGCCTACGCTAACGCTACGGCTAATCGGCTTACGCCGCCCGCGTCGTCAGCTGAAGTCGTGATAAGTTGGCGAAGGGGTAAGGCGATTAGAGGTGCAAGCTACCCGCAGGCGGCGTGCATCCGCTACAGGCGACGGAAGTCGTAACCGTAGGCGATTCGATCTGCGGAAGCCGTTCGCTAAAAAAAAAAAAAGAAAGGCGCGCGGAATTTTCTGAAAATCGCCGCAAATAAATTTGTACGAAACAAAATAAAAAAGACCGAAAGCCCGAAGGCAATCGGTCAAGCGCAAAACATTCCCGTCAGCCCAAGAAAACAATTTCTTCCAGTCGATTGAGCAATTCGTTTGTCTGAAGGATACTTAGCGCAATTCTGCCGCAAATAATTTTTGAAGTCGTTGTCATTGAGTAGCTCGACAAGGTCACAGTGAATTCCCATGAACAATTTTCAAACAGTATATCGCATGCCTTGCCGTCAATCACACCGATACAGAGTCGTCGAATTATTCCTTGCAAACGAAAAGCCGCTGTGCTAAACTTGCCTCGTCTAATGTACAAGCAAAGCGCAGTGGCTCTTCGTGTTCGATTATCTTATCACGCCCTGTTTCAAAACGCAAGGAGATTATTTTTATGGTTAGTGAAAATTTTGTGCCGATCATCTTCGAGCATGAGAAGTTCGGCGAAGTGCGTGTCGTTATAATTGACGGCAAACCGTGGTTCGTCGGCAAAGATGTCGCTGTCGCTCTCAATTACGCAAATCCGCGTGACGCCTTGGCAAAACACGTACCCAACAAATTCAAAAGGAAGTCACAAATCGCGACTCCCGGCGGCGTACAGGAAATGACCGTCATCAACGAAACCGGAATGTACAAACTCATTCTGCGTAGCAAACTTCCCAAGACGGAAGAATTCTCGGATTGGGTCTGCGAAGAAGTCTTGCCCAGTATTTTCAGAACGGGCTCATACACGTTACCGAACGTGGCAACGAACCTTGAGCAAAGCCGCTTTCGCCTTACTACGGAGCAGGCACGTCTGGAACTGGAACGTGACCGCCTCAATTTGGAACGCGAACAATTTGCCGTAGCCAACAACGACGAGACCAAAATATTTGCCAAAGCGCAGTTGCTCCGCAAGCTTGCCTCTGCTTCGGGCGATAATCAACTCATGCGCAACAAATTTCTCCGACAGGCGGCAATGCTCGTCGGCGAAGATCTCGACATAAAAAAATCGGATGATATCATACCAAAGTTTTGATTGACACGCTCATCACCGAAAAAATTCGCCGCGCCATTTGAAAGCGTCGGCACTGTCCAAATCGTTTTGCAAGCGCAGGGCAGAAATCCAATCTGCCTCAACCGCACGTTTAAGAACAGGTGTTCATAAACGATTAAGCAAAATGTGAATATGAGAAATCTTAATCAAGGTCTCGGCAGAAGCAATCGTCAGCTCGT
>CAMJRX010000053.1 GCA_946408355.1 uncultured Selenomonadales bacterium
GGATAATAAACCTTATATTCCGGCTTCAGCCTCTTGACTTTTTATAGCCGGTCTCCTCAATATTTGCGTACAAACCACTCCAAAGCTTTTTCCTTGCTCAACCAATAATTATCAATCCACACGGAAAAACTTTCGTCTTTGGTGAGATTGTAAAGTTCATGCGTCCCGTAACCTGTCAATTCGCCGACAATAATATCGTCTGCCTCCAATTTACGCGGAAAGCCGTTGACTTCGGCGCATGTAAAGCCATTCCAAAGTTCAATAACAATTTTCCTCGACCAATCATCATAACAAAAAACGGTGCCGCGCTCCGCCAAAGCTGTCGACGGAATCATCACGGCGCAAAATAGAACAACGAGCACGATAAATTTTTTCATGACAATCAAACTCCTCGCGATATTACATGTTAAAGAATCTAAACCATTCGGCAAGAATTCTATCTTGATTCGCCAAAAGGTAAGCTTCGATTTTGCGTAAATCCTTAGCGGGTATTTGTCCGTCGTTGCGCGCTAACTCTACGCCGTCGCGACGTATACAAAATTTTGTCGCGCCCGCAGTTTGTCACCTTTTGAAACGTGGACATGTGGCGGCTCGCCTTGTCCATTCGCCCAAAAATAAATCGCGTATCCCAAAAAATCTTGCAAGACCTTAGGCATTTTCGCCACCGCCCTTTTGAGCGAATTCCCAAATCAAAAAAGAATTGTTCCGCATGTAATCGCGCAGTTTAAAAAGTTCGTCTTCGGAAAAGCCAAACGTCTTTTGAAAATTGAAATGCGGAATTCTGCCGTCGGCAAAATCAAAGCCGTTGTTTTTATTTGGTCGCTCAAAATGAACGCGCACGCAAGGCATTGAATATTCGTCAGTCTCAAGTGCGCTGTGCGTCATTACAATGTTATCAACTGTTGAATAATAATACATATCGCGCCCCCTTTAAACGCGGTGGAGGTGTTCGGTGCTGTTAACTAATTCGACAGTAAATTCCCCGTCGTCCACGCGCAAAATATTTACAGCCATGTTGAATTGAGCAATCGCCCACATTTTGTGAAGTGGCATATCCAAAGCCGCGCCGAGTATCAGACGAATTGCCGCGCCGTGTGAAACAACGATTACATTTTCATTGTCGTGATTGGCGATAATTTCCCGAATGCCAATCATCACGCGGGCTTGCGCTTCCAAAAAAGTTTCGCCGTTGGGCGGGTGACATATTTCCGGGGCAGTGAAAAATTTTCCAAAAGCTTTGGGCGATTCCTTTACTAAGTCGCTGATAAAGCGTCCTTCCCAGTCGCCATAATTTACCTCGCGCAATTCAGGCAGTTGCTTGACAGTCAGATTAAATCTTTCCGCCAAAATGCCCGCCGTCGACATTGCCCGCGACAAATCGCTCGAATAAATCGCGTCGGCGTCTTGAAACGGCGCATGTTCTGCCAAAGTTATCGCTTGATGAAAGCCTTCGGGCGAAAGGTGCGTGTCGGAATTGCCTTGAAGTCTGTTTTGTCTATTCCATTCTGTTTCGCCGTGTCGGATTAAAAATATTCTCATCATAATAATCAGCTCCCACGGTTTTTTTGATAAGATAACAAAAATTTTTTTGAAAATCAACCTAAAATGCATAGTGAAAATAATTTGCTTGTGTGTTATCATAAGCGCGTTAATTTTTATCTGTACAGGAGAAATTAAAATGGAAACTTTAGAACTCACAACCGACGAACAAAATATTTTAGAAAGCGTTTACGGCAAGCAGAGCGGCTACAATCCCCGCAAACTTGAGGCGATTAAAGATTTGACCGCGCATGAAAAAAAATTCTTCGAGGAAAAAAATTTCGTGTCGCCGCATTTCTTCGTTCAAACGCTTTACAAAGTTCGTGGCACCGTCAGACCGATTAAATTTAATCTTGCCGTCAACCGCATGCTGAACGATAACGAAAATCTCCGCGCTAATTTTTGCAACGTCGGCACGCGCACAATTAAAGTCATTCCCCCTGAAACCTCTGTTAAGCCCGAAATTATTTTCCGCAATTTAACGACAACGGATATAGACGATCTTAACGACGAATTCGGGAAAATTTTGGAAGCTGATATGCGCCGCGATTGCGACTTGCGCCACGACCTGTTAATTCGATTTGCAGTTTACAAAACAAGCGAAAAAGAATTCGCCGTACTCGTGACGCTTGCTCAAGTTATCGCTGATAATTTCGACGCCGAAAAATTTTTCTGCAACGTATTGGACATTCCCGCCGAAACTAAAGCAAAAAAAATTGATGATGACTTGCCGCCGAAAAATCAAGATGCCATTCGCGACTATTGGGCAAAAGTTATCGACAAAGCTCCGCCATTTGAATCACTTCCCTACGAACGGGAAGGTTTAGGTACGTATCACCAAAAGGCATTTCGCACAAAAATTCCCGCCGATATTCTTTCCGACCTGCGCGGGCGTGCTCAATCTAACCGCATGATGCTCACGGCAATTTTGCAAAGTGCGTGGGGTTTTATGTTGCAACTCACTAATAAACGCCGTGATTGTCTCTTCTGCCAAATTTTGTCGGCGGGTGATTCGTCGGTAAATATGATTCCCGTCCGCTTGACGAGCGATAATAACTTGACTGTCGAACAAATCGTTCGCGGGCAATTCCGGCAACTTGTCGTCTCTCAACCTTATAGTTGCGTCGATTGGACGACTTTGGAGAACTTAACGGGGCGCAGGAAAAAATTATTCGACCACTTCCTCAGCTTTAAAGAATTTCAATCTGGCGAATTGAATTACGTTGCCGCCCCCGCTGAATCGAACGGAAAAATTATTTCTCGTAACTCGTGGGAAGCGCAAGGCATGAAACTCGGCGTCTACTTCCGCTATTCCGAAAAAAATTTATCGATAACTTTCCTCTACAACCAAAAACAATTTATGAACTTCGGAATGGAGCGGCTTTGCGTGCTCTATGAATCCATACTCCAGCAAATGCTAACAGATTGGAATGCAAAATTTTCTGCGTTCATGGAACGACTCGCCGCCCGAATCAATCTGCAGTTATACGTTCAGACGACAACAACAAGCGACCGCAAAAAAATTCGCGATTTCCTCTCGCAACTGCCGATTTTGCAAGGACGTTTCGAGGGTACAATCGGGCTTTTCGAGCGTCAATCAGAAATTATTACGCGCTACGAAGGCGACAGGATTTCGGGCGAATTGCTCAAGGAAAAATTTATCTTTGTCGTCAGCGGAAAACTTGTGCGCAACGTGGACACCGGCGACGGTTGGTATAATCCGATTGACGTTGTCGGCAAAAATGCTTTTGTCAATCCTACGAACCTTTTGGATAAGCAACGGCTAACGCTCTCCGCTGAAGTCTTAACGGAACAAGTAGAACTCTTGACGATTCCGCGTGATGTGTTACTTGAAACGAGCCGCAATAATTCGGAAGTTGCTTTGTCGCTTATGAATTACGCGCTGGCGCAGATGGAACGCTATCAAGTCCTCTGGCTCCAATCATAAATTCAATTACAATAATTTAGAAGGAAAATCTTATTATGGCAAAGATAAGACGACGACGGCGAAATTTGGGGCGGCTAATTAAGGGAATAATTTTTCTTGTCGTTAGCGTGGCGGTATTAGGTTTCTTCGTCTACGTGCCGTTTTTTACGCTTGAAGAAATAAAATTAGAGGGCGCAAAATATTTGACGGAAGAAGACATTCTGCGCGTCGGAAATATTTACAAGGGCGAGCCGCTCTTTAAATTGGAAACAAACGTTGTGCAAAGCCGCCTGTCAAAAGATTTGCGAATCGAGGAAGTTAGCGTTCGTCGACGATTGCCGCACACATTGGAAATAAAAATTAAGGAGCGGCGACCTCTTGCAACGGTTATTTGCGATTACGGTTATCTTGACCTCGATCACAACGGCACGATTATCGACAGCTATAAGACGATTAAAACTATGCAAATCCCGATGATAACTGGCGCGTCGGTTCGCGATTTGTATATTGGCGACGAAGTTGACGACGAACTTATTAGAAAAATTCTTGACTTCCTGCAACGGCTCAATGAGGACACGTTGAATCTTTTGTCGGAAATTGCGATTGTCGACGCGGATTATATCGTCATGTACAGCGCGACTGAACGCCCCGTGCAAATTCGTATCGGCAAGTTAGAACGTCTCGACGAAAAAGCGAGGCTTACGGAAGATTTCTTGCGCGATTTGGCTACGAATCCTCACCCCGTCGAATATGTTGACTTTAACTATACTGCGCCTTTTATCAAGCTTGCGGAATAAAAATTATCGGCTCCCTTAAGTGTCGGAGCCGATTTTTTTTATGTTATTAACAATGTCCTTTGCGGCAAATGGACGGGAAATTTTTTTGGCGCAACGTTTCATTTCGTCGAACCGCGCAGGTTCTTTTAAAAGTTCCGCAATGACTGCTGAAATTTTTTTGTTGCCAACTTTAATCGCCGCGCCGTGAGTTGTTGCATAAGTCGCGTTGAGAGCCTCTGGACCGGGTATTGGCGCGTGGAGGATTAAAGGTAAGCCAGCCGCAAAAGCTTCCGTCATAGTGAGTGCGCCGGGTTTCGTGATTAATAAATCTGCTTGCGCCATGAGTTTATGAACGTCTGCGACATAGCCGAAAATTTCTGTCGGGTGTGAAAAATTTTTCCGTCTTAACTGCGCTAATAAATTTTCGTTTTGCCCAGCGATGACTACGATTTTAATTGGTGTGGAAATTTTATTCAGCTCCGATAAAGTTTCTTCAATCGAACCAAGTCCTAAGCCGCCGCCCATAATTAAAATTGTCGTCTGTGAATCAGATTTTTTTTCTACGGTGGAAAATTTTTCGTCAATCGGTATGCCCGTCGCGAAAATTTTTTGTCCTGCGCGGCAATGCGTGGAAAGTTTTTGTTGCATTTCGGGCGTCGCGACAAAATAAACGTCTACTTCGCCATAAATCCAAATTTCGTGCAGTGAATAATCCGTTAACACCGCCGCCAATAAAAAATTTTTTGAGAACTTTGCATGTAAAAATTTCCACAGCGACGCGGCGGCTTCTGGGAAAGGGTGCGTGCAAATCACAACGTCGGGGCGAAATTTTTTCATCAATCGGGCGAAAGGCAAATACATCAGCGCGGAACTTAAAAATCTTGCAGAGACTCCAACTTTCTTTCCGTTTGCAAATTTATAAATTCTGTCGTAAAGGTCGGGAATAAATTTCAGCGCGGCGAGATAAAATTTTTTCGTCAACCAATTCAACGTTGAAATTTCTTTAGCCATGAAGTCAACGACCTGCGCTGACTCTCCAAAAATTTTTTGAATTGCCTCTGCCGCCTTTGTATGTCCAGAACCGATTGACGCCGATAAAATTAAAACTTTTAGCAAGTTAAACCTCCGTCGACGCTCAAGATTGCGCCTGTTATAAAGCTTGCGTTCGCGAGAAAATAAATTGCCTCTGCGACTTCAGCGGGTGTACCAATTCTTCCAAGTGGATAAAATTTTGCAAGCTCCTCGACGGTGCCGCCCGAAGTTTTTAGCTGATTCAATGTCAACGGCGTCAAAATATCGCCTGGTGCAACGCAATTAACGCGAACGGGAAAACTTGCCAACTCCAACGCTAAAGACTTTGTGAACGCCACGATTGCCCCTTTGCTTGCCGCATACGCCGCGCAGAAATAATTTCCTTTAAGTCCTGCGTCGCTAGCCACATTTACAATCGCGCCATGACTTTTAATCAATTCGTCAACCGCCGCCCGCGTCGTAAAAAAAGTTCCCTTAACATTCGTGGCAAATATATCATCAAAAGTTTTCGAGTCCATAGAAGTTATCGCGCCCTCGTGATAAATGCCCACACTGTTTATCAACACGTCGACACCGCCAAAAAGCTCAACCGTCCGCAAAATAATTTTATCGCAATCTGCAACTTTGCGCACGTCCGCCGAAATAAATTCAGAGCTCCCGACCAGTTCCGATTTAATCTGTTCAAACCGCGCAGAACTTCTGCCGACAAGCACGCAATTAAAATCGTGCGCCAAAAAAATTTTTGCCGTCGCAAGTCCTATACCAGACGTGCCGCCTGTTATAATCGCCGTCTTCATAATCTACCCCGTAAACAAAAACAGAGCCGAGCAAATACCCGACTCTGCTGAAAATTTTCTTTAAGGATTGCATGCCTCTTTAAGGCTTTTGCCCGCCTTGAAAGACGGCAGATTCGACGATTTAATTTCGATTTCTTCGCCGGTACGAGGATTGCGACCTTTGCGAGGCGCACGGGTGCGATTTTCAAAAGTGCCAAAGCCCAGAACTTGAACTTTATCGCCTTCGACAAGTGCCTCTTTAATCACTTCAAAAGTTGCCGCGACTGCTTTTTCCGCGCTCTTTCGGTCAAGTTTAGTCCTATTGGCAACGCTAACTATCAATTCAGCTCTAGTCATGAAGAAAATTCCTCCTTTAAAAAATTACCTGCAGAATTTAGCAGAATGTTTAAAAAAAATCAAGTACTTTTTACGCCGTTATGTCAAGATTGTTTCCGAGTGCAGGGTCAAGGCTTTCGATTGCTTCCAGCGTTTCTTCAACAGCAGCGGCTTGATTGTCCATTGCCATTTTCAAAACCGAAATTCCTAAATCCTGCTGAGTTCTTGCCATGCTCATATCTACCGACAGTGCCGCGATTGCCATATCCATTGCTAAAAACTCCTTTCCTTAGATTACCTTATCTTAGCACAGGAATTTTTTTAGTGCAATAGATTGTTGCGACAACGCCATTATTTTGTATTAATAATCAGCGCGATAAAAATTAAATCCTCGTCGCCGATAGTTTCAATGCCGTGTGTATCGCCGTCCGCGCAGAAAGTTGTATCGCCCGCCTTAACCTCGTAAGTCGCGCCGTTGTCGGTGTAAAGTCCTTTGCCCTGAATAATGTAATAAGTTTCGTTGTTGCCAACGTGTTGATGAACGCCCAATGACGAGCCAACGGGAATTCTGACGCTTGCGAACATTTCACACTTGCCAACCATTTCTTTAGGCGTCAACAGGTGCGTAATAAACATTTCGCCCTTGCCGCCTGCTTTGTTCATCGCCGAAACTGTATTATGCTCAATAATCGGCATGTTAAAATCCTCCTAAATAATTATTCTGCCTCTTTGGCGAGCCGTTTAGCTTTAAGCTTGCGCATTCTCTCGACCGTGTGGGCGATTTGATCTTTGGTGTATGGTTTATGGATAAAATCTATCGCGCCCATTTTCAGACACTGCATTAATTTTTGCGGCGTGCCCATTGAACTAAGAATGACGACGGGGACATCGGGAGCAACTTCGCGAATAAATTCCAACGCCTCAATTCCGCCGACAACCGGCATAACTATATCCAAAATGACGCCGTCGGGTTCTTGCTCCAAAATGAACGTTATCGCCTCTTTGCCGTTAACCGCCTCGATTACTTCGCAATTCAGCCGCTCAAGTTCCTCGCGCAATTTCTTACGCAGGAGCCGCGAATCGTCGGTTATTAATATGCGCAACTTTTCTTGCTCGTTCATAAAAATCGCCGCCTCCCCTAAAAATAATCGCCCGAAGGCGAAATTTTACGTCTATATTTCCGAAAATTAATTGTCGAATTATGGCGGAGAGGGTGGGATTCGAACCCACGGTGCCTTTCAGCATCACCGGTTTTCAAGACCGGCTCCTTAAACCACTCGGACACCTCTCCTTGAATGCGCCGATAATAACAAAAACTTCGCGCAATGTCAATCACGAACAACAAAAAAGCGGCAAGCCATATGCTCACCGCGCCAATTTTATCATTCAATGTCAACTGAAATTTTTTTCTTCTCACGTGTTGCGGCGGATTTGACTATGGTACGAATCGCCTTAGCAATTCTGCCCTTTTTGCCAATAACCCTGCCCATATCTTCCTGTGCGACGTGCAGTTTCAAAATTGTACGATCTTCTTCTTCGACCGTTTCGACCTGCACCTCTTCGGGTTTTTCGACAAGTGCCTTTGCTAGCACCGTTACAAGTTCTTGCATTGTCCTCTACCTCAATTAATTTGTTCGATGATTACTTTGCAGCCTTAGCCGCCTTGCGCTCTTCGTGGATTTTTTTCATGATGCCCTTTTTACTAAGGAGCGAGCGAACTGTATCGGTTGGTTGTGCGCCATTTTTAATCCAGCCGATAACTTTTTCTTCGTCGACATTGACAATGGCGGGATTTTTAGTCGGGTCGTAATTGCCGACGATTTCGATAAAGCGACCGTCACGCGGCGAACGACTGTCCGCGACGACTATGCGATAAAAGGGTTGCCTTTTCGCGCCCATACGATTGAGCCTGATTTTTACCACACTCTCACCACCTTTCCGGTATTTGGTTTTATTAGCTATTTTTTAAAAGGAAACTTTCCACCGAGTTGTCCCAAAAGTCCGCTAAGATTCGGGAGCGTCGGCATCTTAGCTTTAGTATTCTTCCCCTTTTTAATTTTTCCTTTTTTGCCTTTAACTTTTTTTGAAGTTTGCTGTTGAGCTTGGCTTGTCTTGAATTTGCGCATCATTTTGCGCATTTCATCGAACTGCTTAAGGAGTTTATTAACGTCGGCGACTTGTGTACCAGACCCCATAGCGATTCTTTTGCGGCGTTTAGCGTCGATAATGCTGGTATCTGCGCGTTCTTTTGGCGTCATAGAAAGGATAATCGCTTCCATGTGCTTAACTTCTTTTCCGTCGAGGTCTAAGTCGACGCCGGTTAATTTTTTCTTAAGTCCACTAAGTCCAGGCACCATACCGAGTAAATCGTTAAGCGAGCCGAGTTTTTTAACCTGCTGAAGTTGCTCCAGAAAATCTTGCAAGGTGAATTCGTCGGCTTTAATTTTCTTAACCATTTTTTCGGCGGTCTTCGCGTCGATTGTCGATTGCGCCTTTTCAATCAAGCTTAAGACATCGCCCATACCGAGAATTCTTGACGCCATACGGTCAGGGTGGAAAATTTCCAACGCCTCAAGTTTTTCGCCCATGCCGACGAATTTTATCGGACAACCCGTCGCCGCCTTGATTGACAGTGCCGCGCCGCCTCTAGCATCGCCGTCAAGTTTAGTTAAAACTACTCCGTCGATACCTAGCGCATTGTGGAAAGTTTCAGCGACGTTAACCGCCTCTTGACCAATCATCGAGTCGACGACCAATAAAATTTCGTGCGGCTTGACGGTTTCCTTAATATCCTTAAGCTCTTGCATTAGGCGTTCGTCGATTTGCAAGCGTCCAGCCGTGTCGATAATCAGAACGTCGCGGGCGTGCTTATCTGCAAATTTTATCGAGTCCTTAGCAATTTGAACGGCGTCCTTAATGTCCTCTGTAAAAACTGGAACATCAGCCTGTTCGCCGACAACTTGGAGCTGTTTAATTGCGGCGGGACGATAAATATCTGCGGCGACGAGCGCGGGACGTTTGCCCTGTCGTTTCATTTGCAATGCAAGCTTAGCCGCTGAAGTTGTTTTGCCCGAACCTTGTAGCCCGACCATTAAAATTATCGTTGGCGGGCGCGAGGAAATGTTAAGCTTAGCCGCCTTGCCGCCCATCAAGTTTGCAAGTTCTTCGTTTACAATCTTGATAACCGATTGCGCGGGCGTTAAATTGCTTAAAATTTCCGTGCCAATGGCGCGAGCTTTAACAGCCTTCTCAAAGTCACGAACGATTTTATAATTTACGTCCGCCGCGAGCAATGCCATTCGCACATCTTTTAACGCTTTGTTAATGTCGTCATCGGTGAGCTTGCCATGCCCGCGCAGTTTTCGGAAAGCCTCTTGAATGTTTTGGGAGAGGTCTTCAAACATTTTATTTCCCCCGTCAAAATTATAGGCACCACCACATTGCGGCAGTGCCGGAATTTACTAAGTTGGAGGCGACACCCGGAATCGGACCGGGGATAGAGGTTTTGCAGACCTCGGCCTTACCACTTGGCTATGTCGCCGCGCTGACGTTTTAAGGCGTCAACATGCGCATTATAAACGCTAACTTTTAACAAGTCAAGTATTTTCCTAATTTCTAGCGATTATTTACGACGCTTGTTTAACAAGCTTAACGATTTCCTCTGCGCCGCCTTCCATAGTTTCCGCCATAATTACATTGGCAATCGGCGAATCTTTAAGGATTTGGCGACCGCGTTCGACGTTTGTACCTTCCAATCTGACGACGACGGGAACGGGAATTGATTTGCCGTCTGGCGAGATAATTTTTGCCGCGTCGACAATACCTTGCGCCACGAGGTCACATTTATTAATGCCGCCAAAAATATTAACGAAAATTCCTTTGGACTGCCCGCCCTCCAACATAATCTGGAAAGCCTCTGCAATTTTTTCAGGCGTTGAATCGCCGCCCACGTCGAGGAAGTTTGCAGGTTCGCCGCCGAAGTGTTTAAGAATATCAACCGTTGCCATTGCCAAACCTGCGCCGTTAACCATGCAAGCCACATCGCCGCCCAAATTGACGTAATTCAAACCGAGTTTAGCGGCGTGCAATTCTTTAGGATCTTCCTCTCTCTCGTCGCGCAAGGATTCAATATCGGGGTGACGATAAAGCGCACTGTCATCAAAATTCAATTTGGCGTCGAGCGCGATAACGTCATTTTCAGTCGTGACGACAAGCGGATTAATTTCTGCAAGCGAGCAATCTTTTTTCACGAAAGCGCGGTGCAAATTAATCATGAGCTTTGTAACCTTACGAATAACTTCTTTAGGGAAATTCATTCTATAAGCCATGCGCGTCGCTTGGAAAGGCGCAAGACCAACTGCAGGGTCAATGTACTCTTTAAAAATTTTTTCGGGCGATTCAGCGGCAATTTTCTCAATTTCGACGCCGCCTTCCTCCGACCCCATCATAACTATGCGAGCCGTTGCCCTGTCAACAACAAAACTTAGATAATATTCTTTTTTAATATTCGAGCCAGCCTCAATCAACAGACGCTTAACGATTTTTCCCTCAGGACCGGTTTGGTGTGTGACGAGCTTTTTGCCTAAAAGTTCTTCCGCATATTGACGGACTTCGTTAAGATTGTGAGCGAGTTTGACGCCGCCAGCCTTGCCGCGCCCGCCCGCGTGAATTTGAGCCTTGACAACAACTACATCTGCGCCGAGAGTTTGCGCTTGTTTAACTGCTTCTTCGACAGTGAACGCCGCCCCGCCGTCAGGAACATTTACGCCATAGCCGCGCAGGATTGCCTTACTTTGATATTCGTGGATATTCAAATTATCACTTCCTGTTCTTGAGCATGTAAACGGTTTGCGATTTAATTTTGCCGTCCGCCGCATTGGAGCCGCTAGTCTTGATTGCAAAGCCGCCGTTAATCGGTTCAGCGTGAATTTCGTTCTGCGTCGCGTAAACGATAATATCAATGCTTGCCGCAGTTGCAGAAACATTCGCCGCATTTTTCAAGCCCGCGTTCAGATAATCAATCGGGCAACCGGGGTCGTAGCCGAACATGCCCAGTTCCATTTCGACTTCGGCGGGTTCAGTGATGGGATAATTTTTCTTAGCGTCGAGTTTTTCCCACGCCGCGCCCTTTTGGCAAGCACGCAAATCAACATCAGGCAACGCAAAAGCCAATTCCGCAGAAATATCCTCAATACCAGTCGCCTCGTACTTAATGCTAATCTCGTTGTCGTTGGAAAGACTGTAAAGAACGCTTGCCGACTTGCCGTCGGCTTCCGCAGAAAATTTCACGCCCTCGATAAGCTGTTCACTCTGCCAATTAATTTTATAAAAATCCACGCCGCCGTTGACGAGTAGCGCACTTTCTTTGAGCACGAACTGATTTTTAAAATCTTTGTCGCGAAAACGCATGGACACAATCCGCGCGCCCTCGTCGGTAACTTTAAGTTCATTGCCTTTGGTGTTGCGCAATGTCCAAATGGAACCTTCTTTCTTGATTGACGGCATATTAACCGCTCCTTCCAAAAATTTTTTTAATGATAGCACAGAAAAAACGCTTTTGCAATATAAAACAACGCGATGGGAAACCAAAACTCTTAGAATTAGTATTTACAAATGTTTACAATTTTAATCAAAAAGACCGCCTCTGGTTTTGGAAGCAGTCTTTTGCGTTTTATAAATTAAGTTCATTTCGAAGGAACTATTGAACGAATCCAACTCTCGAAACTATCAGGATTGCGCGTTTGAATTAAGACAACGCCAGGACCTTTGAAGCGGCAAACTAAACCTTCGCCCGAAGTTAAGCTCGAAATCCAACCGCTAGAAGCCTTTTCGATTTTATAATCCATATAATCCGGCCACGCGACAAGGTGTCCATTGTCAATAATAAATTCCTCGCGGTCGTCAAGGTTAATCGGATGAATGACGCCGTAGCTGGATACAAAAATCGTGCCGCGCCCTCTTGCGTTGAGTACAAAAAATCCTTCGCCGCTTAAAAATCCTCGTGTAAGATTTTGCGTCTTCGTTTCAATATCAATGCCATGCGTGGAAGCAAGAAAGCCGTCTTTTTGAATAGTTAAGCCATAGGAGCCGTCAAGTTCAACGTCCATAATTCCACCTGGCAACGAATGACCGAATAAAACTTTACCGGGGCCACGCCGCGCAGTCAACTCTTGAAAAAACATGCTCTCGCCCGAAAGAAATTTACGCGCTAAGCCCCCCAAAATCCCTCCGTCCATTTTGCCTTCAACGTCAATCGTCGGCGACATTGCAATCATCGCGTCTGATTCAGCTTTTATACTCTCTCCGCGCTCAAGCCAACACTCCACGACGGGAAATGCCTCAGGATATAAAATTTCGTACTTCAATAAAATCACCTCAAAAATATAAATTTTCTTAATAGCCAAATAAGCTGTCCAAAAAGCCGCGCCAACCTCTTGATACCGATTCCATTTTTTCGCCGCTAAGTAAACTTTTTACCAGCTCCGAAATACAACGCGACGCCGGAGAATTCGGATTGACGATAAGGAACGGCTCTTGCTTATGAACGGATTCGCGAACAATTTTATCCTCGTAAATGTATCCTAAACAACCGACCGTTAATCCCAAAAAATTTTGCGTCGTCTGATTAATTTTATCGACAACTTCGTAGCACTCTTCCTCGTCGCGAATACGATTGACAACAAGTTTAATGTTTCGGCGTTCGGTGTAAGTTGAGTAGGCTTTTATAACAGCGTAAGCGTCGGCAAGGGCAGTTGGTTCAGACGTTGTTATAAGTAAAACTTCCTCCGCCGCAAGCACGAATTCAATTACGTTGCGATTCAATCCCGCGCCCGTGTCGATAATGATAACGTCAGCAATTTCTGAACAGCGACTAAGTTTCTTGTGAAGTTTACTTTGCTCAAGGCGATTGACACTCAAAGCCGCCTCGACGCCAGCCACGCCTGAAATATATTTCACGCCCTCTACGCCGTTCTCGACAACGTCCTCAAGTTCAACGTCCTCATTTAGAAGGTCAAGCAAACTGCGATTCGTCACGGAACCCATTAAAAGATTTACATTCGCCATGCCAATATCCGCGTCAATCAACAAAACTCTTTGCCCCGCCAACTGCAA
This sequence comes from uncultured Selenomonadales bacterium, assembly GCA_946408355.1. Lineage (GTDB taxonomy): Bacteria > Bacillota > Negativicutes > Selenomonadales > Selenomonadaceae > Quinella. The sequence goes on from CAMJRX010000053.1 coordinate 13,500, forward strand.
ACCGACAGCGAGATTCACGGCAAGATTAGTTTTGCCGACGCCGCCCTTGCCTGAAGTTATCGCGATAACCCGCGTATTTTCTGCCACGTCAAGATAAAGTTCGCCTATTCGTCGTGCTTGCGCCTTTTCGTCAGCGCGTTCCTCAACCAAATTTCTCAACTTTGATGCTTGGTCAGACATTTCCTATACCTCATTACAACTCGTCAATTTTTTTGAGCAAGAGACTAGATAAGAGGTCAGCACTTGCCCGTTCTATATCGTCAGGGACGCTCTGCCCAGTTGTAATGTATGACAACGAATATTTTCTATCGTGCAGAAGATTTATAATCATGCCAAGACTAGCTGTTTCGTCTATCTTCGTGAAAATTACTTTATCGGGTTCAATCTGCGAAAACTTATTCATGATATGGCGGGCGTCGGTAAATTTAGTTGTTGCGCTTATGACCAGATGTTTTTCGATTCGCGGATTTATGCGCAAGAATTCTTCCAGCTCACGCATTTGATATTCATTATGCTGACTGCGCCCCGCCGTGTCGATTAGAATTAAATCTTTATCGCGGTGGCGTTCGATTGCTGAGGCTAATTCTGCGGGATTATAAACGATTTCCAGCGGCAGTTCGAGAATATCGGAATAAGTTTTGAGCTGTTCGACAGCAGAAATTCTATACGTATCCGATGTTATCAATGCGACATTCGTCCTTTGCTCCAAAACAAATTTGGCGGCGATTTTGGCAAGTGTAGTAGTTTTGCCGACGCCGGTTGTACCCAAAAGAGCAACTATCCTGACGCCGTGCCGATTGAGTTTAACACCGTCAACAAATTTCACATGTTCATTTAAATATTTAGTCAATGTCGTCTTAGCTGTGGGCGTGTGCACATCAACGAGCGTATCTCCTGCATTTGCTTGCGCTGCCATTTCCGTTAACAGCTCGTCTTCGACTTCTTGCGACTTCAAAGCTTCGTGCAGAGTGACGATTCCTTTTGTCGGTGCGCGTCCTAAAACTTCTGCTAACAAGGCTTTCATCTGCGCGATTTCTTCTTCGAGATGTTTAATTTTTTCTTCGTTCTGCGAATTGGCTACGGGCTGTACTATATTTTGTTGGGATTTTTCCTGTTGCAAGCGAATTTGTTCTACCGCCTGCGCCTGTGCTTGTGCGATTGCCGCTTGTTGCATCATTTGCATTTGATTAAACTGCGCCATAATCATTGCTTGCGTCTGCGCCATTTGCTCTTCCGTGAATACTGTACTTTGTTGCGAAGATTCTTCAGCGGGTTTGGATTCTTTTACAGGTTGAGGATTTTCTTCAACTACTGTAGATTCTTCCACTGTTTGAGGTTTTTCTTCGACGGGTTTGGATTCTTCCGCAAGTTGAGGATTGTCTTCAACTGGTGCAGATTTTTCTACAGGTTGAGGATTTTCTTCAACGAGTTGCGATTCTTCTACTGATTGTGGATTATATTCGACCGGTTGCGATTCCTCTACAGTTTGAGGATTTTCTTCAATGGCTGGAGATTCTTCGACCGGTTGAGAATTTTCTTCAACGGGTGCAGATTCTTCAGCGGGTTTAGATTCTTCCGCAGGTTGCGTATTTTCTTCAACAGCTAAAGTTTCTTCGACTGGTTGAGAATTTTCTTCGACGGGCGCAGATTCTTCATTTCTCATTTCTGATTCTAGATTTTTAATTGCCGTTTCGGTGCCGTCGGTTTTATATCGCGTCACGACAGAATTAGGCGCAACGGTTGGACGCGGCAATTCTGTTTTTTTAGGCAGAGAATTTTCTTCGACTGCTGCGGTGATTTCCACTACTTCGCGGCTACCTATTCCGAGAAGTCCGCCCTCTTTGTATTTTTTGCTGTGTAATATAACTGCCTCGTCGCCGAGTTCGGCTTTCATTGCCGCCATTGCGTCTTTCATATTGCCTGCTTTAAAAACTTTTATCTGCAAACAAGTTCACCACCATTTTCATTTTGCAAAAGATTATATCAGAAAAATATTTTGTAGCAAACCAATTTTCTTTTGCAAAAAATTTTCAAAGAAATTTTGAGAAAATTTGGCTGGAAAATGGATAAATGGCGTAATGACGGGGAAAAGTAGCAAAAAAATTTTTTTGCAGAGGGTATTGACAAAGGGGGTTTGTGGGTGTATATTAAGCAAGCT
>CAMJRX010000054.1 GCA_946408355.1 uncultured Selenomonadales bacterium
ACAATCACGACGTCCGGCGCGATGATTCTGCCCGATTTAATCGCCGAATTCCGCAAAATTTATCCAGAAGTCACCTTTGAAATTTGGGAGGCGGAAGGCGCACGGATTATCGAACTGCTCGACAGCCGCATAATCGAAATCGCAATCACGCGCACTCAAGTCGACAATCTTGCTTATGAACTGCTCGTCCTGCCCAATGAACCGCTCGTTATGGTTATGAATTCTAAAACCGTTTGCGGCGAGGACGAATCGACGATTAGGCTTGAAGAACTCAAAGACCAGCCGCTGATTATCCCGCTCCGTTGGAAGTCGAATTTCATTGCCGCCTGTAAAAAGCTTGACTTTGAGCCGAATATTATTTGCGTCTCGGATAGTATCGTTCAAGATTTGCTAATGGTCAAGATGAATCTCGGCGCGGCTATGATTCCGGTTTCAAGTAAGCGGCTCCTCACCGACGGCGATTTAGTTTATAAAAAAATCGTCGAACCGGAAATGACGACGCATACGGTTGTTGCGTGGCGCAAAAATCAGACGCTTTCGACGGCGAGCAAGAACTTTATCGACATGTTTAAAAAACTTTTCGTCAGAGAAGAAATTGTACTGTAAATTTCCGCTTAACGACAAAAAAAATCCCCGTACAGAATCTGCGCGGGGATTTTTTTAAAGTTCAGCAGGGTCATCAAAACCGATAATCCACGTTGCGATAAAACCGACGATATAAGATACAACAAGCCCCATTAAGTAGACGGGAATATTATTTGTAGTTGCGGCTAATGGCAGTCCGGAAATTCCGAGCGTCGCCGCACCAACTGTAAATGACGCTATCACTGCGCCGCCGAACGCCCCGCCTATACACGCGCCTATAAACGGTTTGAACAGCGGGAACGTCACGCCGTAAATCAGCGGCTCCCCGACGCCCATCATACCGACTGGCAACGCAGAGGCGATTGTTTTCTTTAAAAATTTATTCTTAGTCTTGAAGTAAACCGCGATTGACGCGCCGACTTGCCCAGCTCCCGCCATTGCTAAAATCGGCAACAAAATCGTTACTCCGAATTGTGATATTAAATCGACGTGAATCGGCGTCATTGCCTGATGTATTCCCAACATGACAAGCGGCAACCACACGCCCGCCAATATGAATCCGACGAACGCGCCGCCTGATTGAATTGCCGCCGTTGCCGCCGCGCCGATTGCGTCTGATAATGCGCCGCCTATCGGTTGCAAGATAAAAATTGCCGTCGCACCTGCAATTAAAACCGTCACAAGCGGCGTTAAAAACAAGTCGAACATTTCGGGGATAAGTTTATGCAATTTACCTTCGAGCCACGAGGCGAACGCCGCAACGATTATAACCGAGATAACGCCACCGCGACCCGGAACAAATGGTGTGTTAAAAATGCTTATATCGGCAAGTCCGGGATGCGTCATCAACGCCGCCAATACGCCGCCGATAATTGGAGTGCCGCCGAAAATTTTTGCCGCATTTAAACCGATGAATAAATTCATGCCCCAAAAAACTGCATTGCCGGCAACCATTGCAAGTTGAATCCCTTTTTCGTTGGCAAGCGCAGGGAAAATTTTTATCATGCAACTCACAATGCCCGTTATCAAACCGCACGCGATAAAACCAGGTATCAGCGGCGTAAAAATGCTGGAGATTTTTTTAAAGAAAAGTTTTATGGGCGTGGCATTTTGTTTGCGAATTTTTTCATGCAAAGCTTTTGCGTCGCCAACTTTAATTTCTCCGACTTTGATAGTATTTGTTGCCTCTAAAATTTTATTAACCGCGCTGGTGACAGTCGTCGCTCTGCCCACGCCTAAAATTACTTGAACTTCGTCGCCGTCCTCGTTAACGCCTAATACGCCTTCGATTTTCTTCAACGCCTCAATCATGTACTCATTTTTTTCAATAAGCTGGAGGCGCAATCGCGTCATGCAGTTCGTCGCTTGAATTACATTGGAATAAAGAACATTGCCACTGCCGCCGACCGTGTTCAAAATATTTTTTGCTAGCTCGTCAGTCTTATCTGTCTTATTAATTGTCATCGTCTCCAATCAATAGAACGGCTCAAAATATCCCCAACGTACCTTAGAATCATAATAAGCACCAGGCGTATCGTCATAAGTCACACAAAATCGATAATAACTGCTACCGCCAATGTTGTCATCAATTTGCGGGTCAAAAACATATTCAACGCCGTCAACGGCAATGACGCACCAGATATGCCCCGTATAGCCGCCGTCAGCGCGAGCCGTTTGCCCGTAAACCGTGTAACAATTCAAACCAATAGCCCTTACCAGCGCGGCAAATGCACAAGAATAATCGTCACAAGATCCGACGTGCCCAACCAACATTCCATAAGCGCGAGCCGTGCCGTTATCCTCTGGGAAGTCTAAACGCAAAACATTATCGCCATAGCTACAGGTATCGACAAGATAATTATAGCACGCCAAAACTTTTTCGTAAGTCGACATGTCGTCAGTCGTAATTTGATTGAGCGTCGCCCAAACAACTTCGTCGCAATAATCCACGCCCGTTGAAGTCGGATAAAGTTTCGCATGGTTCAAAACATATTCAGCGACCGCCGCCTTAGCCGAACCCGTCATCAAAATAAAAATCGCTGTGCAAGTTAATAAAAATTTTTTCATTTCTTATTCTCCAACCATTCCGACCACTGCAAACCGATTTGTTCTGCCCGCGTGCCTTGAACGAATTCATAGAACAGGCGAATTTTTTTTGCGCGGTCACGAGCTTTAATTGCGCCCCAATCATTGCCCTCCGGCTCAAGTAAAAGATTCGAGCCGCCTAAAAGATATTGACGTTTACAAATTTCCTCAAGCGACAAGTCGGGATTTTTCATAATGTCGTACATGACAAGAAAAGTTGTTGTGCGTCCGTGCCCCGCTTGGCAATGGAAATGTAACCATGAATTTTCCGGAAGATTAGCGACAAAAACTATAAAGTCGTCGACGATTTCCGGCGCAGGGAATTGCATATCAGCCGCCGCGAATCGCACATATTCAAAGCCCACCGCCTCCGACGATGTTCGCTCAGTATGAACCACGCGGGGAATTATCGTTATCGGCTTAAAAAGTTTTGTGTCGGCATTGCCCAAAGGTTTAAACGTTGTTTCCACGCCGCGCAGGCTGTTCAAGCAGTTAAGTTCAATCGTCTCGACCTCGTCGGAAGTTTTGCCCGCATTGGCGGCATTGTGATTAGAATACCAACTAACAGGCAGTGAATTCGCGAATCCGTGACTTTCTTGCCGCAAATCAATCATAAAAATTTTTGCGTCGGGATTAATCGTGTGAATTTTGTCGTAAAGCGTCGCCAATGCCGCTACAGACGGTTGCCCACTCGCTGAAGCGTGAAGTTCTTCTAAGCCCTGTCGTGTCGGCTCTTTTCCGCGAAGTGTATTTTGCCAATCGTCCGTCATCAATCGAAAATTTCTAAGCTCGGCAGAAGCATTGCCGTCAAGTCGCCACGTATCGGGAATTTTTTTTGCATTCGCTATAGAAAAAATCGACGCGCTTAAAATTATCATCAGCACGCCGATTAAAATTTTCCTAGCCAAAATAATTTCACTCCCCAAAATTTTTTCAGCTTATTTTAATTTATTAGCCCTATTTGGTCAAGTTTAATCTGTTGTCAATGGGTCTATGTCAATGTAAAGGTCTTCGCGCTTGTGCAAGTTGTTTTCTCGCAAAAATTTTCTAACCTCCAATAAATCCTCCGATTTAATTAAAAGCACGAATCGATAAATATCTTTTAATTTGGCGATTGCGGCGGGTATTGGTCCGAAGATTTCTTGCCGCGTCGAAGAATTTTTTACAACTTCCGCCCGAAATGCCGCGCGAATTTCTTTTGCAAAAGTTTTCGCTTTAGTTTCGTCTTTGTGCATGAATATTAACTTAACTAATCTGCAGAACGGCGGGAAAAATATTTCTTTGCGTTGTGGTAATTCGTTTGCATAAAATTTTTCGTAACTTTGCTCGCAACCGAATCGAATTGCCGCCGCGTTTATGTCGTAAGCTTGAACAATAACTTTACCGGGCAAATCTGCGCGACCGGCTCGACCTGCCGCCTGTGTTATCAGCGTAAAACAATTTTCAGCCGCCCGAAAGTTTGAAAAGCTCAACGCCGCATCTGCACTCAACACCCCAACTGCCGTTACGCCGCTTATGTCGTGCCCTTTTGCAACCATTTGCGTACCAAATAAAATATCGAACTCGTGCGCCGCGAAAGCGTCCAAAATTTTTTTATGTCCAAATTTGCCGCCCGTTGAGTCTCTGTCCATGCGTAAAATTCTCGCGTTCGGTAAAGAATTTTCCAATGCTTTTTCTAATTTCTCCGTGCCTGTCCCTAAAAATTTTATGTGTTTACTGCCGCAATTAGGGCAAATTTCCGGCGGTGCGGCTTCTACCTCGCAACGATGACATCTTAATTTTCCGTCAGCGTGATAAGTCATTGGCAAGCCGCAATCGGGACATTTCGCGACCTCACCGCAAATCCTGCACATTACGACCGTCGACCAACCGCGCCGATTTAAAAGTATTATTGCCTGTTGCCCGTCTGCTAAAGTTTTCTTTAACAATTCAACTAAATTTCGGCTCAAAACTAAACGATTGCCCGCCCTAAGCTCGCCGCGCATGTCTACGCGCTCCACTTCCGGCAATGGATTATTTAAAACTCTGCGCGGCATTTTTAATAAAATTAATTCGCCCTGTTGCGTCCGATAAAAACTTTCTAAACTCGGCGTCGCTGAACCGAAAACTATTGCCGCCTCGTGAAATTTCGCAAATTCCTCTGCCACAATTCGCGCATGATAACGCGGTGCAGTTTCTTGCTTATACGAATTATCTTGTTCCTCGTCCATTACAATTAAGCCAACATTATCAATCGGCGTAAACAGTGCCGACCGCGCCCCGATGACTATTCCGATTTCGCCGTTGCGTATCTTATGGAAAGTATCACTGCGCTCCTCGACGCTTAGCCGACTGTGAATTACTGCCACGTCATTAAAATATGCTCTGAAGTTCATGACGATTTGACCCGTCAACGCAATTTCCGGTACCAAAATTATAACGCGCCGTCCGATTTGTCGCGTCTTTTTTGCCAGCTCGATATAAACTTGTGTTTTGCCCGAACCTGTCACGCCATAAAGCAAAAATCCTTGAAATTGCCACGTCAAGATAAATTCTTCCACAGATTTTATTGCCGTCTTTTGTTCGTCAGTTAATTCAAATTTGCGCGGCACCGATTTTATCTGCGAATAACTGTCACGTAATATCCTGCGCTCTTCCACTTCGACATAACCCGCGTCGATTAATTTTTTTACCGCGTCCAAAGATATTTTTTGCTCGGTAAGTTCCGCTCTTCTAACTTCGCCGTACTCTGATAATAATTTTAAAAATTTTAATTGCATTGTTGCCCGTTTAAAATTGTTTTCGTCGAAATCTCGCGCAAGCTTATAAACTTTTTCAAGGCGTACAGATATTTTTTTCCCGCGTCTACCAGGCATGAATAATCCCATTGCCATTGACAGCGGGCATAAATAAAATTCTGATAGCCAATGCGCCGCTTTCATCATTTCTTGCGTAAACCACGCCTCATCGTCGATTACGTCAATTATTTCTTTAAGCTCAAATGGAAATTTTGTTACGTCGTCAACTTCTCGCACGTCCATAACGAATCCGTCTAATCTTCGCGTTCCAAATGGAATGAGCACTCGCCAGCCCGCCGATAAAAATTTTAAGCGTTTAGGCACCAGATATGTAAAATTTTGTTGTACGCTATTTGCCGTGACATTTACGCAAATATCAGAGATTATCATTCATTTCCTCCAAATATTATTGATTGGGTAAGTAGTGGCTGAAATTTCCGATTGTCAGCGCGGAAAAAATTTTTTGAAGTTCACGGAGAAATTTTTTTGTGCCAAGAAAGTTTTTAGCGGGCGGCATGACTGCAAAAAATTCGTCGGGGTCGTAATTCAAATTTCTAATCTGAATCATCTGCACGGGCAATTTTTCTAAAAAAATTTTCCAAGTGGCAAATTCCGATTCGCGGTCGTTAAAACCTGGCATGTACAGCATATTCAACGAGACGTGAACATTTTTATCTAAGGCGTAGCGAATAGAATTTTTCACGGCGTCGAGTTTATAACCTGCGCGGTAGTATTTTTGATAATTATCGGGATTCGCGCTGATAATCGAGACACGCATAGAATCTAAACCGGCGTCAACGATTTCTTTTATGCCCGCCGTGAAACCCGCGTTGGTGTTGATATTAATTTGCCCACGTGAAGTCGTCGCACGGATTTTTTTTATTGCCGCACAGATATTTTCGGCTTGCAAGCTCGGTTCGCCCTCGCAACCTTGCCCAAAGCTGATAATTCCCTCTGCCGCGTGATTCAAATGATAAATTCCAACGTCGGCAATCTCTTCGACAGTCGGAACGAAATTTATACGACTTTGCGGGCTTGGACAACATTCAGCGGCTTGCAAGGAAATACAACCCAAACAATTTGCGTTGCACGTCGGCGAAGTCGGAACGCCACATTCCCAACGCCGATAAAATAAATTCTGCGCGGTGAGGCAATGCCATTTCAACGAACAATTTGCAACCTGAGCGACGATTCGATTGTTAGGCAAATCTTTTTTTACGCGGCGAATAAAATTTTTAAGTTTATGCGTGTTGTAGTGCTCTGGATTCCATTTGTGATTTTCGTCGGTGTAAATTGCGGCGGCGTATAGTTCATCTTTATACAAAACGACAGCAGTATAACCGTACAGCGGCAGAATTTGAGCGTTTGGAATTTTTTTAAAGGCTGGGAGGTGCGTCCGTGTGTAACCTTGTGGCAAAATGGCGGAAACGGCTTGCCCTTCTAACGAAAAAAATTCTCCGCGTCGAAACCCGATTGCTTGACGTTGTGGCAGGAACATTAAATCGGCGGAATCAGGCAACTTGATTAAATCTTTTGGCTGGAGCTTAAAAAATTTTTCGCCAATGCGACCAACGCCTTCCGCCTCTGGCACGTCAAAAATTTCGCCCACGTCATTGGCTATCAACGCTGTTATCCGATTGCTCATTAGCTTTTTGCCTCTTTGGATTAAATTTATTCATGGCGTTATTGATTCCATCTTTGAAAATGCACAGGACAGCGGGCACAAGTTTATCAAGCGTTTCAGAAATTTTTTCGGCGTCTTCTTGAGTAAACGGGCTTAAGACATGATGATTAACTGTCCAATTTTGCGGCGGACGCCCAACACCGATTCGCACGCGAGGAAAATTTTGTACGCCGCCGAGATGTTGAATAATCGATTCAATGCCGTGATGACCGCCGCCTGAACCTTTTGGACGCAAGCGAATCATTCCGAGCGGCAAATCCATATCATCATGCGCAACGACGAGATTTTGAACGTCGACTTTATAAAAATTCACGATAGGCGCGACCGCCTCGCCGCTCAAGTTCATAAAAGTTTGCGGCTTAACGATTAAAATTTTTTCGCCGTCAAAAAAACTTTCAGCGACAAGTGCATTAAATTTTTCGTGCCAATTTTCTGCGGAAATTTCTTTGGCTAATCTGTCAGCCAACATAAAGCCGACATTGTGTTTAGTTTTGGCGTATTCGGGCGTAGGATTTCCAAGTCCCACAAAAATTTTCATAAGCTACCCTCCAAAAACGTAAAAACTTTATCAAAGTATACGGCAGGATTTGTTCTCTTAGCGTCGGCGTGACCTGCACCTGCTACTACAAATTTTTCTTTAGGCGCGACGGCTTTATCGTATAGTTTATCCAGCATTTCAAAGGGGACAAGTTTGTCCTCGTCGCCGTGAATAAAAAGTATCGGCACTTTAATTTTATCAACGCCGTCAATCGGCGCGGCGTCAGAAATTTTTACGCCGGTTTTTATTTTGCAAACGATATTCGCACAAGGCATGACTGGATACTCCGGAAGTCCGAAAATTTTATTAAGTTGTGCGGTAAACATATCATAAGCGGAAGTATAACCGCAATCCTCGACGACGGCGCATAAATTTTTCGGCTCAAGGGCGGCAGTCATCAAAGCCGTTGCTGCGCCCATAGAAACGCCGTGCAAAATAATTTTCGTGTCGGGATTATCGGCAGAAATTTTCGCCGCCCAATCGAAAACGTCGCGACTTTCCAACGCACCCATTGTAATAAATTCGCCGTCACTTTTGCCGGAGGCGCGCAAATCAGGAATTAAAACATTCCAGCCGCGCTTGAGATATTCATCAGCGTAATCGTAAGCAAAAGTTCCGTCGCGCCCGTAGCCGTGAACCAAAATTGCCCAGCGGTTAGTTTCTTCAGCGGGGAAAAATCTTTTGGCGTGGAGCTTAAGCCCGTCGAAACTTTCAAGCGTCCAATCTTCTGCAGGAAAGTCTGGAATGGGCGGAGCTTTTAAACTTGGGTCAGCGATATTCGCGCAAGCTTTAGGCGGAGATAAATCTTCCCCGCGCTCCAATGCAAAATCTACAAAATAATCGCCGATAGCATAAAATACACAGCACAGCCAAAAAATTATCACGAGAAATTTTTTCATGCAAAGCCTCCATAAACCGAAACGACCCCTCGTATTGAGGAGCCGTTGAAAATTTCAATATTGGTCGGGTTGACAGGATTTGAACCTGCGACCCCCGCGTCCCGAACACGGTGCTCTACCAAACTGAGCCACAACCCGTAAAACATGTGTCATTGTAGCAGATTGATTTTCAAATTGCAAGCAAAAATTTTAGCCGATGAATGAATCAATCAGCGCAATCGTCCCGTCGATAAAACTATTGCTTTGAGAGCCTTCGAGAAAATTAAAAAGTTCTTCAATCAAGTCGTTAACCCGCGAAGAATAATTTGCTCCCTGCGCCAGAGAATTTATTTTTTGCTCAAGTTGCTCGCTCGTCAGCCCGATAGCAAAATTTTTTTCGTCAAGTGTGCGGCAATAATTCGTCAGCGCGTTGTAATGAATGTTGTAGCGATTTTCGTAAAGGACGTGCACCAAATATTTGCAAATCCCCACTTGCAACGGCGTAAACGTATCGAAATTTAAATTCGCCCGCCGCTCAACCTCGTTAAGATTATATGTGGCCCAATTTTTCAGCGCGTCAACATTGCGGAAATTTTCCTCGTGCTCAAGTTCGGCAATCGCTTTGACAGAAACCGCCCGCATAACTTCTACGAACGGCAAATTAAAATAATTTTGAGCCGCCTCGTCGCAAAGCTCGCGTTCCCTGCCCGTCAAGTCGCCGCAGGGATTGTATTCTTTGTTCGGCAAATTTTTCATATGTTAATCCCTCGTTTCGTAAATTTCGTTGAGAAGTTTTTCCAGCTTGTCTTTGCTCATCCGCGCAAATGAACGACTTGCAAAAATGCTAGGCGTTGCCGCGCCGATTGCTATTGCCAAAATTACCAACAGAGCATTGACGCTAATTTGAATTGCCTCCAAAAGGTCTTGGGGTGAAAGCATATTGATATTGATTGCAGCGAACAGGGAATAATAAATCATAATACCCGGAACGAGCGGTATGACTGCCGGCACGACTAAAACCAGTGATGGTGTATGTAGCCAATGTATCGCCTTTACAGCAAGGATACTTACCAAAGTTGCGCCTGCAAGTGTCCCAACAGCCGAACTCATTCCCAGTTCAAGGATGAAAAAATTTCTCGTACAAACGCAAATTGCCCCGCCCAATGCCGCCGCAATTAACACGCGTTTAGGCAAGTTGAAAAACACCGCGAAACTTGCCGCGCCGATAGCCCCTGCTATTGCGAACAGAAGATAATTACTCTCCGGCAAAATCGGTAAACCATCGAACGCATTAAAATCAGACATGCCGATAGCGAAGACAATGCCGAAAGACGTTGAGCCGACAATTATCAACGTGTGTAAAATTCGAGCCACGCCGCTGATTAAATACGTGTTGAGCATATCACTGAACGCATTAATTATCGGAATTCCCGGTACCAAAAATAATGACGCGGCTATCATCGGATGCCACGGGGTCGAAGTTGGCAAAAAGTGCATTAAGTCAGCAACGCTCATTGCTGAAAATGCCGCAAACATCATTGAAACGTAAGGATTAAATCCGAAACGTTCAGCACATTGAATTTGAACAATCTTGCCGATAATCGCGCTTATTGCCGTATAAATCGCCGCGTTGAAGTCACAACCAAATAATGTACAAAACGAGCCGCAACCGGATCCCGCCGCCAAAATTGTCAACCATTGCGGATAGCGCGGACGTTTACCGACGGCTTCAAGTTCGCTTTTGAATTCGTCAAGCGTGTAATGGTCACGCAAGGCTCGCCACGTCAAACGGCTCACTGCAGAAATAATTCTCATGTTGACGGCATGTTTAGGACATTTTCTAAACGACGTGTGCGAATGGTGTTCGTCGCTGATATTTAACATGAGCGTCGTATACATGATGTGCAGATGAAATTTTTCGGCGGGAATGCCCATATAAGCGGCAACACGTTTCATATCGCGAACAATCTGCGCGGTATCAGCTCCATTTTCCATTAGCAGTTGTCCAACCGTCAAAAGGAGTTCGGCTTTCTTTCCGATTTCTGAGAACGCATCGCGCAGAAGTTCCCGTTGCTCCTCGTAATATGTTTTAAATTCATTCTCTTGCATACAAAATCCCCTCTCGCGCCGATTATAGCATACAAGAGGGGATTTTATTAGCCGTTAAAAAATTTTTTATTCTTGCCACTCGAATTTAAAGCCGCCGATATGAACGGTCGCACCTTCCTTTAAATGTCACGAGTTTTTAACAGCACGTCAAGGTTTTTCATACGCCAAATAATTTGGAAACGTCGCAAGCCTCTGCATTGTCCAAATTTGTTGTGGCGATTTTATTCTTGCCACTCGAATTCAAAGCCGCCAATATGAACGGTCATTCCCTCCTTTATACCGCGAGCTTTTAACAGTGCGTCAAGATTTTTCATACGCCAAATAAATTGGAAACGGCGCAAGCCTTCCGCGTTGTCAAAATTTGTCATGGCTACGATTTTTTCCAGATTTTTATTGCGAACAATGAATTCTGCCGCGTCGTTGCGTTCGATTATAACGGGGTCGTCCTCTTTGTCCACGTCGAAAATTTTAACAGTTTCAACGACGGGTTCAATTTCCTTGCCGATTTCCTCTAATTTTTTGCCGACAAAATTTATCAGCGCGTCAAGATTTTTATGGGCGGCGGCTGATATTGCGAAAAATTTTATGCCTTCCTGCGCGGCAAATTTTTCAAGGGCAGGAAGATTTTCTTTAGCTTGCGGCAAATCAATTTTATTGGCGACGAGAATTTGAGGACGCTTTGAAAGTTTTTCGCTGTAGCGTTTAAGCTCGACATTAATTTTCTTGAAGTCGTCAACGGGATTTCTGCCGTCAACAGCCGCCGCGTCGATGATATGCAAAATTAATTTCGTGCGCTCAATATGACGTAAAAAGTCGTGCCCCAATCCAACGCCGTCAGCCGCGCCCTCGATAAGTCCAGGAATATCAGCCATGACAAAAGATTTTTCATAACCGAGATTTACAACACCTAAAACCGGTACAAGCGTCGTGAAATGATAATCGGCGATTTCAGGGCGTGCAGAACTCACAGCTGCTATCAAACTCGACTTGCCGACACTGGGATAACCGACAAGTCCGACGTCAGCCAAAAGTTTCAGCTCAAGCAAAAGTTCGCGGCTCTCGCCAGGCTCGCCGAATTCCGCAAAAGTTGGAGCACGTCTTGAGGCTGATTTAAATTTGGCATTGCCGCGACCGCCTCGACCGCCCTTTGCGACGATTGCCCTTTGTCCAAGCTCTGTTAAGTCTGCTAAAATTTCGCCGGTTGCCGCGTCTTTAACGAGCGTGCCCTGTGGAACTTTTATAACGCAATCTTCCGCGCCGCGTCCGAATTGTTTTTTAACGTCGCCGGATCCGCCATTTTCCGCCGTAAATCTGCGATTGAATCTGAATTTTAACAGCGTGTTGACGTTTTCATCGACCTCAAGGACAATGTCGCCGCCCTTGCCACCGTCTCCACCGTCTGGACCGCCTTTAGGCACAAATTTTTCTCGCCGAAAAGAGGATTTCCCGTTGCCGCCATTGCCAGCTTGTACGCTAATTTTACTTCTATCTATGAATTGCATTTTAATTCCTTAGGTTGTGTAGTCTGCATTAATTTTGATATATTGGAAACTCAAATCGCAAGTGTAAATCGTAGCCGCCGTATCACCGAGTCCCAAATCAATATCGACAACAATATCATGTTCCGCCAAAATTTTTTTCATAGCGTCAGCGTCAAATTTCGTGACGAGTCCTTTATCGTAAACGGTAAGCCCGCCGAATTTGATAGATGTTTTTTCTGGGATAATGTGGACGCCCGAATAACCGACCGCGCAGATTGTTCTGCCGGGATTGGCGTCTTGTCCGAAAAATGCCGTCTTAACCAGCGGCGAATTAGCAACAGCCATTCCAACTTTTTTAGCGTCTGCAAAACTTTCCGCACCCGTGACGTTAATAGTTAAAAATTTCGACGCGCCCTCACCATCAGCGGCAATTTTTTTCGCAAGTTCCACGCAGATATTTTTAAGCGTCTCATAAAATTTTTGGTAGTCGTCACCTTTATCGACGATTTTTTTATTGCTCGCCGCGCCGTTCGCCAAAACAACGACGGAATCATTTGTACTCATGTCGCCGTCAACTGTCATGCAATTAAAACTTACTTCCGTTGCGTCGCGCAAAGCTTTTTGCAAAAGTTTTTGGTCAATATCGGCGTCGGTGGTGATAAAACAAAGCATAGTTGCCATATCGGGGCGAATCATGCCGGAACCTTTAGCAATCGCGCCAAAACGAACTTCAACGCCGCCAATTTCGACTTCAGTCGCGCAAGCTTTAGAATAAGTGTCCGTCGTAATAATTGCGTTGCCAGCATTAACAGAGCCTTCGCTGGAAAGATTTTTAACGGCGTCTTTAATGCCTGCCTCCATTTTATCCATAGGCAGATTGGAGCCGATAAGCCCCGTTGACGCGACGATAATATCATCTGCGCGGCAATTCAATTCCTTAGCGGCGATAATCGCCATTTTCTCGGCGTCGCGAATTCCCTGTTCGCCCGTGCAAGCATTAGCGCAACCAGCATTAGCAACGACAGCATGAGCCGTACCCGTGCCGACAACAATTTTACTCAAGTGGACGGGAGCCGCCGCAACTAAATTTTTCGTAAAGACGCCAGCAATCGCCGCTTTCTTTTCCGTGTAGATAACTGCAACGTCGAGATTGCCATTTTTCTTGATACCTGCGCGGACGCCCGCCGCCGTAAAACCTTGCGGATAACAAACGCCCGCCTTTTTGTGATTTTCACTGAACATTTAAAAGCCTCCTTACGGATAAATCGGAACAACTTCAAGCGCAACGCCCTCATAAAAGCCCGCCGCAATGTTGAAATTTTGAACGGCTTGACCCGCCGCGCCCTTAACTAAGTTGTCAATCGCGGAAAGGATTATAACACGTCGCGTGCGTTCGTCAATGTGCCAGCCAATATCGCAATAATTGGAACCGCGCACAAATTTAGTTTCGGGATAAGAATTTCTGCCCAAAAGACGAATAAATTTTTCCGCTCCGTACATTTTCTGAAAAGCCGCGTCAATCATATCGTCAGAAATTTTTTCTTTAATCGTCGCGTAACACGTCGCCAAAATTCCTCTGGACATGGGAACTAAATGCGGCGTGAAATTTATAATTGTTTCTTCGCCGCCCAAATCTTTTAAAGCCTGTTCGATTTCAGGCGTGTGCCGATGATGAGCGACGTTATAAGCCTTAAAGTTGTCGTAAAGTTCAGGGAAGTGATTGCCGAGCTTTAAGCCTCTGCCCGCACCCGATACACCGCTTGCCGCGTCAACGATAATTGCGTTGCTGTCGATAAGATGATGTTTAACGAGCGGCGCAAGTGCTAAGATTGAAGCCGTCGTAAAGCAACCCGCATTGCCGATAATTTTTGCGTCGCGAATTTCGTTGCGATAAATTTCTGCAAGCCCGTAAACTCTTTGGGCGTTTTTGTGCTTGTGCGGAACGTTATACCACGCCTCGTAAACGGAAGTATCGCTGAAACGATAATCTGCGCCCAAGTCGATAATTCTAACGGGCAATTTCTCCAGCTTAATTCCGACGTCCATAGCGTGACCATGCGGAAGGGCAATAAAAATAAATTCGCTATCCGCGCCGATATTTTCAATGTCCGTTAAAGATTCGAGCGTTAAATCGCATATGCCGCGCAGGTGCGGATAAAGTTCAGAAATTTTCTTGCCCGTGTGACTTTCCGAAGTTATATGCGCGATTTGTGCTTGCGGGTGTCGAATCAGAATCGAGAGCAACTCCGCTCCCGCGTAGCCCGTCGCGCCGATTATGCTTACTTTTACCAAAATTTTTCTGCCTCCTCGTGTTATTCTTTCTTTATGATAGTCGATGCTGTATATCCTGCACAGCAACCAAGTAAAATTAAAATTTCGCGAAACACTATTGCTTGATAGTCAATATGCGTAAATCTGGGATTAAAATTTTCTGGCATATTAAGTATCGTAGCGTGTGCCGTCTTAATTATGGCGTTTTTTGCAGGGTGCACTATAATATACGGGACATAGAAAATACTCATTACGAAACTAACGATACAGAAAATAAAAATCCAAAAATTTTTCCCGTCGATAAAAATTGAAAGCCAAAACATGAAAGAGTTTTCTTTAATAAATTGACGATTTTGAGAATACTTATAGGCGAAAAACATTGCAACAAGCCCGACCGTTAAAATTATAGAAAAAAAGAGTTGATAAAATTCATTTCGACGCGCTTCTTCTTTTCTAAGTCTTTCTTGTTCCGCTCTTTCAGCAGCTTCTTTTTCTGCTTTTTCACGCTCGGCTTCACGAAATAAATCATCAAACGTCATGCAAAGATTTTGATTGTTTGTTGTCAAGAAATAATTACTTGCCGAAACTGTCGACAAAACCATCACGACACAAAGCAGAACGACGAGCGCGACAATTTTTTTCAGACAATCAAACTCCTTTCGATAATCGACAAAACGAAATTCCGCATTCATGAAAGATTTTGTTCAGCTATAAATTTTTCCCATTCTTCATCCGTGAAAGATTTAAACTTACCTGCTTTGATTTGTTCTTTGTCGTCGGCTTCGGTTGCTAAAAATTCTTCAAAATTAATCGCTTGACTTTGCGACATGTTATCTCCTGTTATATAAAAGTAGAATTGAAACTCGAAAGAGTTTTGATAAAATCCAAGCGGACAGGGTTCTTCTTTCCATCTCCATGTGGCTCTGTCCACTTCATTGAGAGTGAAGACTCTGTTTTGCGGATTTTCAATAATGAGCCGGCTGAAGTTCTGTCTTCTCATCGCTAAACAGGTTTTGAGCCGCATTAGTCAGAGCGTCTGAAAGGGTGTTATGTATGTATATAGTCGGCATTGACATTGCCAAACGTTTTCACGAAGCTGCTATCATCGATTCAAGCGGCAAAGTTATCGTCAAGCGAATTCGTTTTGCCAACTCTCACA
>CAMJRX010000055.1 GCA_946408355.1 uncultured Selenomonadales bacterium
GCAACAGGCGGTTTTGGCGTCGGGGCAACAACTTTTTCTGCAACAGGCGGTTTTGGCGTCGGCTCAACCGCTTTATCAGCTACAGGCGGTTTTGGAGTCAGCTCAACTGCTTTATCAGCTACAGGCGGTTTTGGCGTCGGCTCAACTGCTTTATCAGCTACAGGCGGTTTTGGAGTCGGTGCAACCGCTTTATCAGCTACAGGCGGTTTTGGAGCAGGTGCCACATAAACGGCATTTGGGATATACATGAAATATCTTGACTTAAAAAAACATTCCACTTGGAAATAAAACTCAGCCTCATCGTCAGCAAGAAATTCGTCGAATTTTATCCCGTTATCCAACATAAAAGTACGCTTGTAAATTTTTGTACTCAAAAAATTGTTAATCTGTTTATTGAGTAAAAGTTTCACAGCGTCTTGACCTTTGGTGCCCATTACCAAACTTTTCGTATCTACAAATTGTGTGTCACGTTGTTCGGAACATTTTTTAGCACCAAAAGTTATATTACCTTTATTATTTTCCGTAAGCCATGCAAAACTGTGGACAATATCTGCTTGTTGTTTTTCGTTTATTAAATACAACATAGAGAGCGCATTAGTAAGGAAACGATCATTGCCCTTTAGGAAAAAGATATAATTACCCTGCGCCATTTCAAGTGCAATATTCCATGCTTCGGTATTTTTGACCTTAGTCCATAACTTTCTAAATATAATGTTTTCCTTGCCCGCGATAGCTTGTTGACAAATTTTACCACTACCATCAAAGGAAGCGTTATCGATTATAATTACTTCGTAATACTTGTAATCTTGACCGAGTATACGATTTAAAGTATCAGCGATTGTCGCGGCGTCATTGTTCACGACGAGCAACAAAGAAAAGATCGGGCGCATTATGACTTTTGGTTGTTTATCGCGATCAAAAGGCACATAAATCCATTTGCCAGAGTCGAGAGGGGATTGAGCATTTGTTGTTAAAGAATACTGATACTTTAAAGTTTCTTGCGCAGTCGATGAAGTGGAAACAAATACTTTTTTGTCGGGATTTTGATTCAAGTATGCGCCCCACCAAGATAAAGCACTTCTAGGATTAATATTATGCTTGCAGATACTCATTAAGTGCAGTTCTTCGACATCACGCTTGGAAATATTATCAGCTCTTTTATCCTCTGGTTGATACTCAACAAATTCCGTCGGTACGTCTAAATGTAAATTTTCTTTAACCCATTGCAGATTATCCGAGAACACAAACACCGTTAAATTTTTATAAACCTGTTTTAAAGTATTTATGCAGTTATAGTAATAATCGATGGGCGGAACATGAAACCAAGGTTTACTGTTGGTAACCGGATTATAAAGAAAATTGCCGTGATGAATATGTAAGGATACAGCACATTCAGCGGATAAAATTTTTTGTTTCCAGAGTTCGGCACTCGGACTAAGCGAATTTTTAATTGTAAGCTCTTTTAAAAGGGAATCGCGAATGTCTGGGAAATACCGTTCAGACCACCAGTCGCCGTCAAGATAAATGTTATCCGGATAATTTAAGACTCGTTGTATAGGATCGCGACCTTCTTTTCCTAAACCGGTATCCATGCAAACTTTTTTTAGGGGTTCAATTTCTTCAGGCGTTGCAATTTTTCCTACTATGTTGAATTGCTCTAATGCATACGGAACCAAATTATTATTTTCAAACCAACTTACATCCAATTTAAGCTCCGTATTCAACTTGTGAGCCAGTTGATACCCTGCCGCATATTGAAAAAGCTGATTACCCACACCACCCGATATGCGCACAATTACCACTAAAAATCATCTCCTTTTAAGTTAAAAAACTCTTCATAAAAATATCGGCAAGAAATATAAAATTGAATTTTAGTTTAAGTGATTAGGCGAGCAAAGTCAAGGAAATTTTAAATCCCCCATGCATTTGCAAAGGGGATAGCCATTTTTAAACATATTAGCTTTATCGCCATTAGTTGGAGACGAAAGATTGAGTTTATTTAATTGGATTACTCGGCGTAATGTAAACGGCATTCGGGGCATACATGAAATACTTTGACTTTAAAAAGCATTCCATTTGGAAGTAAAGCTCCGCCTCGTCGTCGGCAAGATGTTCATCGAACTTTATTCCATTCTTTTGGAGAAAAGTGTATTTATAATATTTTGTACCTAAAAAGCGATTGATTTGTCGATTGAGTAAAAGCTTTGCCGCCTCTTGCCCGTCACTTTTTACCTCCCGGGATTTTGTAGCAAAAAATTGTGCATCGCGTTGCTCGGAACATTTTTTATCACCAAAAGCTACATTACCATTGTCATTTTCCGTGAGCCATGCTGAAAGATGAAGTATATCAACAAAATGAAGTATATCAAAAGTTCCTCTTGTACTATACACTGATGTAAGAGTATTGACCATAAAGAGATCATTGCCTTTGAGAAAGGAAACATAATAACCTTGTGCTATGTTAAGTGCGATATTCCACGCTTCGGCATTTTTAACCTTAGTCCATAATTGTTTAAATATAACATTTTCTTTATTTGCAATATTTTGTTTACAAATTTTGTCGCTACCATCAGTGGAGGCATTGTCAATTATGATAATTTCATAATATTTATAATCCTGACAAAGGATACTGTTAAGAGTTTTAGAAATAGTTGCGGCGTCATTGTTCACAACGAGTAATAAGGAAAAATATGGACGTAATGTTATTTCAGGTTGTTTATTGAAATCAAATGGAACCCATATGGTAACAGAGTTAAGAAGAGACTCTTTTTTAGTCGGTGTAAGTTCCTTAAGGAATTTTTGAATGCCTTCAGCGTTTGAAGCTCCTCCTACCCTAAAAATTTTTTTTTCTGGATTAGGATTCAATTGGAATGCAGTACGACTAAAAGTGCTACCCGGAATAATGCTATATTTACAAAGACTCATTAAAACCCATTCTTCATCGTCTGTTTCGCAACCTTCAACAAATTCTGTTGGTATGTCTAAACGAAGATTTTCTTTAATCCATTGCAGATTATCTGAAAATATAAACGCGGTTAAATTACTATATCTTTGCTTCAAAATATCTATGCAAGTATAATAATAATCAAGTGGTATAATACTGGCCCAAATGTGTTTGTCTTTATTTTTAGCCCAAGTCGGATTATACAAGTAATCGCCATGACGAAAGTGTAGCATTACCGGGCACTCAGCAGAAAGAATTTTTTGCTTAAATGATTCAGCATTTAGACTAAATGTTTTTTTCAACGTAAATTCTTTTCTTAAAATATCAATGTTACTAGCAAAAAATGCTACTTCAAACATCCAAGAACCAGCAGGAATAAAAATATCACCTTTAAAATTTTCAAGATTAGGTCTTAATTTCTGGAAATCTTGAAGAGACGTAAGGCTTAAACCATTTTCTTTAACGCGCCTAACTTCTTCAGGGGTTGCAAAATTTTCCAGAATATTGAAGGAACCCAATCTATAACCAACGATACTTTGCGAATTTTGATAAGATGAAATTGGGAAAATGCTTAAATCAAGCTTTAATTCTGTGTTTAATTTACAAGCAAGACTGTTGGCGAAAATATATTGATAAATTTGATTACCTAATCCATGCCTTAATTGAACAATTATCACTTAAATCCCTTCTTTTTAAGTTAAAATCTCTTCACAAAAATATCGGCAAGAAATATAAAATTGAATTTCAGTTTAAATGATTAAGCGCGCAAAGTCAAGGCAATTTTAAATACCCCGTACATTTGTAGGGGATAGGCAAATTTACATATATTAAAGAATAAAAAATGGGACGAAATGTAATTATCGACGATTAATATTTTTGCCACGCTGAACTTTTGTAACTTTAAGCAACGCTCTTATCATTTTAAATTATTTTTTTAAGAATAAATTTCGACCGGGCGTAATATAGAAGATATTAGGAGAAAAAGTATTTTCTTCGGCTAGCAACATGGTGTCGATATTAAAGAGACGCTGAGCCTCGTCACCAATTTTTTCGTTGAATCTAATGGAGTTGTTTAAAAGAAATTTGCGATTAAAAATCTTTGTGGAGAGGGGTGTAGAACCTTCATTTGTAGCCAAAATTTTAAGTAGAGTAGATTTATCAAATTGCGTCCGCGCACTGCCTTCCAAATTTTCAAATGCTTTATCTTTCATAACGCCGAATTTCCTGCCAGCAACATCTAAAGCACCGTTTTCGTCTTCTGACAACTAATTAACTGAACTTACAACGTCAACCATTCCAAGTTCATTCGTTAAGAATATAGAAGATAGAGCTTCAGCAAAAATGCGATCGTTACCCTTAAGAAACATGACAAATTTACCTTGTGCCAAATCCAAAGCTTTATTCCATGCAACGTAAATTGAAATCCTGTCCCAAAGTTTTATCAATGTAACATTGTCGTGCTCGCGTGCAATTTGTCTACAAATTTTGCCGCTACCATCAGTGGAGGCATTGTCGATTATTATAATCTCGTAGAACCTATAATCTTGCGAGATAACAGTAGCGAGCGTTTCTTCTATCGTGGCAATATCATCATTGACGATAAGCAATAGCGAGAAATATGGACGCATATTAACTATAGGCTGGTTATCTTGGTCGAAAGGCACCCTTATCCACTTGTCAGATTGAAGCGGCGAATTTTTATTACGTTTCACGGAAAAATGTCGATAAAGATTGTCCGTACCGATAAAAGCAGAAGGTATAGGAACGAAAACTTGTTTATTTGGGTTTTGATTGAGCCATGCACCCCACCAACTGAAAGTGCTATTGGCGATAATATTGTGCTTGCAAAGACTCATCAAGCGCAATTCCTCAAAATCCCGTATACCCTCGCCTTCAACATGCTCCGTCGGTATGTCAAAATGCAAATTCTCCTTGCACCAGTGCAGATTATTAGAAAAAATAAATAATGTTAAATTCTTGTGTTGTCTGCGCAAAATATTCAAGCACTCGCGATAATAATCTATAGGCAGGACTGCAAACAATAATTTATTCCTATTCATTCTCGGATTATAGGCAAAATCGCCCTGCCGAACATGAATCGAGACTGAGCAATCTGCCGCGAGGATTTTTTCTTGCCAATAACGAGCCGCCGCACCAAGTGGTTGACGCAACGTAAATTGTTTACGAAGTTCATTTGAAATATCAGGGAAATAACGTTCACTTTCCCAACAGCCGCGAAGACAAACATTATCGGGATAATCTAAAACTTCGGGCATGAAAATTTGTGTATTCATTTCTCGCCCTAATGCACTATTTGGCGCATGTTCTGCGAGCCACTCATATTCTTCCTTTGTCGCTATAGATTCGCGTATGTTATATAGCGGTAAAAGCCACGGCCAATCTTTATTTTTATCATACCAATCTAGTCTCACTTTGAGTTCGGTCTTCCATTTTTTAGCCAAACGCAATCCCGCTGCATACTGAAAAAATTGATTACCAAGCCCACCGCTAACATTAACGATGATCATTAAAATTCACCTCTGCCACAAGATTTTATCCTCGACGGATATATCTTCGCCACGTTGAATTTCGATAATTTTAAGTAGCGTGTCGGCAATAACTGTGTGTTTGCAACCGACGGGAATCTCTACAATGTCGCCTGGCGCGACCACTTTTTCCACGCCGTCAAGAATTACTTTGCCTGTACCTGATATAAAATTCCAAACTTCGTCGCGGCGTTCGTGGCTGTGATACCGCATGTAATTGCCGCGATTTAAAGTTACTTTGATAGTCAAACTATTTTCGTCAGCATCAATAACTTTAAAAGTGCCGTAAGATTTTTCAAGGAAACGAACTTGGTTATCCAAATGCTCGACAAAAGGTTTTATGTAACTTGATGCTACTTTATCAGAAACCAAAATACCTTCGGGCGAAGCGGCAACAACTGCATTTTTTAAACCCATGCAAATTATTGGAACGTCGCCATTGTTTATCACGTGTAGATTATCGCAAGTTTCGTCCGCCTGCACTTGTCCAATAAAATTCGATTCGAGAACTTCAGTTAACGTGTTCCATGTGCCAACGTCTTTCCATTCGCCGGCATAGCGAACGACTTTAATATTTTTCTCATGCTCAACGACCGCATAGTCAAAGCTTATATTTTGCAACGCGGCATAATTTTTATTAAGTTCAGCGTGTGAAGACGTGCCCAAAAGTTTTTTCGCTTTTTCGAGAATATAACTAAGCTTGAAAGCGAAAACTCCACCATTCCACAAAGCTCCCGCGTCGATAAATTTTTGCGCGTCTATAGCGTTCGGTTTTTCTTTAAACGTTACGACGCGACTAATTTTATCAGCGGTATGCGGAATTATGTAGCCGTATTTTTCAGCAGGATAAGTTGGCTCAATGCCAAGCAGAACTAAGGGCGATTCGGCGGCAATTTGCGCGGCAAGCGTATTAAATTGCGCAAAAAAATTATCGTCAACGTAAGGGTCGACGGGACAAACTATAATCGCTTCGTCCACGTCGACGTCCCTAACATCGCGAAGATAAGCTGCCGCCAACGCTATTGAAGGGAAAGTATTTCGGCGGCAAGGTTCAGTTGACAAGTCGAAATCTTCGCCGAGATATTTTATAAGCAGTGATTCTTGCTTTTTGGCAGTGGCAATCGTAACTGGAGTGCCGTTACAGGTGCGGCGAATTTGTTTCAATACACGTTGCAACATTGATTCGCCGCCACTGAACACCTTTAAAAATTGTTTCGAGCGAACATCATTAGATAGCGGCCAAAGTCTTTGACCACTTCCGCCCGAAAGTAAAATTATCTGCATTAGTTCCTCCCTTTTAAAAAGTCGTGAATACAATTTAGTATTTTATCTAATTGCGCCCTCTGTAAGCCGTGATGACAACCGACATAAAATCCGTAGCGATTAATCCATTCGGCAACAGGATAATCTTTTTCTATGTCGCCGAAAAGTTTCTTGTAAATCGGCTGATTCAAAAGCGGCATCATTGGGCGCGTTTCAATATTATTTTTTTCAAGCCATTGTGTCAAGTCTCGGCGCGTGAACGGCGCATTTTTCTTAATTGCAATCGGGTACATCATAAACGAATGTGTGACGTAATCGGGGTAATACGGCAGTTGCAAATAATCTTGAGTATCCTGCAAATTTTCCGTCAGGTAACGAGCATTTGCCTCGCGGGTTCCCATTATGAAATCTTTATTCTCCAACTGGTCTAAACCGATAACGCCCTCGAACTCGCCGATTCTGTAGCTGTAGCCAAGACGAATAAACATGAATCGTTTATCCATTTCCGTTTTACTGCGGAGCGGACAGACAACTCTTGGGTCGGAGGCAACGCATTTTTCGCAAGTGCAAGCTCTGCCGTGCGCAAGTAACGAACGGGAAATTTCCATAAGCTCGCGGTCATTAGTTGTAACAAGCCCGCCGACGCCCGTCGTTATCGTGTGTGCAACGTAAGTGCTAAATCCTGCAACTTCGCCGAAACTGCCAACCGTCTTGCCCTTGTATTTGGCAAAATGAGCCTCCGCGCAGTCTTCGATAATTTTTAGATTGTGCTTTTTGGCAATTTCGACAATCGGATCCATTTCGCAAGGTTGCCCGAACAAATGAACTGGCATTATTGCAACAGTGTCTGCGTCAATTTTCTCTTCAATAAGTTTCGGATTGATGTTATAAGTTTTGGCGTCAACGTCAACAAATACAGGCTCCAATCCAGCGTGAAGACAAGCATTAGACGAGGCGATAAACGTTATGGCGGGCACGAGCACTTTTGATTGTGGTTTCCAGCCAAATTTTTCTTTCATCGCTTCCAAGCCGACATGCAAGGCACTCGTCCCGCTGTTGAGCGCAATACCGTATTTTTGCTCGTGAAGTTTAGCAAATTCTTTCTCGAACTTATAAACTAACGGACCTTGCGACAAGCGGCTAGCCTCTAAAATTTCTTGAACGCGACGTCTACCATTATCGCTGATAAAAGCCCAGCCAATTCCGATTTTATCTTGCTTTTGAGCGGCGACATGCTTACGATAAAAATCAACCGTCAACTTTATGCCGTCTTCCAAACTAGTTTTAGGACGCCAGCCGAATTGCTCCATGCGCGTAACGTCGGTTAATTTCCGTTTCATTCCAATAGGCTTGTTGAGGTCGTGAGTAAATTTGCCCTTGAAGCCGACAACTTTAGCTATTACTTCATAATAATCGTTAACCGAATAATCAAATCCGAGACCAACGTTCATGAGTTCGGGCAATTCATTAAAGCGTTCGACAGCTTGCCAAATGCAATCCGCCAAATCGCCCGTGTACATGAATTCACGCCGCGCAGTACCGTCGCCCCAAATTTCAATTTCCTCTTGACTGCTATCGACGGCTTGAATAATTCGTTGAATAACCGCTGGAATCATGTGCGCTCTATCACCGAAAAATTTATCCCAGCGACCATAAATATTGCAGGGAATCAACGTTTTGTATTGGAAGTCGGGATTTTCTCGCGTAATATAGCTACACATTCTGGTACAGTTGATTTTCGCAAGTGCATAACCTTCGTTTGTCGGCTCTAGTTCGCCCGTTAAAATCATCTCTTCGGTTAATGGCGTCTCGTGATTGCGCGGGTACATGCAGGAGCTTGCGAGGTTTATGAACTTCTTAATACCCGTCTGATATGCCCCGTAAATGACATTGCGCCCCATGTCCAGATTTTCTACTAAAAACTTAAGCGGTTGGGATTTATTAGCTGATATTCCGCCGACTGTGCCCGCCGCGTGTATCACCATGTCCGGACGATTTTTTTCTAAATAATTCAACACGGCGTCTTTATCGAGCAGTTCTAATTCTTTGTGGCTCGGGGTGAGAAGCTCATATTTTTTGCTTTGCGGTGCCTCCAATAGATTGTGACCGACTAAACCGCTTGAACCAGTTATCAAGATTTTCATGTTTAATTTCCTCCTTTCACGAAACTAACCATATGTTTGGAAAGTATGTGAGGAGAAAATAAAACAAATCTGCTCCTATGTTGCTTACGCCGCCTGTAAAATTTTTGTGTTGTTACACGGGGGGGGGTATTTAAGAAATCTTTATACGCGAGATTGATACCGTCGCGAAGTTCTGTCTTGTATGTCCAACCTAAAGCCGCCGTCTTAGATATGTCTAAAAGTTTACGCGGTGTGCCGTTCGGTTTGGACGTGTCCCAAAGAATTTCGCCCTTATAACCGATAATTTCGGCTACCAATTCCGCGAGAGCTTTAATCGATAAATCTTTACCAGTGCCTGCGTTAACAGTCTCATTGCTACTGTAGTTGTTCATTAAAAATACGCAAAGATTAGCAAGGTCGTCGACATATAAAAATTCACGCATGGCGGAACCGTCGCCCCAACAAGTAACGGACGACAAATTTTGTTCCTTAGCCTCATGAAAACGCCGAATCAAAGCCGGCAATACATGCGAGCGTGTCGGGTGATAATTGTCGTTCAAACCGTAAAGATTTGTCGGCATAACCGAAATAAAATCCGTGTCGTATTGACGATTGAGATACGTACAATACTTTAATCCGGAAATTTTCGCTAATGCATAAGCCTCGTTGGTTTGCTCAAGCGAGGAAGTCAATAAACAATCCTCTTTCATGGGCTGAGGTGCAAGGCGAGGATAGATACACGACGAGCCTAAAAATTCCAGTTTGCGACAATTATTCTTCCACGCGGCGTGAATAACGTTCATTGCAATCATCACGTTTTGATACATAAAATCGGCAGGAGCTTCGCTGTTAGCCGCAATCCCGCCGACCTTAGCCGCCGCCAAGAAAACATATGCGGGTTTTTCTTCAACGAAAAATTTTTCAACGTCCGTCTGGCGAATCAAATCAAGTTCAGCATGTGTCCGCGTGACAATGTTGGTATAACCTTGCCGCTTGAGTTCACGGACAATAGCCGAACCGACCATGCCGCGGTGCCCCGCCACATAAATCTTAGAGTTTTTCTCCAATGTTATCATGCCTCCGTTAAAATTTTTTCAATCTGCGACTTCAATTCGGGAAATTCTTCTGTGATAGTTATGTATACTCGGTTAAAGTCTAATGTTTCGTATTTGTGCGCCGCCACATCACGATAGCCGGCAATTTCACGCCACAGGACTTGCGGATTGTCGCGACGAAATTCCGACGTTAAAGCCTTTACCAATTCGCCGACTCTTATCACAGACATTGCCATAGCGAGTTTCAATACTTTGTTTGTCAAAAGGGTCTCCTTTGAAGCATCGTCGAAAGCTTCTATCGCTTCGTCAATGGCGACTAAAATTTTTTTCAAAGTTACCTTGTCTCTATGCCGCATAGATATCAATTTCCTTTTCAACCTCCAAATAACTATCTGCAAGTCCGCCTCTGCTGATAACGTCGACATTCAAGCCCCAAGTATCTTCGAGTTTATATTTAAAAGAAATCAACGCCAGCAAGCCCGCTGTGTCAGGAAAATCAACGATTAAGTCAACGTCGCTATTCTCCTTAAACTTGCCGTTGGCGCGAGAACCAAACAACGTCACCCGCTTCAATTTGTATTCGGGCGCAATCTCTGCAATCGTCTTTTTTATGTCGTCAATGGTCAGCATGTTTAACACCTCCTTTCCATTCCGACGAGACGAGTTACCTTTTCCGTAATCGTCGCCGCCGTCATTTTTCATTGAATCATTTATTTTGCACTTCCTGTTGAAATTATTCTATAAAGCAATCCTTCAAACCTTCAAGCTCGCGGTATTTTTTTTCATACCAAGAATACATTTTCGGCAAAGCCTCTTCCAAAGTAATTTGCGCCTTAAAACCCGTCAATGAAAATAATTTCCGCGTATCGGGACAACGACGCGCCACAGAGCCGGAAGGCGCAGGTTGTACATCAACAACGGGGTGAAAATTCGCAACATCGAACACCAACGCCAACAAGTCAATGATTTTAATCTCTTGTGCACTGTTGCCGATATGAACTATTTCTCCGTTGCATTTTTCGCTAAGCATGACAGCTTCGGTTGCCTTAACTGCGTCTTCAACTGCGCAAAAAGCTCGCGTCTCTTGTCCGCCGAAAATCGGGAATGGATTAACTTTGTTGTGAATGCGCTTGAAAAATTCTGGCAAGACGTGATCAAAGCCCATGCGCACGCCGTAAATATTATGGTAGCGAATAATTCTGGACGGTACATTACGAGTTCTACAGTAATTTATCGTCAAAAGTTCGCCCGCCATTTTGCTCCCGCCGTATGACCAGCGCGGATTCATGACATTATCAATAGTCAACGGAATATCTTCGCGGCTCGGAATAAAATCATCGGTATAGAAACGATTAACTGTCCCTGCATAAGCCTCCGACGACGACGAAAATAAAAACGCTCCGCAATTTTCCGGCGTGCACCACTCCAAAATATTTATCAGCGACAAAAGATTGACGCGCAAAACGTCGTAGGGACGCTCATAAAAATTTTTAGTGCCGTTAATCGCCGCCAAATGATAAATTTCGTCGTAGCGTCCAGACAATTTGGAGTAGAAATTTTTTTGCGTCATGTCCTCGTTTAAGGCAATGACATTTTCCCGCGCAGTCAACGCCGTAAACATTTCGTCAGCCGCGCCGCGTGAGTGATTGTCGATAATCGTAACTTGAGTATCGGGTTGCCGCGAAAGATAATCCGCCAGATGATAGCCGATAAAGCCGCTACCGCCCGTAACAATTATTCTGCGCATGTGCCGCCCTCCTCAAGCAAGAAATTTCCCAACGTGAACGCCGAATTGATTTTCTTGCAAGCTTGCCACGTGTCCAGTACCGCCAAATTTGATTCGGGCAGTTGAAAATCTTCGTAGCGTCGATGATTGTTGAGGACGAGCAATACCGCCGCTCCCTTGCACGCCGCCGATAAGTCAGCAAAAACTTCGCCGAGCTTTAAATTTTTCAAATCCTCAATCGGCGTAACAAAATCATGTAAACGCAATTCATATCCCGCCGCGAATAATTTTCTTGCGATATTTACCGAAGACGAGCCGCGCAGGTCAGAAGTTTCAGGACGCCCTTTAAAAGCCATGCCAGATAAAACTAAAATTTTTCCCGCGTCGACGCGATGTTTTACCCAATCAACGACTAAATCCTCTAGCGACTCGCTTATCTTGCGTGCCGAGAGGATAAAATTTTTACTACCGCAATCGGGCATGTTATCTGTCAAAATATAAGCGTCCTTTTCAAGGCAAGGTCCCGCTACAAATCCAGGCAGGGCGATTTTTGCACGCGAATAACCTTCGTTAGCAAGTTTGATCACGCTCGCGCCGTCGACACCGAAAGTTTGCGCCGCCAAACAAAAAGCATTACCGACAGAAAAATTAATGTCGCGATAAGTGTTGCAGTAAAGTTTGGCTAATTCCGCCTCCTCTAAACTTTTTGCCTCGATAACGTATGGCGAAATTTTTTCAAAGACTCGCCGCGCCATGTCCAAAGCAGTTTGATTATTTCCGCTAATAATTTGCGGCAATGTCGTCAACTCTTGCAGAGCTTTTCCCTCAATCGTGCGTTCGGGGCACATGCTTACAAAGAGTTCTTCTTCGCGCTTGCCAGTAAGTTTAGACAACAACGGCAAAACAACTTTGCGCGTGGTTCCGACTGAAACTGTCGAACGAATTATGACAACTTGACTTCCGTCATAAGCCGGCAGAAGAGATTTAACCGCCGCGCTTATCGCCTCTAAGTTTGGTTTAGTTGAGTTGGGATAAAGCGGCGTCCCAACTGTGATTATAAATGCGGTAAATGGTTGTAGGGGGGGGCATTAAAGCTATTAATACAATGAAAATTTTTATGATTGTGCTTGGCAATTAATTCGTCCAATTTCGGCTCGAAAAAAGTTGCTCGATTTTCTTCTAAACCCGCTTTTATCTTCGGATTAATTTCCGTGCCGAAAACCTCTGCGCCACGAGACGCCGCCACGATTGCCAAAGTAAGCCCGACATAACCAAGCCCGACGATTCCGATTTTCAAAAGACATCATCTCCCATAAATTTTTAAATCGGCTTGAACCATAATTTTAACCAATTCGCGGAAAGAAACTTTCCTCTTCCAACCGATAAGGCGTTCAGCTTTGGCAGGGTCGCCTAAAAGCAAATCGACTTCGGCGGGACGGAAATATTTCGGATTAACGTCAACTAAAAGTTTGCCCGTTTTAGAGCAATAGCCCTCCTCGTAAGCACCTGCGCCGCGCCATTCAATTTTTATGCCGACTTCCTCAAAAGCCGCCTCGACAAATTCGCGGACTGTATGAGTTTCGCCCGTTGCCAAAACAAAATCACCAGGCTTGTCTTGTTGAAGTATCAGCCATTGCCCCTCGACGTAATCTTTAGCGTAGCCCCAATCGCGCTTTGCGTCCAGATTGCCTAAAGATAATTTATCCTGCTTGCCCGCCATAATCTTAGCAATGGCGATTGTAATTTTCCGTGTAACAAAATCCTCGCCGCGTCTGGGTGATTCGTGATTAAATAAAATTCCGTTGCAGGCGAACATGTCATAAGCTTCGCGATAATTTACCGTTATCCAATAGGCATAAAGTTTTGCGGCGGCATAGGGACTGCGCGGGTGAAAAGGCGTTGTCTCTGATTGAGGAGCAGTTTCAGGTAAGCCGCCGAAAAGTTCCGACGTCGACGCTTGATAAAATTTCGTGTCGATTTTATTCTGACGAATCGCCTCAAGAATTTTTATCGTGCTGACACCTGTCGCCTCCGCTGTATATTCAGGAACTTCAAACGAAATGCCTACGTGCGATTGCGCCGCCAAATTATAAAATTCGTCAGGTTGAACTTCGCGAATCAAATTTGTAATGCTTAGCGAATCTGTCAAGTCACCGTAATGCAAGAAAAAATTCGCGTCGTTAATATGAGCAATGCGGTCGTCACAAGGTGTGCTGTGCCGACGAATAAGCCCATGCACTTCGTAGCCCTTCGCCAACAAAAATTCCGTCAAGTACGAGCCATCTTGTCCCGTCACGCCTGTAATAATTGCTTTTTTCATTAACATTTCTCCTTTAAAAGTTTTGCCCGCTTGCACAAGTCAAGAAAAGCTTTCTCGGTATCCTTGAACTTGGCAGTAGTTAAAAATTTTCTTCCAACAAGAATTATTCCACAATCGCGGCGAAGATAATTTTTATTGAGCCGATAAGCCTCGCGCATTAATCTTTTAACACGGTTGCGAACGACTGCGCCACCAAGCTTTTTGCCCGCCGCGAAACCGACTTTGCCGTTATAACGTTCATCGCTCACGACGAGGATAACCAGCGCATGATTGGCGAACGAACGCCCACGAGAATGCACCGCATTAAAATCATTTTTGCCGCGAAAAATTTCACCCTTGCTCAATTGAAACATTTTCCTCACCGCCGATAAAACAAAAAGGTCACTGCGAATTAGTGACCTGTCATACCTTCAAGCTGTAAGCACTTTTCT
This sequence comes from uncultured Selenomonadales bacterium, assembly GCA_946408355.1. Taxonomy (GTDB): domain Bacteria; phylum Bacillota; class Negativicutes; order Selenomonadales; family Selenomonadaceae; genus Quinella. Next base: position 14,409 of record CAMJRX010000055.1, read on the forward strand.
GCCACGCTGACGGCGTCTTTTGATGACAAGCCGCCCGCCCTTAGTTTTCATGCGTTCGCGAAAGCCGTGCGTTTTTTTGC
>CAMJRX010000056.1 GCA_946408355.1 uncultured Selenomonadales bacterium
ACTGAACTTTTGCGGCGACCGGTGCCGTAGTAGCTTACTTGTGCCATAATGTCATCTCCTTAGCGCGTTTCAATTTTAAGTTCTTCAGGTTTCTGCGCGGCGTATGGGTGCTTATCGTCCGCGAAGACGTGAAGTTTTCTAAACAAATCCGCGCCGAGTTTATTTTTCGGCAACATGCCCTTGACAGCGTGCTCAATGACACGTTCAGGGAATTTCTGCATCCATTCACCTGCAGTGGCGTATTTGCCGCCGCCAAGATAACCGGTGTGGTGGAAGTAAACTTTTTTGCGGAGCTTTTTGCCGGTGAATACAGCCTTAGCCGCATTGATAACAATAACGAAATCGCCCGTGTCGACGTGAGGTGTAAACACGGGTTTATTTTTACCGCGCAGAACTTTGGCGACTTCGGCGGCGAGGCGACCGACGGTCTTTCCTTCGGCGTCGACAAGGTACCATTTCCTCTCGACGCTACCCGCCTTTGCCATGAATGTATCTTTCATGAAGATTCCTCCAAAAATTTTTGTGTGGTGGGTGCATATGTCCGGGGCTAATGGAAACACAAGCAAGCCGCCATATATAAGCGATTGTAATAAAAACTTTTTGCGCTGTCAAGTTTATTTAAAGAAGTTCAGATAAATTGCCAGAAAAATCAAACCTGGTACACCGAACACGCCGACAATCAGCGCGTGCACGAAAGTTATTTTTATCATGATGATTCCCGTCAAGTTCACAAGATAAAGCATAGCCGCGCCGATTATGCTGTTCCAGATTATTTTGAACGGCAACTCGATAAAAAATTTCAGCGCGATGATTATTATAATGCCCACGATTAATCCGATAGCAATTTCAATCATATTTTAAATTCCTCCTAAAAACAACTATTAAAACTTCGACATTGATTTTATTTCTTGTCTTCACAGCGGCTCAATATACTTTATTTTTGTTATAAATGTCAAATCTATGTTCTGCAATCTTGCTAAAAAAATTAACCGCCCCAAAATTCGGAGCGGCTTTTTGTTGCGACGAGTTATTAAATTTGCTTCGCCAGCCAGTTTTGTTTTCCAATCATTTCAATCAACGCGAGCTGTTGTTCCGTCCAATACATGTCTCCTTCTTCGTCTTGATAATAATCTTTCAAGATGTCGAAAGTCTTAAAATCGTCCTGCGCGGCGCAAACAATTTCTTTAAGCCACGCTAAGCCGTCTTTGGAAACTTGCAAGTCGTGCTTGAGATATTCGACAACGTCGCAGATAATCGGCGCGGAATTTTTAGCTTCCAATTTGACTTCGCAACCCAAATCAATGAGGCGGTCAATGCATTTAACGACGTAACCGCGCTCTTCGGCGGCATGTTCCTCGTATTGCTTAGCAAGCTTATTTAAGCCTTGACTTGCGAAAATCCGCGACTGAATCAAATGCCCGTCCGCCTGCTACGCAAGTTCCGTTACTATTGTTTGAAGTCCCACGATAACTTTATTTTCCATTATATATTCCTCCCCGTCGTGCGGGTCGTCAACGTAATCAACTTCCGAATAACCCGCGTGCAATGTAATTTGATGACGCAAGCCCGCCGGAATGAAATACGTTTCACCCGCCGAATAAACTTTGCTTTCACCGTTAGCAGTAAATGTGCATGAGCCACTAACGACAATCGTCCATTGTGCGGCGTGTGCGTGTTCGGGGAAGACAACTTCTTTTTCCGCGCTAACGAAATAAACTGTGCCCGTCGACGTGTGGTCTACGTGAACTTCCAAGCCGTCAATGCCGTAATTGCGCGTCGGAACTTTTTTAATAATGTCTGCGAACATTTCCGGGCCTCACAAAGCTTTTATGCACTCGACAATATTATCTGCTTGCTTTTCGGCTTTAGCAACGAGAGCGGCTTTTTGTTCGTCAGTTGTAACGCCAGGAATACACATCATGCCGCCGATACTGAAAATTTTCTTGCAATCCATTTTAGCCATTTCGGCGAATTTTGCAACGGGGAAAGTAAGTTCCTCGACTGTGCGACCAACAAAACCTTCAGCAGAAAAGCCCGCTTCCGGAACGCCCGTTGTAATCGACGCAATGAACAATTTACCTGCCAGCGCGGTGCCTTGCGAGCCGTAAGCCCAGCCGTGTTCCATAACTTTATCAATGTAGAGTTTAAGCAAGCCAGGAACGCCGTACCAGTTCATAAGATATTGGAAAATGATAATGTCAGCTTTTTCGAGAGCCGCCTGCTCAGCCTTAATATCGAATTGATAATCGGGATAGAGTTCACAGAGCTTGCGAATTTCAACTTGCGGGAGCTGTGCAGAAATTTTTTCCAAAATAGTTTTGTTAGCGAGCGAATTTTTCAAGTCGGGGTGTCCACAGATAATAACAACGTTTTTCATAATATTTAACCTCCAAAATTATTTGCTGATAGCTTTCTTGTAAGTGTCAAGCGTGTTATCCGCCGCCGTTGTCAAAAAGGCAGTGTCGCCGCCAAGAACAATGAAACTTATCCCCAAATTAACGAAACGTTTAAATTGTTCGGTCGTCAAGGCGATTGTGCCAACGGGCTTTCCCAAAGCGTGAATACGTTTAATCATGTCGTCCATAGCCGCTTCAACTTCGGGGTGGAAAATATTAATGCCGTGCCCCATGTCGACAGCCAAATCAATAGGTCCAAGAAAAACTGCGCCAACGCCAGGCGTATTTGTGATTGCCTCCAAATTTTCCCAACCGCGAACGCTTTCAATCTGCGGAAGGATACAAATTTCGTCAACGTTGCGCTCCAGATAATCGGGGTGACGATTGAAACGCCCTGCGCGGACAGCCGACGCTCCAAAGCCGCGATTGCCCCTCGGTGCGTAGCTAGCCCAATACATAATGTCTTCGGTCTCTTCGCCCGTCTCGACTTTGGGAATAATTATGTTTTGAATGCCGCCGTCCAAAAGTTGCTTGATAATGCCCGTGCCGGCTTGTGGAATTCTAACAACGGGCGTCATGTCATAAGCGGCGATTGCGCGGGCAATGTCCAAAATTGTCGTGACAGTGTGACCGCCGTGTTCGCCGTCGATAAACAGCCAATCGAAATTCGACGTGGCAAGAATCTCTGCAACTTCCGCCGAAGTCATTTCCTGTCCAACGCCGTATTGAAGTTTGCCCGCCTCGATTCCGTGCTTGAATTTGTTGTAAAGATAATCTTTAACCATTGGCATAAATTAATCGCCTCCAAGAAATTTTGAAAAGTTTTGTTAAGTTTATAACGGATTAAAACGGCGTTCAATTATTAAAGCGGCAAATACATAAATCAACTTTAGAAAATATCAAATGTGTAAAAGTAGCGGCTTGAGCGGTTCAGGCATTGCCGCCACGAAAAATTTTGCCATTTCTCGCGGCGTACAATCCCACTTGTCCAAAGCCCAATCGTTAACGAATTCGGAAATGCCTCGCATGTAAAATCGTAGACAAAAATAAATTTCCGGCGGCAATTCGTCAAAATTATGTCGTGCCTTTATCCAATCAGCCAAAAGTTTAATCGCGTGGTCATTAGTGGCGTAGCGGAAAGAATTTTGTCCGACGGCGTTTTTTAAGAGGTTCACGTAAAATTTTTCGTCCTCCAAAACAATTTCCATCCACTTGCAAATTACGTCTTCTAACGTGTCGCCGCTCCCAAAATTTTTCATTGACGTCTCGACTTTCTGATTGTAAATCCACGCCATTAAATCGTACTTGTCGTGGAAGTGATTGTAAAACGTTGGCGACGTAAGCCCGCAATTTTTTGTCAGTTCTTTAATTGTGATTTTGTCGACGGATTTAAATTGCGACAAATCTTTAAGCGATTCGGCGAGCAAGGATTTTGTACTCTGCGGAATAACCATGTTATCACCTCGAAAAAAATTAACCGCCCCAAAGTTCGGAGCGGTCTTTGTGAAAAATATTTTTATAAAATGATTTCGCACGGACGCGGCGATAACGTTCAAATTATCAAAACAATTCGGCGCGACCGCTGTTCCCTCGCTTTTAAAGCGGGTTAGAATTCGTACCAGTCAAGCGATTTGATTACGAGTTTGTCGGATTGCGCAGTGAAGACGATATTTTGAGATTCTTTCTGCGGATAAACACGAGTCGACATAACTTCAGCACCGTCGTTGATGAAAATTTCAATCGCGGACTTGTCGAGGAAAATGCGGAACTTGAGGACATCGCTGAAGGGTTGCAATATAACTTTGCGGACGCCTTTACCGCCTTCAATAGTCTGGTCGCGGTTGAGTTCGATAACAGGTTTTCCATCTTCTAAGAGGTACTTGACGACAGTTTTCTCGTTGTTGTAATTGGAGAACAGCTCAAACTCAAAAGTGCCCGATTCTTTAACGTCAACATCAAAGAGCAATTCGCCGCAAGTACCTTTAACGCCGTCAAGTGTCGTTTTGGTTCCCTTAGCCAGCGTAAGATCTTTGTAGTGAACGCCTTCGCCGCGCAGACATTCGAGTTCTTTGGGCGGAACGGTATAAACTTTGCCGTCTCTGAATTGAAGTTCACGCGGAATTGTAAGCATAGTTGCCCAACCGTCAGCTTGTTCAGGGAAAGGACTTTGCCACGCAGCCATCCACGCAATAATGAAATAACGACCTTCAGGATTTTTCATCATTGTGGTTGCGTAGAAGTCAAAGCCGTGATCGAATGTGAAGAATTCGCCGTGATCGTAAATGCCGGTTTCGTAATTGAGCTTGCCGATCATGTAGCCGGCTTGGTGGATATTGTGGAACATATAGCCTTTAGGCGGAACGTGTTGCGGCGAAATAATCATAACGTACGTATCGCCGAAATGCGCAAAGCCGGGGCATTCCCACATCGTGCCTTCGGAATAATCCGGTTTAGAAATGGCAGCGACGGATTTAAATTTCCAGTCAAAGAAGTTTTCAGACTCGAACAGAACAATTTGCGTGCGGGAGCGGTCGTGAATTCTGTTGCCAATCGCGCAATAATATTTGCCGTCGTGATCCCAAATCTTCGGGTCGCGGAAATCGACATTTGCTACAATCGGGTGATCGTTGGGAATGTCAATGACGGGATTTTTTTCGTACTTCGTGAAGTTAATGCCGTCTTCGGAATAAGCAAAGCACTGACGCTCGGTGACATTGCCGCCGCCCGAACTGCCAGAAGGATTATAACCGGAAGGATTTTCGGCGGAAGAATTAACGCCGCCGGGACCATTGAACCTTTGCGACGTGTACATAAGCCAGAGTTTACCTTCAAACTCATAACCGCAACCGCTGAAACAACCGTCCCAGTCGTACCATTCTTTACCTTCGGAAAATGCGCCGGGCGTAATAGCAATCGGCTGATGTTCCCAGTGGCAAAGATCCTTACTCGTGGAGTGACCCCAGTGCATGGGTCCCCAGTTCACGGAATACGGATGGTACTGATAGAAAATATGGTACTCACCCTTGTAGTAAGAAAAGCCATTCGGGTCGTTGAGCCAACCGACAGGCGGTGCAACGTGATACTTCGGATACCATTTCGACTCTTGGCATGCTTTAGCCTGTTCGGGGTTCAATTTTTTATCTAACATTATTAACCCACCTCCGCCGCTATTGTAAGTTAGTATTGGATTAAAGTCAACGGATTTTCGCTAACAAATTCAAAATTTTTTGGCAACAAATTATGCGGGCATTTTTCTAATCAAAACTTGAATTGACAATCGGCGGCGCAAAATTTACAATGGCAATGGAGGTGCGTTAAGCATGAAATCAAAAAAAGTTACTAAGATAATCTGCGCGGCGGCAGTTGCGGCGGCGTTGACGTTCAGCGGTTGCAGTGGTTTAACTGGTATGGGCGGATCTGACGAGGATAAATCAGCGGCAGTCGAAAAAACTGTAGCTCAAACGTCACACACGGAGGCGGCTCCCAAAACCATTAATCAGCCGGAAAGCGACGCTAAACTTTCTGACGCAAGAAATACTCCCGCCGTGCGCGTGGCGAGGACTGTCGGTCCTGCTGTCGTCGGCATTACAAATAAAGCTATTGCCCGTGATTTTTTTGATAGGACTTTTGAAACGGAGGGCGTTGGCTCCGGCGTAATTTTTAAAGAAGACGGCTACATTATCACGAATAATCACGTTATCGCGGGCGCAAAGGAAATTATCGTTTCGTTATCGGACGGAAACACTGTTAACGGAACTTTAATTGGTACTGACGAGATGACGGACATTGCCGTTGTTAAAGTCGACGCTAAAAACTTGCCCGTTGCTGAACTCGGCGATTCTGATGAGGTCGTCGTTGGTGAACCGGCTATTGCTATCGGCAATCCTATGGGCTTAGAGTTTCAAGGCTCGGTAACTGTTGGTGTTATCAGTGCGTTGAACAGGACGCTTGACTTAAACGACAGGCGCGTTAAACTTTTCCAGACTGACGCCCCGATAAGTCCCGGCAATTCAGGCGGTGCACTTGTCAACGCTGACGGCGAAGTTATCGGCATTAACAGCATAAAACTTGCAACCAACGGTGTCGAGGGTATGGGCTTTGCAATTCCGATTAACACCGTCAAAACGATTGTCAACGAGCTAATGGATAAAGGCTATGTGGCGCGTCCTTATCTCGGTGTGACGATTTTTGATAAGCCAACTGCCGCCCGCTATGGTTATCAGCTGTCGATTGATAAGGGCGTCTACGTTTTCCAAGTCGCGATTGATTCGCCTGCCGGTCGTGCTAATTTCCAACGCGGCGATATTATCTTGAGCATTGACGGTAAAGAAGTTAATTCAGTTGCTGACGTTCGCAACGAGGTAGCGGCACACAAAGTCGGCGATAAAGTTAAAGTTTTGCTTGACCGCGACGGCAAGCAGGAAACTGTTGAAGTTACTTTAGAAGAAATGCCGCAACCGTCGAATCAATGAGAATAAATTTAATTGTTATCGGCAAGCTTAAAGAAAAATTTTTAGTAGACGGCGTAGCAGAATATATCAGACGCTTAAAAAAGTTCACGACGATTGAAATCCGCGAAATCGCCGAATGTCGCACGGTCGAGGAAGAAGGGCAAAAAATTTTGTCGCTCGTACCAAAAGATTCGTGGCTGTGTGTGCTTGACGTTTCGGGCGTGGCTTTAAGTTCAGAGGACTTTGCAAAGAAAATTGCCACATTGAATTTGAGCGGCGTGAATAATTTAACATTTGCAATCGGAGGGGCGTTCGGCTTGAGCGAGGAACTTAGGCGGGCGGCGTCCTTCCGATTAAGTTTATCCGAAATGACGTTTACTCATCAAATGGCGCGGCTGATATTATTTGAGCAAATTTATCGCGCCTTCAAAATCAATCGCCACGAGCCGTATCATTGGTAAATATTTCTTACCGTAACTAATCGCGTTGACGATTCTGTTAAAATGATTTATTATGTTTCAGATTAATTATTGATTAAAAGCTTTTACGTTCCGGAATGGAGTTGAAAGACTTGCAAAGGTTGTTTGTGAAATTATTTCTAATCGTCGCGCTGATGTTATTGGTCGCACCGCGCACGACTTCGGCAATGCCTGAAATTTTACCGTTTGACCAATTAAGGAGCGGCATGGCTGGCAAAGCTTATACAGTAGTGGACGGCTCCGGCAAAATAGAAAACTTCGACATAAAGATTATCGGCTTGACGGACGAGGGCAAAGGCTCTAAGCGTATGATTATCGCGAAAGCTTCAGGCGAAGTTATCAAACGCACGGGCGGTATTTTGCAGGGCATGAGCGGAAGTCCCGTTTATGTTGACGGCAAACTTATTGGGGCACTTGCCGCCGTTCTTAAGGAAATGGATCCTTATGCCGTCTTTATTACGCCGATTGAAAGTATGATTGAGCTTTGGAATTTGCCCGACCCTAAGGCGCAAGTTAATTACGTTAAAAAGATTAAGCTTGAGGAAGAAACTAAACCCGCCGAACCAGAAACTAAAGACGAATCAACTGCCGAATCCGACGAGACTAAAAAAGTTGAAGTCGCAGATAAAACCGAACCGACGATTGAACCCGTCGAGGATACGCCGGAGGTTGAAGAAGTCGACGCATTTTATTTAAGCGGCTTTGACGCGAACGGAGCAAAATTTTTAATGCGGGAATTGGGCTTGAAAAATATACAGTCGCCGCCCGTTACGCTTGAGCGCGGCATTCAGCTTGACGCAACCCTTGAGCCTGGCTCGGCTTTGGGCGTAGCGATTATCTACGGCGATTTTTCGCTCGGTGCAACGGGTACTGTTACCGCTGTCGATGGCAAGAGAATTCTGGCGTTCGGACACCCGTTTACACATTCGGGCAACGTGAATTATTTCATGACGGACGCTTCTGTTATCGGCTCGGTTAGCGGCGTCACGACCAACGGCATTAAAATTGCGGGCATTGGAAACATTATCGGGCGCGTTAATCAAGATCGCGATTCGGGCGTTGCCGGCATTTTGGGAACGTTCCCTGCCGTCGTTCCGATAAGTGTTACGGTTAAAGATAACGCCCTTGACAAACAAGAAACTTACAACGCGACGATTGCTTACAATGAAAATCTCGTTCCCAAGCTCGGCGCGTCGATTGCTTATACCGCGTTGAGCAAAATGGCTGATTCGCTCGCTGAAAGCACCGTTGAAATTGATTTTAATGTTAAGACCAATGCGATTGAAGGCGGCGAATTGACGCGGAAAAATATGTTCTATAACGCTTCGGACGTTGGACAAGTTGCTGTTCTTGAACTCATGCAAGCTCTTAATCTCGTATGCTCCAACACTAAGGAAGAATCAAATATTTTCGGCGTCGACGTGAATATTTCTTTTGAAACGGAGCGTCGTACTGCGTCAATCGTTTCTATCACGCCCGAAAAAAAATCCGTTAAGCCCGGCGAGACGATTAATTTAATGGTTGAGTTGCAACCTTATCGCAAGCCGACGGAAAAAGTTATTCTGCCTTACACCGTGCCTTTGACGGCTCATCAAGGAAGTTTGGCTTTGGAAATTCACGGCGGCGCACTCGTTCCCGTTACTCAAGCAATGACGAACGCGGGACTTGTTACGGCGGATTCAAATAAAAGTTACGAGGAAAAAATTAGAGACTTCCTCAAGACCGGCAAGAACAATCAATTAGTCGTCGAAATCGGCGGCTCTAACGAACCCAAAACCGATAAACAAATTCGCAAGGAAATTGCTCAAGCTAAACGGGCGCAAGCTAGACTTAAAAAGGAAGGCATAATCTCCAAAAAAGTCGATAGCAAAGTTGACACGAACTATATAATTGATAACGTCATGCGCACTACCTTAAGCGTCGAGAAAGTTTGACGCAACAGGAGGATTGAGATTTTTGGAAAGACTTGTAATAAAAGGCGGAAATCGATTGAGCGGCACCGTAAAAATCAGCGGCGCGAAAAATGCTGTGCTCCCTGTCATTGCGGCGACGCTCTTAGGTCAAGATAGAGAAACTTGTTTGGACGAAGTGCCGAACTTAGACGACGTGCGCACAATCAGCGAAGTTTTGCGTACACTTGGCGTTAAAGTTCGCCACGAACCGGAAAATAATAAATTATTCGTCGATGCCTCGTCGATTAAAAATATAACTGCGCCGTATGATTTAGTTAGAAAAATGCGGGCATCGTTTTTAATAATGGGTCCACTTTTGGCGCGGCTCGGAAGTGCGAAAATTTCTTTGCCTGGAGGTTGCGCGATTGGAACTCGTCCTATTGATTTGCACTTGAAAGGCTTTGAGGCTCTCGGCGCGAAAATTTCAATAGGGCACGGCTATATTGAGGCAGTTGCTCCGGAAGGCTTAAAGGGTGCGCAAATTTATCTGGACTTCCCAAGCGTCGGTGCAACGGAAAATATTTTAATGGCGGCGTCAATGGCGCAAGGGCAAACGGTTATCGAAAACCCCGCGCAGGAGCCGGAAATTGTCGACTTAGCAAATTATCTAAATATCATGGGCGCAAAAATTCGCGGCGCAGGAACCAATGTCATTAAAGTTGAGGGCGCACCGAAATTAATTGCTCGCGACTACACAATAATTCCCGACCGTATCGAGGCTGGTACTTATATGATTGCCGCCGCTATGACGCGAGGCGACGTTTACATTGCCAACGCTATCAGCGAACATTTAAAGCCCGTTATCGCTAAATTAAAAGAGGCAGGCGTTAAAGTTATTGAGGACGTTGACGGAATTCGAGTTATCTGCGACAGGCGTCCGCGTGCCGTCGACATAAAAACTTTACCGTATCCCGGTTTCCCAACTGATATGCAAGCTCAATTTATGGCAATGCTGACGATTTCGCAAGGTACGAGCATGGTAACTGAAACTGTCTTTGAAAATCGTTTTATGCACGTTGACGAACTCCGGCGTATGGGCGCGAGAATTAAAATTGACGGACGCACTTCTGTTGTCGAAGGGCAGGAAAAATTGACGGGTTGTCAAGTTAAAGCGACTGACCTCCGCGCAGGTGCCGCGATTGTTTTGGCGGCTCTCGTTGCAGAGGGTGAAACGCAAGTCGGTTATATTCACCACATTGATCGCGGCTATGATAATTTAGTTCAAAAACTTGTAAGTCTTGGTGCAGATATTAAACGTATCGACAGATAAAAAAATCGGCTGTCTAAAAAGGCAGTCATTTTTTTTGCAAGTTTTCTCTATAAATTTCATTGTAATTGTTGGCAACTTATGGTAATATATTTTTAGTTTATGTGCATTTTATTAGGAGGATTTATCATGGTTAACAGAATTATTTTAAACGAAACGTCTTATTTCGGACCTGGTGCGATTAAAGAAATCCCCGCGGAAATCAAAAGTCGCGCTTGCAAAAAAGTTATGCTTGTCACCGACAAAGACTTAATCAAGTTCAAAGTCGCAACTAAGGTTACGGAGCTTTTGACGGCATCGGGCGTTGATTTCGAGATTTATGACAACATCAAAGCTAACCCGACAATCGAGAACGTTCAAACTGGCGTTGAGTTCTGTAAGAAATGCGGCGCGGACATAATCGTTGCCGTCGGTGGCGGTTCGGCTATCGATACCAGTAAGGCAATCGCAATCATCATGACCAATCCCGAATTTTCCGATGTGCGCAGTCTTGAGGGCGTTGCGCCGACTAAAAATAAGTGTTTACCGATTATCGCTGTCTCTACGACTTCCGGAACTGCCGCTGAGGTTACAATCAACTATGTCATTACCGACGTTGAGAAAAATCGCAAATTCGTCTGCGTTGACCCGAAAGATATTCCTGTCGTTGCCGTAGTCGATTCGGAAATGTGCGCCTCAATGCCGGCTAAACTCTGCGCGGCAACGGGTATGGACGCACTCGTTCACGCGATTGAAGGCTACATTACGAAAGCCGCTTGGGAACTTACCGATATGGTTCACCTTAAGGCGATTGAAATTATTTCTAAGAACCTTAGAAAGTCCGTTAAAGGTGATCCTGCAGGTCGCGAGGCAATGGCACTTGGTCAATATATCGCGGGTATGGGTTTCTCAAATGTCGGATTAGGTATAGATCATTCTATGGCGCACCCGTTGAGCGCGGTTTACGACATTCCGCACGGAACAGCTTGTGCAATCTTGCTTGCTCCCGTTTTGAAATTCAATGCGCCTGCAACTGGTGAACGATACAGAGAAGTTGCCCGCGCTATGGGTGTTCCTAATGTTGACGATATGACGCAAGAGGAATATCGCGCCGCCGCAATCGACGCCGTTGCAAAACTTAGCACAGACGTTGGAATACCGACTAAATTGTCTGAACTCGGCGTCAAGGATAAAGATATAGACTTTTTAGCGGAATCAGCTCTTGCAGATGCTTGCACTCCTGGTAATCCTCGCGACGTTACTAAGGAACAAATCGCCGAAATTTATCGTTCTATTCTTTAAGCTACAACACAGAAAACTTTTTAAAAATTTTGTAGTCTACCAACACAACCTATAAAGTCCTTGTCAAATTTGGCGAGGGCTTTATTTTAATCATAAAAAATATTGTAGTCGGAAAAATTGCCCCATTGAGCGTTCCAGGCGGCACAATCCAAACTTCGCCATTCATTGATAAAACATTGCCGCCTTTAGTGTATCTTGAGGCGGTAGGTAAGGTTTAGTTTTTCTAATTCCAGATAAAATTATTTCAACCCTGCTCGATAGCAGATTTTGTAACATCAATAAAAGTTTGCACTCATATAGAATTTTAGTTTTTCATTAAAAATTTAATTGAAATCAAATGCATAATGACGCTAAATTTCGCACCACTACGCCATTTTAAATGCTTTTACGTAGACTACAAATTAAATGCGGTTAATCGCTCCTCAATCATTCACTTGATTTGTCGTGTGGCAAATAATTCACAAGCGAAGGGTTTGCATGTTCTTTAGCGGCATTCCTAAATCAACCAACGCGCCGCAATCCGCAAGTTTATAGTTCGCGGACGTAGGGATTGGCGAGATTCATAATTTATTAGCCCGTTTCTTCAACAGACAAAAATCCTTCGGCAGTGATATTAATCACTTTCGATAGGAATTTTTTTTGCTACAATCGCGGCAAAAGGAGAGTGATAGCGTGGGCAACATTTTAAAGAAACTAAAATATCTGAGTCCTCTGGAGCGCGGCGAACATCAGCAGATAAACAAGGGCGGGCGCGACTGGGAAAATATGTATCGTGACCGCTGGTCGTTCGATAAATGCGTTCGCTCAACGCACGGCGTAAACTGTACCGGCTCTTGCAGTTGGAATATTTACGTCAAGAACGGATTAGTTGCGTGGGAAAATCAAGTGCACGATTACCCCGAAACTTCGCCGGAAATGCCCGACTTTGAACCTCGCGGCTGTCCTCGTGGTGCAAGTTTTTCGTGGTATCTTTACAGCCCGCATAGAATTCGTTATCCGTATCTGCGCGGTGAACTTGCTGAACTTTGGCGGGAGGCGCGGAAAAAATTTCCAACAGCTTACGAGGCGTGGCAATCAATAGCTAACGATCCGTCCAAAATGAAACGCTACAAAGAAGCTCGCGGCATGGGCGGTTTCGTGCGCTCAAATTGGAACGAAGTTTCAGAACTCGTTGCGGCAAGTGTTCTTCACACCGCCGAAAAATACGGCCCCGACAGAATTTTTGGATTCTCCGTTATTCCCGCTAAGTCAATGTTGAGTTATGCGGGCGGCATGAGATTTATTCAACTGCTCGGCGGCGCGGGTTTAAGTTTTTATGATTGGTACGCTGATTTGCCTCCTGCAAGCCCTCAAGTTTGGGGCGACCAAACCGACGTTCCGGAAAGTAGCGACTGGTACAACGCAGGCTACATAATTACTTGGGGTTCAAACGTTCCGCAAACACGAACTCCCGACGCGCATTTTTTGACGGAAGTCCGCTATAAAGGTACGAAAGTCGTATCAATCGCGCCTGACTACGCCGAATCAACTGCCGTCGCTGACACGTGGATTAGTTTAAAAACCGGCTCCGATTCCGCGTTGGCAATGGCTATGGGGCATGTCATTTTAAAGGAATATTATTGGGGCGAGCCTGCAGAATTTTTCATTGACTATTCGAGGAAGTATAATGACTTCCCATTTTTAGTTACGATTGACGAACGCGATGGCAAATATCAACTCGGCAGATTTTTAAACGCTAAGGACTTTGGACGCAATGACAAGCACGCCGAATTTAAACATTACGTTATCGACGAAATTAGCGGAAAACTCGTTATTCCGAACGGCACAATGGGCGACCGTTGGGACAGGCAAAATAAATGGAACTTGCGCGAGGAAAATTCTGACACGGGCGAGGCGATTCGTCCTAAGCTGTCGATTTTAAAAGAGCGTGACGACGTTGTAGAAATTTTATTGCCTTACTTTGGAAACGACCGTGGCGAAAATCCGATGATAACTCGTGCCATTCCCGTTAAGAAAATTAAAACTTCCAACGGCGTGAAATTAGTCACAACGGTTTACGACTTGACGCTTGCCAATTACGGCATTGACACGGGGCTTGGCGGCG
>CAMJRX010000057.1 GCA_946408355.1 uncultured Selenomonadales bacterium
TGCAATGACTTTGAAAAGCAAACTTCCCACGGTGATTTGTAACCCAGACATTTTCGCGGACGTTTGTTAAGTTGCTCAACCACCGCTTCTAAAGTTTTCTCGCTCAGGTCATTGAAATCGTAACCTTTAGGAAAATATTCTCGCAACAAACCTTTAGTGTTTTCATTGGTGCCGCCTTCCCAAGGGTGATGCGGTGGCGGAAAATAAAACTCTACTCCCAACTCCTTTGTAACGAGCTTGTGGTCTGAAAACTCTTTCGCTCTGTCCGGTGTTATTGAACACAATGGTTGGTTTCTCAACAATTTTATCATTGCTTGCGCAACCGTCTTACTATCCATTAAGCCTACAATAGTGTCCGCCTCAAAATCGCCAAATCGAGTGCGCTCATTTGCCTCTTTCGGTCTTTGCGACAATAGATTGCTTATCTTTATTTTTCCGCGTTTTTCTACGTAGTTTTTGCTATGGCGCGATTTGCCTTTGTGGTTGATTTGTTCCTGCCGAGTCGATGAGCTATTTTGCAAAGAGATAGTCCATCAGCCAGATAAAACAGTATTTTTTCTCGCTCGTCTATGCTAAGATGTTTGTAATTCATTGTTCATCCTGCCTTTTTTGGTATGGTTACAAACATTTTAGCAGGAAACTATGAGTTTTTTATTTGTTGCACTTGGATTGTATATTCACGAAAATAAAAATCGCTCGTCGAAGTCGGCGGGCAATTTTTTTGTAAATATTAAAATTCGTCAGCAATATTTTTGTAAATAAATTCGCTTGCCAACATGCCGGTATATTTTGGGTAGTTAATATATTCGTCGAAAACTTTTTTGCGCTTAGCGGCTTTATCGTCCTTACCCTCGATAAAAACTTTCTGCATAAGTTCGGCAATGCCATTCAAATCGCGCCCGTCGACAGTATACGACGCCTTTAAAATCGCGTCGCCTATCTTATTAAACTGTTCGCCTGCGCGGGTCAAGAAAATCATCGGCTTATCTACAAATTGATATTCGACGAGGAAAGAGCAACTGTCAAGAATCATGCCGTCGGAAGTGGCGAAAATGTCTTGATAATAAGCTCCTGTGTAGAATAATGCATTGGGCAAGTTATCCCACTCCTGCAGATATTCCTTGAACGCCTCAGCGGAAGGAAAAACTTTTTCTGTGATTGCCGAGAAAAGTAAATTCGGGTGAGGCTTGAATACCCATGAAATTTCGGGGTGCGCTTTAGCGAATTCGTACATAAACTTAAAGTTCCATTGGAAGGTTGCGTAATTTGAGTTGGAATTTATCGACCAATGCGGCGCGTAAATAATTTTCTTCGCGTCGGGGTGTGTCATCTTCCAATCGAAATGAAACTTTGCGCTCTTGTCGAAGAAAATATCTGTCTTAGGATAGCCGCTGTATAAGCCGCGAGGCATCCCGACCTTGCAAAGTCTATCGTAAGTTTCCAGCGCAACTTTTGACGTAAAGAAAAATTTCCACACAAAGCGGGACATCATATGGTTAGCAACGTTGTATTTCAAAGCACTGAAACCGTAGGGCACGTATGCAATCAAAGTTTTGGCGGCGATATTGGCGGGGTGCAACGCAATGGGCAATACTGCGAAATACGGCGTCAAGAAAATAAAAATGTCCTGCGCGGGAATCGGTTCATTGCGTTCTTTAATCGGAACAACTTTTAATTTGTGCGTTTCAAACTGTTTAAGGCTGTACAGAAAAGCTCGCCGGACAAGTTCCATGTTAGCTGTATCGGCTCGCAAGCAAAGGTAAATCGTCACCTCAAAACGTTCATCTTGAGCAAAATAATTATAAAGCTCGTCACCGCACCATATCGCCGAATCATAAAGCACAAAACCGACTTTAATTTTATCTTTGCTACGAATTATCTGCGCGGACGCTTTGAAAACATTTTCCATCAACGCATTGTATTCATCTTTTGGCGCAATCAACGCCAGCCGATTAAAAAATCCGTAGCTCAAGTCACAAAAATTTTCTGCGGGTATAAGATTTTTCGTGTAAAGTTTTAAGGTAAGAAGAGCATTTGCGGTCATAATTCCTTTGGGATTTAAATGCGTCGCGTCGGAAAAATAATCTTGCCCTAAACTTAAATCGAACATATCAACGCAAAAGAACTCGGAATTTTTTTCAAGCTGACGAATCATATCGCGGAAATCGTTTAAAAGTTTTTTACTGTAGGTCTTTCTAGTCGTTTGTGAAACGGGAAAAACTACGCCAACAGGCTTTGCGTCGTTGTCGGTGCAAAGTTGAATATAATCCTTAAGAACTTGAATATCTTTTATGCGATCCGGCGCAAGCTTAATAACGACAAATTTAATCGTGCCGCACTCGGCTTGCTCGAAAGCGTTTTTAGCCGCCGAATAACTCTGCTGTAAATCTTCGACGTTGGAAAGATTTAATCCGTCATGTCTAAGACTATTATTTTCCAAAACAACACCTACTTTTTAGCTGTTAGCTTCTAGCTGTCAGCTGTTAGAATCGTTAATCTTCGGGCAAACTGTCAAGCTGTTTTAAGTTCGTGCCGTCTGCAAAAATTATTTCCGTAACTTCGATGTGAATATCGTTTTTCTTAAAGCCGTGTTTCATTGCGTCAGCGTCAGCGCGAACAAACGGATTTAAAGTTTTCATCACGTTGAAGGTTTGCAAGCCTTGCGCACGGTTCGTTATGTCGACAACAAAGGGCGTGCGGCTTTCGCTGTCGTCCTTACCGTAGAGGACAATATCGCCGTGAACTTGAGCAAGCGGTTTATCGGAAAGAACGCTAGCTTTTATCTCAATGTTCAGCGTCTGGGAGAAGCCGTACTCGTCGCTACCCTCGTTCTTTATGCTGAAACTTTTAACCTTGAATGTTGAATCCATTTCGCGGGCAATCGGAGCGTTGAGCGAATCTAACTTGCGCCTTAGCATACGACGATAGCCTTTGTAATAGTCGCCAAAACCTTTAGCGTCCGTGATTCGCCATTCATCTTCCCCTGCAAGCTCCAACGTCAATTCAACCTCAAAATTGAACTTCATGTGCTGATTATGAATCATTATCGTTACAATTCGGGAGTCGTCCCCCTGCATAGGCTTGGCAATACTTTTAATCTCGCAAGTCGCCACACCCGATTTTTTTAGAAATTTCTGCGCGTCAGTCAAGTTGTTAGGGAACGTTACCTTTCCTGTCGAAATGTATTCTTCCGCCGCCGACCGCGCATTATTTACGAAGTCCAGCTTTAATTTATCGTATTGGCTTTGCAGTTCGTCCATTGAATAAGCCGTAGGGGCAAGCGTTGAGTTAATTTGCTCAGTTAAGATTTCTTCCGCCGCCGAATCAATCAGTTTATCGAGGTCGACATATCGTCTAAATGTTTCGAGGTCGTGCGCTTCAACTGCTTGCCTAGCAAGGATTGCAGGGTTTTCGCTTAATTGCTTGTGTTGATACCAGCTCCGACTAGCAAAGATACCGCCGCCAATCAACAAAAGCATAATACCGATGGCAATCAGCGCATATTTTGGATTTGGCATTTTATCAATTCAGGCCTCCTAAGGCGTGTCAGGTTCAGTGCTTGCTCTTCGCGCCATTTTTTTATTTTTGCGTGATGTCCCGACAACAAAACTTCGGGCACTAATTTTCCCTCGAAATCTCGCGGGCGCGTGTATTGCGGATAACCCAACATGCCGTCGAAAAATGAATCTGTTGTGGCTGATTCCGCCGAGCCTAAAACGTCGGGCAACATTCGCGCCATTGCGTCGACGATAACCATTGCGGGCAATTCGCCGCCCGTTAACACGTAATCGCCGATTGAAATTAATTCGTCAGCCAAATCGTAAATCCTAGCGTCAAAGCCCTCGTAATGTCCGCAGATAAAAATAATCTGGTCAAGCGCGGCAAGTTCTTTTGCTTTAGCTTGAGTAAATACCTCGCCGCTTGGGTCAGTGATAATTATCTTGCGCGAAAAATTTTCGTCGGATTTACTCAACACATCACGCACGGCACGATAGACGGGTTCAGGCTTTAAAACCATACCCGCGCCGCCTCCGAACGGTGAATCGTCAACTTGCCTGTGTTTGTCAAAGGCGAAGTCGCGCAGTTGTGTAAAGCGTATATCTAAAATATTTTTCTCGACGGCACGTTTGATTATGCTCTCACCGAAGACGCCCGCGAACATTTCGGGAAAAAGTGTAATGATGTTAATAAGCATTTGAGTTAACCGAAATTTTTTTAGCGGAAATGTCAATCGACTTAACGACAGCTTTTAGCGCGGGGATTAAAATATTTCCGTCAACCTCGAAAATGTCGTTGCTACCGGTTTTGAGGACGTTGGTAACAGTGCCGAGTTTTTTATCGCCGTCGAAAACTTCACAGCCAATTATATCAAACGTATAAAATTCTCCGTCGTTAAGCGGCGCGGCGTCTTTTCTGTCTACTGTCAAAAATTTATTCGTCAAAGCCCGCGCAGATTCCCGATTGTCAACGCCAGCGAATTTTATAAAAAGTTGTCCGCCAATGTGTTTGATTTCCTCGACACGGAAAATTTTCCCGCCGACAGAAATTTTTTCTAAGGCGTCAAAGCGTCTCTCAAAATCTGTCAGCGGAATTATTTTCAACGTGCCGTCAAGCCCACGAGCCGCGCCGACTTTCCCGATAATTATTTTAGCTACGGATTGCAATGATTTTGTCATCTTCCACCAAAATTTCTACGTTCATAGCCTCGCGCAGATTGTCGCCAACTTTAAGCTCCACTTGCCGTTCCGTCGTGCCTTGAACGATTTCCGCGCCGAGTGCCAATTTCTCAAAAGTTTCCTTTCGATGGTGTGCCTCGTCCAGACGCCCTTGACGCGGTGCCATTTCCCTGCTAAAGAACTCTCTAATCTGCGGCTCATGTTGAGGACTTCTGTCCAGTTCGCGTTGCATGTCAATGTTAATCTGCTTGAGTTCAAGCTCCATTTGTTCGGCGACTTTAACTGCCTCGTCAACGAGCCGCGCACGCAATTTTTCCGTGAGTTTTGCCTTTACCGTTACCGGAACCGTCATTGTAATGCTATTCATTTTCTTAACTCCTTTATTTGAAATTCAGCTGTAAGTTTAACAGGTAATTCTTCAAAGTCAATCGGCAAAAGTTTTTCTTGTCACATGTCGCTTTTTTGGTGTAAAATGCGCGGAGTAAATTGGCAGTTTGTAAAGGAGTTGATTTCATGAGCGGAGACGAGACCAAAACCGTAAGCGACGAAACCAGAATGTTTAGTTTCGGCGTTGAGGAAAATCGCGCGCAGAAAGTCATAAAGAACGCATACAAAGCTATGACAGAAAAGGGCTATAATCCCGTGCATCAACTGGTTGGCTATCTTTTAAGCGGCGACCCCGCCTATGTGACAAGTTATCTTGAAGCGCGTAGTCAAATTCGCAAGGTTGAGCGCGACGAACTTTTAGAAGAACTTGTGCGCAGTTATCTTGAGCGATTGGAGGGCAAAAGGTGAGGGTTTTGGCTCTTGACATTGGCGATAAAACAATCGGCGTTGCGGCAAGTGATTTACTTGGCATAACCGCGCAAGGCGTCGAAACAATCCGCCGCACCTCCAATAAAAATGACTTACAACGGCTCGGCAAACTCGTTAAAAGTTTTGAGGCGACGACTTTTATAATCGGCTTGCCAAAAAATATGGATGGCACCGAAGGCAATCGTTGCGAGCTTGTAAGAAAATTTGCGGAAAAAATCTGCGCGACGTTCCCCGAAGTCAATCAAATTTTTTGGGACGAACGCTTGAGTACCGTCGCGGCGGCGAAAAGTTTAATCGAGGCGGATTTAAGTCGTAAGAAACGCAAAAAAGTTATCGACAAAATGGCTGCGGTTTATATTCTGCAAGGATATTTGGATAGCAGGAGAGGAGATTAATAAATGGCAGATAAAAAACGTGAAGAAATTTTAGACGACGGTGTTTTAATTGAAATGACTGACGAGGACGGCAATGTTTTTTATTACGTCGAAGAAATGATTATCCCCGTTGACGGCGAAAATTTTGCGCTGTTGGTGGAAGTTAAAGACGATAAGCACAAGGCGGGCTGCGATTGCGGCTGTGGTTGTGATTGCGGTTGCGAAGATGATGACGTTATCATTGCCAAAATTATCATTAACGCAAATGGCGAGGAAGAATATATCGAGCCGACGGACGAGGAATTTGAGAAAGTTCAAGAGGCTTATGAAAAACTTTTGGATGAGGAAGAATGAGTAACGAGCCCGACGATAAAAAATTTTCCAGCGACGCCGACACTAAGCAATTAAAAATTCCCTCACGCCGCGAAGGCAAGAAAACTTTTCGCGAAAAGCTCAACCTTTCTTTAAGCGACTTAAAAGAGGAAATTTCTTTGCGATATGTGGCGACAGTGGCAGGCGTAGTGTTTGCTTGCGTAATAGTTATCGGCGCGGTGTTGGTTTTCGCTGACCCGACTATTGCGCATATTGAACAGCCCGTTCAATCCGAGACGACGACTGAAACCACTACGGAAGAGGAAAAACGTATCAATGTAAAAATTCGCGAGGGCATTTCGACAGCGGAAATTGCTGACCGATTGGTAGAAAAAGATATAATAGACAGCTCGTTGAGGTTTAGACTTCTTGCGCGTTTTTATGGCTACGATGATAAATTTCGTCCTGGCTCTTATACGTTTACCGTTGGCATGTCTGATGAAGAAGTTTTCGAGAAACTTTTGACGGGCGAGAAAAAATTTGTGCGCTTCACGGTGCCGGAAGGTTTTGGCGTCAAGGAGATTGCCGAGCGGCTTTACAATCTTGACTTAGCCGATAAAGACGAGTTCCTTAAAGCGGCAGAGGATTTCGCGCCCTATGACTACATGCGCAAGCGGCAAAATGTTTTTTTCGCGGCGGAAGGATTTCTTTTCCCTGACACTTATAACGTCGAGAGTGACATTGACATTGACGAAATTTTAAATCTTATGGCGGCGAATTTTGATGACAGAGTAACGCCGACAATGCGTGTTACTGCTGAAAAAATGGGCTTATCGGTTTACGATTTAATAACTTTGGCCTCGCTAGTTGAACGCGAAGTTCGTTACCCTGAAGACCGCCCGATTGTCGCGCAAGTTTTGTTAAAGCGGCTCAAGTTAAACATGCCGTTGCAAACCGACGCGGCGTTACAATATTTAATGGACACGCCCAAAGTTGAAGTTTCAATCGAGGACACGCAAATTGATTCGCCATATAACACTTATCAGCATACGGGCTTGCCGCCTGGACCGATTGCCAATCCCGGCATGGCGTCGATTGAGGCTGTTTTGCACCCTGCCGAAACGGACTATCTTTATTTTGTCGCCGATAAGCTCGGACACAATCATTACGCTTACACTTACGAAGAGCATTTGAATCTTGTCAATCAATATCGTTAAGCCTGAACTGCTCGCGCTTGCAGGGAATTTTGAGAAGTTGCAAGCCGCGACCGCTTTAAAAGCGGCGGAATAGTTAACGCGCCGTGCCATTCGATATTTTAAATTTATTCACCGCGATTTAATGTTAAAAAAATTTTTGTGAGGATGCCCAATGACTAAACCTGAACTGCTTGCACCTGCAGGGAATTTTGAGAAGTTGCAAGCCGCATTAATTTATGGAGCGGACGCTGTTTATTTCGGCGGAAAAAATTTTAGCTTGCGTGCGTTCGGCGACAACTTCACACGCGACGAAATTTTACAAGCCGTCGACTTCACGCACGAGCGTAGCAAGAAAATTTATGCGGCGGTTAATATCTTCGCACACAACGCTGACCTTGACGCGCTAGCTAACTACTTGAAATTTCTGGACAGCGCGGGCGTCGACGCGGTTTTAGTTTCCGATTTGGGCGTTTTAAATCTGGTTAAAGAGACGAACTTAAAATTTCATATCAGCACCCAAGCAAACGTCACGAATTGGCGGGCGGCGAAATTTTTTCACGACTTAGGCGCAAGCAGAATTGTTTTAGCCCGCGAACTTACCCGCGAAGAAATTTTGGACATTAAACAAAACTGCGCGGCGGAATTAGAAATTTTCGTTCATGGGGCAATGTGTATATCGTATTCGGGGCGTTGTTGGCTGTCGAAGTTTTTGACGGGGCGCGACGCGAATCAAGGCGCATGTACTCATTCCTGCCGCTGGAAATATAATTTAGTGGAAGAAATGCGAGCTGGTGAATTTTTTCCTGTTGGCGAAGACGAACGCGGCTCCTACGTCATGAACTCTAAGGATTTATGTCTGCTTCCATATCTTGATAAAGTTATTCAAAGCGGCGTTGCGTCACTAAAAATTGAAGGTCGTATGAAGAGTGTTAACTATGTGGCTGGCGTCGTCAAAGTTTATCGGGCGGCGATTGATTCTTACTTCAACGGAAATTTTAGCGTTCGTAGCGAATGGCTTGACGAGCTTAATAAAATTGCACATCGACCATATACGACGGGATTTTTCTTAAGCGACGGCAAACCGACTGAAATTTATTCAACGTCAAAACCGAGCCGTGCCTCTGATTTTTTAGGAATTATTAGAGCTTTTGACGCTAAAACAATGACGGCGACGATTGAACAGCGCGGCAAGTTTGAAGTCAATCAGCGCGTGGAATTTTTTCAACCGACGGGAAAAACTTTTTCGCAGATAATAACTTCAATGCGCGGCGAGGACGGTACAGAAATTTTTTCCGCGCCGCACGCCCAACAAATCGTGAAAATTCCCGTCGTTGAGCCAGTTGAAATTTGGTCAATTATGAAGAGGAATAATTGAATATGGAAAAATTTATCGAACTTATCAAAGACATGCACGAAGAATGTTACGACAGAGTTTTAAACAATCTCACCACGCATAAAATTCCCGTCGCGATGCTATCCGTTATTAACACGGAAAATTCTCTTAACGTGGCAAAAAATTTTGCTACTCAGCTCAATTTGACTTCATTTATCACTTTACCCGAAGTTATATCCGATTTGACTGCGGACTTCGAAATTATCTCCGTACATGACGCGATTAATCAGCATTTACGCCCCGAATATATTTTTACGATCAATGCCGTTGATGCTCGTTTTGCCGCAAAAAATTTTCCTGCTAGTAAAATTCTTTATCCCGAACGCAACAACACGATCGAAATTTATAATACTTTTATAAAAAATTTGCCCGCGCTGAAAAAATTTTACGACTCGTTGATTGACGAAGAATCCAAAAAAACTTTTCGTGGCTATTGGCTCGGCAATGTCTCAAATCGTCTTGATAAAATTCATCACTCAAATAATTCGCATTATATGACGCCCGGTTTTATCCCAGAACGAGGCGCGATTGTCATTGACGGTGGCTCCTACGACGGCGGAACTTGCATGAGATTTACCGAGCGCGGCTTTAAAGTTTACGGCTTTGAACTTGATAAAAATCTTTTCAATTATGCCGCGCAGATCGCCAAGCAAAAAAATTTTATCTTGGAAAATTTTGGACTTGGTTCTCACAAGCACACAGCAAATTATATTCCATTGAATGGCGGTTCCACGCACCTTGACGTGAATGGTTCAGAGGTTGCAAAAATTATAACACTTGACGAATATGTCCGCGAAAAAAATTTGCCACGTGTCGACTTTATTAAATTAGACGTGGAAGGCTCGGAACTTGACGCTTTAAAAGGCGCGACAACTACAATTGCCCGTTTCAAACCTATTCTTGCGATTTGTGTTTATCATAAGTGGGATGACTTTTGGACGCTGATGAATTTCGTTAAAGCTTTAAATACCACATATGAATTTGCATTGCGTCAATATCATGTTTCGATTGAAGACGAACCCTTTGCCGTGAATGAAGAGTTTCAACAAAAGCTTGCACTTTTGGGTTTAGAACCGTACTATAAAAATTACAATGAATGCGTATTACTTGCCCGTTAGAAAGGATTTGAGAACTATGAGTTTTTGGAGTAATATTTTTGGCGGCAGTAACGAGGACGCCGAACCTGTCACACCGGTTAATCTTGAAAATGCCGTTCGTAAGGCGGGACGTGCTGAAGGTCGCGTTCAAGGCGTCGGTTTCAGATTTTTTGTTCAAAGCAACGCTAAAGCTTTGGGCATAACAGGTTGGGTAAAAAATATGAGCGACGGTTCTGTTACTATGGAACTGCAAGGCGAGCCTGAAATTATCGAACGTTTAATTGCTAAAATAAAACGAGGCAACGATTGGATTAAAGTTACCAACTTTGAACTTTCCGATTTGCCAGTCGTCGGAGGAGAGAATAAATTTGCAATCCGATATTAACAAAGTTCGCAAGAGAGTTATGGCTAAAGGTCGCATCAAGGCGTAAGTTTTAGATATTTCGTGCAAGCTTGCGCCAACCTTTTAGACGCTACAGGTTGGGTAAGAAAAATGCGTGACGGTTCTTTAATAATGTAATTGCAGGGCACGGCTCCGATTATAGAACAGCTTATTGAACAAATAAAAAAGGGCAACGGGCGAATTAAGATAACAAGTCTTGAATTTAGCGACTTGCCCGTCGTGGAAGGAGAGGATAAATTTGCAATCAAACACTGACGGCGTTAACGTCAAGCGAATTTTGGTTTTAAACGGACCAAATTTAAATTTGCTGGGCACACGAGAGCCGGAAATTTACGGACGGACAACGCTCAACGATATAAATGAAATTTTGCGCCAAAGGGCAAATGAGGCGGGCGTTGACACGATTGACTTTCTGCAGTCGAATTTTGAGGGCGAACTAGTCGAAGCGATTCAAAAAGCTCGCGGGCGTTATGATTTTATTTTGCTGAACGCGGGCGCACTTACACACTACAGCATTGCTTTGCGCGACGCGATTTCAGCTGTGCCCGTTCCCGTGATTGAAATTCATTTGTCGAATATTCACCGCCGCGAGGAGTTCCGTCGCACGTCGGTTATTTCACCGGTCGTTATGGGACAAATTTGCGGCTTCGGCGTCGACAGCTACATTGCCGCGCTTGACGTTGCTATTCGCAAAATTCAAAAGGACACCAAATGAACAGGCGATTAATTAATCTTTACGAAAAAATGTCCGTCGAGGAAGTTGACGCGCTCTTAATTACGAAAATTCCCAACGTAAAATATTTCAGCGGCTTTCAAGGCGACAGTTCCGCATTGCTTATCGGGAAAAATTTTCGCAAGCTTATAACTGACGGGCGATATACCGAGCAAGCAATTATTCAAGCGAAAAATTTTACGCTGGTCGAGCAAACCGAAGGGCTTTATAAAAAAATAGTCGACGAAATAAAAATTTCCGGCTGTAAAAAAATCGGATTTGAAGGTTTAATTATGACGGTTGCTCATCACAGCTATTTAAAAAAAGAACTTGCCGACGTTGAATTTAAATCGGTTGAGCTGGACACGTTGCGACAAGTTAAAGACGCGGCGGAAATTGAAAATATTCGCAAGGCATGCAAGATTGCTGACGACGCTTTTACAAAAATTTTGGAAGTCATAAAACCTGGTATTCGCGAGATTGACATTGCGGCGGATCTGGAATATTTTATGCGAAAGCTCGGTGCTGAAACACCCTCCTTTACAACGATTGTCGCTTCTGGTTGGCGCGGAAGTCTACCACACGGCACTGCAACTGATAAAAAAATCCGCGCGGGCGAACTCGTAACTATGGATTTCGGCGCGATTTACAACGGCTATTGTTCTGACATTACGCGGACGATTTGCGTTGGGCGAGCTTCGGACGAACAGAAAAAAATTTATAATCTTGTCCTCGACGCGCAACTTTACGGCTTAGAAATTATCACGGCGGGTAAGGGCGGTAAAGAAATTGACGCGGCAGTTCGCGAGCGGTTGGATAATGCCGGTTATGGAAGATTTTTTGTTCACGGCTTAGGGCACGGCGTCGGCTTAGAAATTCACGAGGAACCGCGTTTAAGCAAGCTAAGTAAATGCGAAAAACTTTTGCCGAATATGATTATAACTGACGAGCCTGGCATTTACATTGAAAATTTCGGCGGCGTGAGAATTGAAGATACAGTTTTGGTAACGAGCGGCAAGGCGCAAGCTTTAACCCGTTCGCCTAAAACTTTGATTGAATTGTAGGTTATTAGGTAAAAAGATTAGTAGGTTAGTAGTGGAGCTGTTCTATTAATCTACTAACCTGACTGCTAACAACTAAATTGGAGGTAAGAATATGATTTCAAGTACAGATTTTCGGACTGGTTTAACGATTGAGATTGACGGCATGGCGTGGCAAGTCGTCGAGTTCCAGCACGTCAAGCCCGGCAAAGGCGCGGCGTTTGTTCGCACGAAAATTAAAAATGTGGAGACTGGCGCAGTCGTCGAGCGCACTTTCAACCCCAACGAGAAAATGCCGCCCGCCCGCCTCGATACCAGCAAAATGCAGTTCCTCTACGAATCCGACGGGCAATATACTTTCATGGACGTTGAGACTTACGAGCAAATTGAACTCAACAAAGAGCAACTCGGCAATGCGCTCAATTTCTTAATGGAAAATATGGAAGTCAACTTGCAGACGTTTAAGGGGCGCATTATCGGCGTTAACCTTCCCAACAGCGTCGAGCTTAAAGTTACCGAATGTGAACCTGCCGTCAAGGGCAATACTGCCACCGGCGCAACAAAAAATGCCACGCTTGAGACCGGCTATGTCGTTCGTGTGCCGCTGTTTATCAACGAGGGCGACGTTCTTAGAATCGACACGCGCACCGGCAGTTATATCGAACGCGCATAAAAATTTTCGTACAAAAAATTTCCCCGCCACTCAATCGAGCGACGGGATTTTTTTGCTTAGTTATAAATTTTAATCTTCCAAATCGCGAAGTTCTTTTATATCGTCAGAATGTTTAGAGCGTGTTAGTAAACGCTAAAATTTAATCAAAAGTGCATCAAGAAAAATAAAATTGAGAAAGCAGACAGCTAATTTGTCATAACGAGTGGCTATGCGGCGACTATTCTCATATAATGTTCGCGAGTTGGCTTTGTCGGGGATACTAGGGGCTGTTGGCAAATTAAAAGTGAATAACAGAAGCAACAAGTAAAACGAAA
>CAMJRX010000058.1 GCA_946408355.1 uncultured Selenomonadales bacterium
AGAAAATTTTTCCACGCATTATATCACACAAAAAAATTTTTTGAGGTGTTCCCTACTTTTACAACTTCTCTTTCTATTTTTCTCGGCTCTTACTCTGTTCATAAATTCTTCAACGTATTTTCTTTTACTTCCGTAAATATTTTTCTTAAACTCATATTGATAAATCCTCCGTCAAGAATTAAAATTTGACGGGGGTGATTTTTTATGCGCGTTGGATATGTTCGCGTTTCCACCGTCGAGCAAAGTGAAGAACGACAGATTATCGAACTTAAAGAAAAAGCTGGCGTCGAAAAATTTTTTGTCGATAAAGTCTCTGCCAAATCTGCCATGCGTCCCAAATTCGATGAGATGATGAATTTTCTCCGCGAAGGCGATGAACTTATTGTTTCTGAATTCTCGCGCCTTGCTCGTTCCACTACCGATTTGCTCAATATCGTCGAATCTCTCACCAAAAAAGATGTCAAAGTTCGCAGTCTCAAAGAACAGTTGGATTCTTCCACTCCTCAGGGAAAGTTTATGCTGACCATCTTCGGCGCGATTGCTGAATTTGAACGCGAATTGCTCTTGCAACGTCAGCGCGAAGGTATTAAGCTCGCTCAAGCCGCTGGCAAATATAAAGGTCGCAATGCCAAAAAATGCCCGAAAGATTTCGATTTCTATAAGCAAGGATATTACGAGCGAACAAACAGTGCGACTTGTTCAGTAATGAAAAGTTACTGCATTGCTTGAAAAAGACAACGAACTGATAATCCAAAGGGTGGAATGAAGGAGCAACGCCCTGAAACGCCCTCCCTAATACTCCGATTAGCGCGAAACCGTTAAAAGCTCGGTGAAGTCGGCAGACAGTAGCCCTAACAAGTAAAGTTGAGGAAAGCTGACTGGAGGCAGTTGGTGCTACCTATATGCCGGGGGTCTATAAAATAGCTATGGTTAGAATGTTCCTTGAGGAACTGACGAATTTGCGAATGTACGAGTCTAAAATCGGACTTTGTAGAAATGCAAAGGGACGAGAAATCGTCGCAAGTGTGGCAAAGTAAGAGTTGTAAGTATGAAATGCCATAATGTGTTACAGGCGCATTCAAGCTTGCAGGCTTAGAGCAAAAACCTAAGGCTATATGCAAAGATAGGATTATCGGAACAAGGAAAGGTGCCGAACGTTAGTAAGCCGACGAAGAACAATAAGCGGCTGAATCGGTACTGAAAAGTAGTGCTCGAACCGGTGAAGTTCCTGTAATAGGAATGGAGGAATGGGCACAAGTCTTTGACAATTTCATATCAATCACTCAATCGAATAAGGATTCGTACAAGACAAAAAGGGTCACCTAAGGAGGTGATGCCTTATGCCTAAGGAGAACATTTACAACGACCTGTACGAAAGTGCGAAGAACGGAGAAACTTTTACGAACCTAATGCCGCTAGTCCTTAGCAGAGAAAATATTTTGCTGGCGTACAGAAATATTAAAAACAACGCATGAAGCAAAACAGCCGGAACGGATAAATTGACAACAGCGGATATTGGCAAAATGACGCCCGAAGAAGTGACCGCTAAAGTCAGATATATCGTTTCGGGTACAAAAAGAGGTTACAGACCAAAGCCCATAAGGAGAAAAGATATACCTAAACCCAACGGAGAAACCAGACCATTAGGAATTCCGTGCATTTTTGACAGATTGATTCAACAATGTTTCAAGCAAGTATTGGAACCGATATGCGAAGCACATTTCAGCAAACACAGCTACGGATTTAGACCTAATTGCTCAGTGGAAAATGCAATCGCAGATACTTACTACAGACTGCAACAAAGTCACTTGCACTACGTCATCGAATTTGACATCAAGGGCTTTTTCGACAATGTGAATCATGAAAAGCTAATCCGGCAAATGTGGACAGTGGGAATCAGAGACAAGCATTTTCTGGGAAAAATTTTGCGAATGCTCAAAGCTCCAATCAAATTTCCAAATGGAGAGCTGATATTTCCGCGAAAAGGAACGCCGCAAGGCGGAATCATTTCACCACTTCTGGCGAATATCGTTTTGAACGAACTAGACCACTGGGTAGAAAGTAACTGGGAAGAAAATCCTGCTATTTATAAGCATTCAGTCCATAAGAACCAAAAAGGAAGCACTATTAAAAGCAACGGATATGCAGCAATGCGCAAGACTAATCTGAAAGAAATGTACATAGTGCGCTACGCCGACGATTTTAGGATTTTCTGCAGAACAAAAACGGCGGCTCAAAAGACCAAAATCGCAATAACGCAATGGCTATCTGAACGGCTCAAACTGGAAGTATCGCAGGAGAAAACAAGAGTCGTCAACGTAAAGCGCAAATATTCCGAGTTTTTAGGTTTTAAAATCAAAGTCCACTCCAGAGGTAGCAAGCAAGTAGTCAAATCACACATCAGCGACAAACAACTAAAGACCAAAAGGAAAGCCCTCGTTGAGCAGGTAAAAAGAATTGCACACCCACAAACTAACAAAGATATGCACGGAGAAATTCATAAATACAATCTAATGGTTATGGGAATGCAAAATTACTACCGAATCGCTACAAATATAAATCTGGATTGTGGCAAAATCAGCAGGGTGATAATAACTGTAATCTCAAACAGGCTTAAAGGAATCAGCAGGAAAGGAAGAAAATTAACTCCAGCCGAGACAATACGATATGGCAAGACTAAAATGCTTCGATACCTAATGGGCGAACCAATCTATCCAATCGGCTATGTTCAGCACAAAAATCCACTGTGTAAAAGGATAGTTAAATCTTACGAAGTTGAAGGAACGAAAATTGAGTTGCTAAGTCAGCAATTATATGACAAAAGCATAGAATACGCTGACAATCGAATATCGCTATATCGCGCTCAAAAAGGAAGATGTGCTGTAACGGGTGAGAAATTCACTTCAACGGACGAAATCCACTGCCACCATAAAATTCCTAAATCGCAAGGCGGCACTGATGATTACCAAAACTTAATTCTTGTCACAGTAATAGTGCACAAGCTCATTCATGCAATCCATGATGAAACAATAAAACAATACCTGCAAGCCTGTAAACCTAACCTCAAAAAGCTCAATGAATTAAGAAAGCTCGTTGGAAATACTACTCTTTCGGTAGATTGATTAGATTGAAAGAAATTATCGAAGATGGAACGCCGTGTGCGGTGAAAGTCGCTTGCACGGTGTGGAGTGGGGGAAAACTCAGCGATAACCTCAAAGAGTTACCTATCACTATGCGTTACCGCCATTGCTAAACATTACAAAGTTTCTCGTCCTACCGTCTATAAGTGGCTCAAAGAATCGAAAAAACACAAATGAATCTTATGTTAAATTTTCTTGAAACATATTAAAAGATTATCCTTCACCTTGTCGAAGTAGTCCAAAAAATTTTCACTGACTTTGGAGGTGCCACCTTATAGACCACGACTAAAAAAACTGCTAAAAAAGCGAAAAGCCCTGCAAGTTTACCAGACTTACAGAGCCTGCTGGTGAATGCTCTAACATTTCCCAGAGAGTCCGACTTCTAGTGAATGCTAATCACTGAAACCGTTAAGACTTAATCGCTTAGACTAATCTTCATGAGTTAAGACACTCTCAATCGAAATTATTCTCTTATTCGTGGAGTTTCATTATAAATCAAGGCGAAGTTTCTTTCAAGACTCTCATTCAGATTATCCAAGACGGCATTCACTGCTAACTGTGTTTGTCGTCTTTTACTTTCTCAGAGGTGATTTTTATGAATCAAAAAGAGTTTCCCGAAGCTATCGAAATGGAGAAGCAACTTCTCTCCGCTATGTTCATGAAAGAAGGGCTCGTCGTTCCAGATGTCGCCGCCATCATCGACGCCGACGACCTTTATCGTCCTGAACATCGCCTCGTATTCCAAGCCATTTTGCGCCTCTTCGCAAAAAAACAACCTATCGACTACCTTGCCGTTGAGGAAGAACTTCGCAAGACCGGTGACTTCGGCAAGATTGAACATCGTTATTTACTCTCTTTTATTGACGCCACTTTCACCACTGCTCGCGCCGAATATCACGCTGGCATCATCAAGGAAAAAGCTAACTTCAGAAAGATTATCGAACTCGGTGACATTATCATCGACGAAGCTCATCGCGGCGAAAAGTCTCCCGCCGACATCTCTTTCTTCGCTCAACAATACTTCAACAACATTACTCGTTCCGTCGCGCCTTCAAAAAAAGCTTCCTTCCCTGATTTTTTTGCCAACAATTTCAATCCCGCTATCGAAGAAATGAAAGCTTACGCCGACCGTCTTTCCGGCTTTGACAATCTCGACGCCGCTCAGTTCTTCAGCCCTGGTCTTTACGTCATCGGCGCAACTCCCGCCGCCGGTAAAACTACCTTCTGTTGGCAACTTCTCGAACAGCTTGCTCAACGCGGCGAATCCTGCATCTTCTGCTCTTACGAAATGAGCCAACTTGAACTTTTCTCTAAATCTCTCGCTCGCGAACTTTTCAAGCGCGTTCCCTCTACCGATTTAACTGCTGCCGATATTCGCCGCGGGGCTCACTCCATTCAACTCGACAATATCATTAACGATTTTTCTAACTCTAAACTCAATCTCAGCATTCTCGAACTTCAAGACGAATCTATCGACGAGTTGCTTTCTCTTCTCAAACCCTTCTGCTACGACAAAGCCAAAGCTCCCGTCATTTGTCTCGATTATCTTCAAATCGTCCCTTCCTCTAAAGATTCTACTAAACTCGGCGTCGACGATTCTGTTCGCAAGCTTAAAAAATTCCAACGCGACACTAATACCACTTTTATCGTCATCAGTTCTTTCAACCGTGATAATTACACAAAACCTGTTTCCTTCGAGAGCTTCAAAGAATCCGGCAATATCGAATACACTGCCGATGTCGTCTGGGCTCTTCAACTCTTCGTCATCAATTCTATCAACTCTTTCAACATCTCTGACGCTCGGCAAAAAATCGACAAAGCCAAAAAGCAACAGCCGCGTCAAATTCAACTCAAATGCCTTAAAAATCGGCAAGGCACCAACTATGACTGTTTCTTCAACTATTTTTCGGCTCACGACTGCTTTACTCCATGCGAGAAATTCGGCGACGACGACGAGCCTTCTGATAACTCTTCCTCCTGTTATATAAAAGTGAATTGAAACTCGAAAGAGTTTTGCTAAAATCCAAGCGGACAGGTTTCTTCTTTTCCTCCTTGTGGTGCTGTCCACTTTACTGAGAGTGAAGACTCTGACTTGCGGATTTTCAATAATGAGCCGGATGTTGCTAGTCTCCTAATCTCTAAACAGGTTTTGAACCGCAACAATCAGAGTAATTGTCCGAAAGGGTGTTTTTAATGTACATAGTCGGCATTGATATTGCCAAACGTTTTCACGAAGCCGCTATCATCGATTCAAGCGGTAAAATTATCGTCAAGCGGATTCGTTTTGCTAACTCTCACACAGGTTTTCTCTCCCTCATGGAAGCGGTAAGAAAACTCGACGCGCCAGCCGAATTCGGCATGGAAGCAACAGGGCATTACTGGTTGCCGCTTTACGCGCATTTGCGTCAAACCGGACAGACTGTTCACGTAATTAACCCATTACAGTCTGACGCTTTGCGCTCCCTTTGCCGACAACGTTTTTTCATCGTTGATACTGCCTCCGACTTCAAGCGCAAGATTATCGCACTCCCAAACTTTTCCCGAATACGAGAAACTTTTTTCCAATACTTTCGGCAAGTCTTCCGTTGAACTTCTTGCAAATTACACCACTCCCGAAGAAATGTTATCCGTTGATTCTCAAACTCTCGCCGACCTTTTGAGCAAAGCCTCTAGCGGTCGCTTCGGGCTCGACAAAGCCAATCAAATTCAGCAAACTGCTAAAAATTCTTTTGGTATCGTGCTTGCCTCGTCTAGTTTTGCGCTCATTATCCGCCAATATCTGGAGCAGTTGAAATCGCTTGAATCTTCCATCGCCGCTTTTGATGCCGAGATTGCTCGTCTCATGGATAATTTTGACACCAAACTTGAGACAATTACGGGTGTTGGTAAAACTTTGGCTGCTGTCATTTTCTCTGAGATTGGCGGCGATATTAAGAAATTTTCTTCTGTGCCAAAGCTTGTCGCTTATGCCGGACTTTATCCAAAATCTCGTCAATCAGGCGAATCCAAAACCGACGGACGAATATCCAAACGCGGCTCACCCTATCTACGACGAGCTATTTGGCTTGCCGCTAACGTTGCAGCTTTCAAAGATCCTGCCATTTCTGTTTTCTATCAGAAGAAACGTTCTGAAGGTAAAGACCATTTGACTGCTATCGGGCATGTCTGTCACAAAATGCTTGCCATTATTTTCGCCGTTCTTCGAGATAACAAAACTTATGTTCCGGCTTCAACCTCTTGACTTTTCATAGCCGGTCTCAATTTGTATAATAGGTTTAGCAATTTTTTTGCCGATTTTGTAATACCAACGAGTTGCCCATTTTTGAATGTAACCCTGCATAGCAGAATTGAATTCAGCAAGACTTTGATTCATTAGTGACGCTTTATCGATACTTTTCTGTCGGTTAAAATAGATTTAATACTACAAGTCAAGGCACAAGTTGCTACTCGTAAAAAACTATCTGTCTTGTTGTTCTTTGTAATCATAATGTTGCTTTTTGATTCACTCCACGAGGTACGAAATCAACATTTTTCACTTTTAAATTTTCTAGGGGTTGTTGGTAAACTCAAGTAAAAAAACCATAAGCAGTTTTTTGATAAAATAAATTTGAAAGAAAAGCTTATGGCAATTTATTTTACTATAAAGATTTAACCGACCCCAAGAGAGTGGAAAAACCAATTACAGAAGCATGACTTTGATTCAAAACTATACAAAATTGGCTGTTTGCTTTGAGAATTTCTTTTTACTTGCTGCTGTATTTAGTGATTAGAAAAAAATCTAACCACTAGCCACTTTGCACTAAATTGTGACTGGTGCCTCAGCTACTACTACTTTGAGGTTATCTCCATAGATACTTTATTTCCTTTAATTCTATCGCGATAATTTTTGACTGACAATTTTGCGGCTTTTCTTTCGTTGTACGCCTTCGGGATTGCCCACATAAACTTTGGCAATGTTATTTTTAACCGTCTAATTCACAAAACAGCGCGTTATCTTGTGATTTAAGTCTTGTATTTGCGCATTCGTTTTTTGCAACATTCGCCGTTTTGCTCGTCTCAACTTTTTGTACCGACGCGAATTTTTTTGCACTTCGATAATTTGCTATCGAATTCGGCAAGTTTTTTCAGCTGATATTTCTTGAACCAGTTACAATTATTGCGTTTCCACCGTTTTCAAACGCCGCGATTGAGTGTATTTCCCTTAAATTTATTTCGCAGAATTTATCGGATATAAACCTTTCAAGTTTTTTTGCAAATCGTTTTTAGAGCGGAGCTCTTCTCATTGCAGTTCTAAAATTTTATTCCAGACAAGTGCTGAAATTCTGTTGCAAGCAAAAAGACGATTTAAATTTTCATAGCTACATTTGAAGCATGTTTTAATAACTCTTTTCATTTGTTCCCCTTATTCAGGGCAGATTATACAAGATATTCAAGAAAAAAGCTGTACCGCTTCATATCTTTTGCGGCGCATTTTGGGTAAAATCTTTTCTAAGTCAAGAGTTATTAGCTAAGGCGACGGCGAGTTTAGCGTTTTTGCGAGCGAGTTCGCCGAGTTCTTTTAGTAAAGCGTCGTTGCGGAAATTTTTATGCGCAGAAAGTTTTTTCAAGGTCTCGTCAAAAATTTTATCGGCAGTCACGTCGGATAAAGTTCCCAGCGGTTTTTCTCCAATCGAATCAAGAAAGCGTTCAATCTTTGGATCGTAGGAAATGCCGAGCATAGGAACATTCATAACGCCGGCGAAAATCAGCGCGTGCAAACGAACGCCGATTAAAATATCCATACAACCAACTAGACTTAAGATTTCTTGCGTCGTAAATTCTTCGTTGAGCACGGCGCAATTTTTCATTAGGGCGGCGGTTGATTGCGCGGCGAGAATATCTTCAGGAAATTTCATCGGGATAAAAATAATTTTCGCGTCAGTAGTGTCAGCAAGACGGTCAAGGGCGGTGGCGAGTTCGCGTTGGAAATGTTCCAAGTCAAGCCAGTGACGAATTGCCACGCCGATAAATTTTCCATTACGAACTATTGAATGACGCGTTAAAATTTTTTCGCCGAATTCGAGCGGCACGGGCTTTATCGCTAAAACAGGGTCGGCGGTGCAGTAAATTTGCGGGCGAGTTATTTTGAGCCGCGATAATTCCTTAAGCGAGCCGCGATCGCGAACGGTGATTAAGTCGACGCGATTAAGGATTAAGTTCATGAGCTTATGCGCAAACACGCCGCGAATCGGTCCAATACCTTGAGCGTAAAGCATAACTTTTCGTCCACAGGCAAGCGCAAAAAAAATTATCGCGAGGTAATAGTAAAGACTGCGCCCACTCGTGACATTTTGCAGAAGTGAGCCGCCGCCGCTTATCAGCAAATCTGCCGCACGAATTTTTTTTATAATTGACCAAATGTCCAGCCACGGCACTGCGTCGACGTTGTGGCGTCTTTTGGTATATTCGGGATTGAGTGAGATAACCGTAACGCTCAAGTCTGCAACTTCTTCTCGCAAGACTTCGAGCATTGCAGAGAGCATCGCCTCATCGCCGCCATTCTTCGAGCCGTAATAGCCGGAAACTACGATTTTCATGTCACCATTCCTAATTCCTGATTCCTAACTGCATTTATTCTGCCCGCGTGTAAATTCCCCTGCTTGCGCCTCTTCAAGCTTAATGTTAGAATACATCAAAAAATTACGGGAGATGATAACTGTGATTAAAAAAATCTTTGCAGTGGCTTTGTTGAGCGTAATGGTTTTAATTAGTGGTTGCTCCGATTCAGCCGAAGTTAGCAACACGCCAAATACCGCACAGGCGTCGCCCGTCGCAAAGAATATTCCAAGCTTTACTGCCAAGACGATTACCGGCGTGACCGTCACGAATGAAATTTTCGCGTCGAAGAAAATTACTATGGTAAACATTTGGGGGACGTTCTGTCCGCCGTGTATATCTGAAATGCCCGAACTCGGCGAGATGGCTCGTTCTATGCCCGCCGACGCGCAAATTATCGGACTTGTGTGCGACGCTTCGGAAAATTCTACTCAAGTTCAACGGGCTTTGCAAATAACTCAAGAGGCGGGCGCAGATTTTGTTAACATTATTCCCGACGCACAGTTATTGCAGTTTATGGAAGGTGTCGAGGCGGTTCCGACGACAATTTTTATCAACAGCAAGGGCGAAGTTATCGGCAAGGCGATTATTGGCGCAGACATGGAAGGCTATAAAAATGAACTTGAAAAACTTCTCAAGCAGTAGACTGATAATTTTTTTGGTAAGTGCGGCGATGATTTGGTTTGGAATTGAACGCGGCGAGTTGTCAACAATTTTCGTTAAAGCTACGCGAGTTTGTCTTGA
Source organism: uncultured Selenomonadales bacterium (assembly GCA_946408355.1). Classification (GTDB taxonomy): domain Bacteria; phylum Bacillota; class Negativicutes; order Selenomonadales; family Selenomonadaceae; genus Quinella. The sequence goes on from CAMJRX010000058.1 coordinate 9,480, forward strand.
ATGTATCGGATTAGGTTGATGAAAAATTTTTTAATGAAACGGCGATGGATTCAGTTTGTGGCGACGATTTTGACGAATCCTCACGCGGCAAATTTTTTTAGCGGTAAACTTTATCGCGGCGAGTTAAAAAATTTTTGTACACTGGGATTAAATTGCTGGTCGTGTCCTGCGGCAACTTTTAGCTGTCCGATTGGCGCAATGCAAACAGTCGGCGGTATGGGCGGCAAATTTAGTTTTTACGCGGCGGGTTTCACGCTTCTAATCGGATTGATTCTCGGTCGGGCAGTCTGCGGATTTTTATGCCCGTTCGGATTGTTTCAAGAGTTACTGAATAAAATTCCGTCGCCGAAAATTTCCTTGCCGCGCAGATTAGTTAACTTAAAATATTTTCTGCTGATAATCTTCGTGCTGATTCTGCCCGTCGCGACAAAATTTGGCGAACCAACTTTTTGCGAATACATTTGTCCGGCGGGAACGTTGGAGGCGGGCTTACCGCTGATTGCCATGCATGAAGAATTTCGCGACGTATTGGGAAATTTATTTGCGCTGAAAGTTTTTATTCTGTTCAGCGTAATTTTTTTGTGCGTCTTAGTCCACAGGTTTTTTTGCCGCGCAATGTGTCCACTCGGTGCGATTTACGGCGCGTTAAATAAATTCAGTTTTTATCAATTAAACTATGCGCAAAATAAATGTATTGGTTGCGAGCGTTGCAAAAAAATTTGTCAACTTGACCTCGACCCGACAAAAGATTTTAATTCTGCTGAATGTGTGCGCTGTGGACGTTGCAAAAATATTTGTCCGACGCGAGCTTTGACATAAAAAAACGCGACATTTGCCGCGCCAAAAAGTTAGTCAAGAAGTTTTAATCAGCTTTGCAGAAAAAAATCCGTCGGTATTCGTGATATGCGGTAATAGCGTTTTCATTTCGATTAGCTGAAAATTTTCGTTCGTCGCCAGAAAGTTTTCGACAACAGCTTGGTTTTCGCGTCGTGTGATTGTGCACGTGCTGTAAACCAAAATTCCGCCGCACTTGAGAGTTTTAGCCGCGCTTGACAGAATTTTTTCTTGCAGGTCAGGCAACTCTTTAAGTTCAGCGGGATTTTTTTTCCAACGCAAATCTGCTTTACGCCGCAATACGCCCAAACCCGAACACGGCGCATCAACCAAAACTTTATCGGCTTGAGTGGGAAATTTTTCGCCAATATCGCAAGCGTCAATCAGTAATGGTTCGATAATTTTTATTCCGAGACGTTCCGCATTTTGAGCAATATGTTCAAGTTTAGTTTCGTAAATATCCGCCGCAATTATTCGCCCGCGATTTTGCATGAGTTCCGCTAAATGTGTAGATTTTCCGCCTGGAGCCGCGCAACAATCTATAACGAATTCGCCTGTCTGTGGATTCAAAAGTCGCGCCGCCGTCATAGAGCTTTCGTCTTGAACTTGACATAATCCACTGCGGAGTGGCTGAAATTTATCTAATGCTCCGTGTCCTCTGCAGATAATTCCCTCTGGCGCGAGTGTCGACGGTTCAGCTTGCACTCCAAAATTTTTAAGCTCGTCTAAAATTTTTTCGCGAATAGTTTTTAAAAAGTTTACGCGCAAGCAAAGCGGCGGTTCCGTGTTGTCGAAGTCCAAAAGTTTTTTAGTAGCGTCGAGTCCGAATTCTTTTATAAAAAGTTTTACAAGCCACAATGGGTGAAATTTTCTCAACGCCAAAGATTTTGCGTCGTCGCCTGTTGGGAAGTCCGATTTATGCGGCTCCCTCACTGCCGAGCGCAAAACTCCGTTGACAAATTTTGACACCCCGATTCCGCAAAATTTTTTAGATAACTCCACCGATTCATTTACTGCCGCCGAATTTGGCACTTTATCTAAAAAAAATATTTGATACATTCCGACGCGCAGTACAGCTAAAATTTTCGCGTCGACTTTGGCAAGCGGGCGATTGAGATATTTTGAAATTTTCCAATCAAGTGACGCGCCCGCCTTTATCGCGCCGTAAACTAATTCTGTGCAAAATTTTCTGTCGAGGTCGTTAAATTTTTCCTGCCGCAATGTTTGAGCCAGTGCCACATTAGAGTAAGCTCCGTTCGTTGCCACGTCGTATAAAATTTTTGTCGCCGCCATTCTAACTTTATCCAAGCTTAACCTCCTAATCAATTCGTGTAACTTTGCCCGCTACAGCAATAATTTTATCGTCTGGAACTTCGTTATTTCTGTCCATGAAGACTTCGATAAAATTTTTGTCGGAACGATAAACCGCGTCTGTCACGCCGTCCAAATTTTTAAGTTCAGCGGCAATTTTTTCTTGAGCCTGCGCGGGCGCGTCAACGTAAACAACCTTGTAATCCAGCCGTTCGATTCTGAAAATAACCGGTCGAGTTCCGTCATTGCAACAGGCAATCATCATGTGTTCATCGTTCGTCCAGCCTCGCATAATCGAGCCGCCCTGCAACGCCGTATAAACATAACGACTAAAACAATCCCAAGCCTCCGAGCAATGTGCGCCCTTGCCTTGCGTCCAAAAAGTATCCTCGTCGCCATAACGCTCAAAAATATATTCCGCGCCGACTTCGTAGAAAGGACACGCACCTGACTTTGGATCTTCAAGATATTTTTCTTGCAAGTCGTCGAAAACTTTTTTGTCGATAACCGTTAGCTTGCATTTGTACTGCATATCGTTCACTCCCTTAAATGAAAACTAGTTGAAATTTTTAAAAGCTGTGCTATAATAACTATGTTTTATTGTTTAAAATTGGCTCGTTGCCAAACGGCAGGAGGTCTAATCGTAAGAAGCACCCAAAAAAGGGCAATGGCATTAACTTAAGCGACGCGATAATTAAAGCCCACAGGATAAATATA
>CAMJRX010000059.1 GCA_946408355.1 uncultured Selenomonadales bacterium
AGCTTGAAAAATACGATTATCGGGTTCATGATGAGTGCTACGCTGAAAAATGCCCCCAAAAGTACTGCTAACAGCTTTGCATAGCCTAAAAGCGCGTCGACGCCGCTCGTAGCTATCGCATCGGCTACTAATCCCATTATTCCGAACGGCGCGAAGCGAATTACCCATTGCACGACCTTTGTAACCGCTTTTGCTAAGTCCGCAAGCACATTATGCAGTTCGTCGCCCGCATGTCGGAACGCTAGACCCATTATCACGCCCCAAGCCAATATTCCAATGTAATTTGCCGTCGTCAGCGCGTGTATCGGGTTATCAACTACGTTCATGATGACGTTTTGCAAGACTTCGATGATTCCGCCTGGCGGAGTTATCGTCGTGTCAGCGTCGATTTGCAATTTTAATGTCGTCGGGAATAAAAATGACGCCGTGACTGCCACCAACGACGCTAAAAACGTTCCTAAGACGTAAAGTTGGATTATCGGTTTCATTGTCGCGTTCGATTCCGATTTTTGGCTCATTGCGTTCATTACCAGCACGAAAACCAAAATTGGAGCCACGCCTTTTAACGCACTAACAAAGAGCTTGCCGAAAACCGCGATGACCGGCACCACAACCGGCACGAATAATGCTAAAATAATTCCGATTACCAGACCGACGGCGATTAATTTTATCAAAGCCGTTTCGCCGTAGACTTTTGCAACTTTTGATAGCAATTTGCACCCTCCTAAAAAAAATTTAAGCGCATTATACAACCGAATCAGCAAACGCGCAAACTTTACTGTTTATCACAGCGGTTTTTGTTATTGAAAAAATTTCGTGGTGCCTGTATTATAAATGCATTGAAAGATAAAGGAGAAAAAATTTATGCGATTAATTTTAGGCATGACTGGCGCAAGCGGTGTAGTGATAGCTGTAGAACTTTTGCAACGGCTCAAGGCGATTGATTCGGTTGAGACGCATTTAATCATAACGGACGGCGCACAGTTGACGATTCGCGACGAAACTAATTTTGACATTTTCGAGATACGCCGCCTCGCCGATTGCGTTTATGACGTTAATCAAATGGACGCTTCCATTGCCAGCGGCAGTTTTTTAGTTGACGGAATGATTATCGTACCGTGCACGATGAAAACTTTGGCGGGTATTGCTTCGGGTTATTGTGAAAATCTTTTACTTCGTGCGGCGGACGTTTGCATTAAAGAAAATCGAAAACTTTTGCTCGTGCCGCGTGAAATGCCTTTTAGTCGAATTCACCTGCGCAACATGAAAGAACTTGCTGATTGCGGCGCGATAATTATGCCGCCCGTCATGACTTTTTATAACACTCCGTCAAACTTACAAGCGCAAATAAATCATATCGTCAACAAAATTCTGCGACTATTCAATCTGCCAGATACTATGCAAGAATGGCGAACGCCTTGAAGAAATAATTTGCCTTAACCATTAAAATATTGTACAATGAAAAAAATTTTCAAGGAGGCGATTTTATGTTAAAAAAAACAAAAATCATCTGCACGCAAGGGCCTGCAACTGACGCGCCGGGCGTTATCGAAGGTCTTATCGAAAACGGAATGAACGCTGCCCGATTTAATTTTTCGCACGGTGACCACGCTGGGCATAAGAAACGTATCGATGCCGTTAAAGCCGCCGCTAAAGCTACCGGGCAAATTATTTCGCTGATTCTCGATACCAAAGGTCCGGAAATGCGGCTTAGCGAATTCAAAGACGGCTCCGTTCAGCTCGTCGAGGGCAACAAGTTTATGCTCGTTAACGACGACATTCTTGGCGACGAAACTAAAGCGTCTGTCACGCACAAATTGCTTTACACGGAAGTTAAAGTCGGCGATAAACTTTTGCTCAATGACGGACTTGTCGAATTGCAGATTGACGAGATTAAGGACAAAAATATCTACACGACGATTTTAAACTCCGGCAAGATGAGTTCGCGCAAAAGAGTTGCCGCGCCTGGCGTTTCGCTCGGACTTCCTGCCATCTCTGAACAGGACGCAAAAGATATCCTATTCGGCATTAAAAACGATATGGATTTTGTCGCCGCAAGCTTTATTCAACGCGCCTCCGATGTCGAAGAAATCCGCGATTTAATTGTCAAAAACGGCGGGCACATGGAAATTATCTCCAAAATCGAAAACCTCGAAGGCGTTAAAAATATTGACGAGATTATTGCGGCCAGCGACGGAATTATGGTTGCTCGCGGTGATTTAGGCGTCGAAATTCCCGCCGAAGACGTGCCCATTATCCAAAAAGATATTATCAAAAAATGCAACGCTGTTGGTAAACCCGTCGTAGTCGCAACTCAAATGTTGGAAAGTATGACGGTTAATCCGCGTCCAACCCGCGCAGAAGTTTCTGACGTTGGCAATGCTATCCTCGACGGCGCAGATGTCATTATGCTCAGTGGCGAAACTGCAAGCGGAAAATATCCCGTCGAAGCCGCAACTATGATGAAACAAATCGCCTTGAGGATTGAAGAGTCGCTCGAATACAAAGAAATTTTCCTCCAAAAAGGCATGCACAGAAAATATTCACACACTGACGCTATTGCGCATGCTACGGTTCAGCTCTGCTACGAATTGAGCGCGAAAGCAATCATTACGCCGACCCGTTCGGGCTATACAACTCGCGTCGTTTCAAAATATAAACCTAAAGCTCCGATTATTGCGTTCACGCCCGACGAACAAGTTGCTCGCCATTTGAATTTGCGTTGGGGTGTTTATCCCATTCCCGGTACTCCTTGGCTTGATATTTTGCAAATGATTGATTACTCTTCCGCAAGTGCATTGGAAAAAGGCTTTGTCGAGAAAGGCGACTTAGTTATTCTTACTGCAGGCATGAAATACGGCGAGGGCGGCACAAGTTCAATCCGCTTGCACACTATTTAAATTTTATTCCCGACAAAAATTATATCAAAAGCCCCCGCTAAATTTGGCGAGGGCTTTAATTTTAGCCATAACTGTAATAAAATATTTTCAAAATTTTTAGGAGTGATGGCTCATGAAGTGGAAAAATTTCTTTCGATACGGCTTAACTGCTTTTTTAATCGTAATTTTTTTGCTCGGTGCGAACTTTGTCGACGCAACTATAAAAGTTTTCGTCGGCGAAGGCAAATATATCATGAGTGACTTTGAAAATTCCGAAATTGCCTATCAACGGGCGATTCAACTTGCTAAAGAGGACGCAATTTATAAATCCGGCATTTATCTCGTAGATTTTTCTCAATCAGTTAATGCAAAAATTACTACAGACGAAATTTTAGCCTTAACGAACAATATTATTCAATTTTCCGACGTAAAAGTTGCTAATGAAACTTCTGAAAACTCTACAGCTATTTTGACGGCTACTTTAAATGCAAAAATCGACGCCGATAGCATTTTCGATTTCATTAAGCACGCTAATAACGAAAAAATTACAATAGTTCAGCAAAACGAAACCTTAAAAGATGCGCTAACTAAAAATGACGCTCAAATTGCCGATTTAAAAGAGAAATACAATCTAGCTACAACTCAAGCGGATAAAAATAAAATTCGCAAGCAGGTTGAGCAAGTTGATAATGAATTTTTAGCTATACAGAATCTGGCAGAGGGCAATAGACTTGCTTACGTAAAAAATTACGAGGACGCGACAAAATATTACGATGAATCTATTAAACTCAATCCGAATTTTGTAGAGGCATATAAAAATCGCGCCGTTGCATATTATAATCAGCACAAATACGAGCAAACAATTCAAGATTACACCAAAGTTTTAGAATTTAATCCGTATTCAGCGGAAATTTACTGTAATCGCGGGCGCATTTATCGCTATTTAAGAAAATACAAGCAATCAATTCAAGATTTAACTAAGGCAATCGAACTCAAGCCGAATTATATCGAAGCCTATAATAATCGCGCCGTCACGTATCGCCAAATGAATAAATATGATAAAGCAATTCAAGATTATGACAAAGAAATAGAATTAAATCCGAATTCAGCGCAAAAATATTATAATCGCGGCAATACTTATTTTGAATTGGAGCAATACGAGCGTGCAATTCAGGATTATGACACGGCGATTCAAATGAGTCCGGATTACGAAGAGGCATATTGCAAGCGCGGAGTTTCTTATTACAATTTGAAACAATACGAGCGTGCGATTGAAGATTTCGATAAAGCGATTCAAATAAATCCGAATTTGTCGTTGGCGTATAATAATCGAGCGGGTGCATACCGTAATTTAAATCAAAATAAACGCGCTGTTCGAGATTACAGCAAAGTAATTGAGTTAAATTCAAAATCGGCACAAGCATATTTTAATCGCGGTACTTTTTATGATGAACTCGGAAAATATAAATTAGCTATTGAAGATTACATTAAAGCAATTCAATTTAATCCGAAATTTGATAAGGCGTATTACAATTTAGGGCAAAATTATAGCCGTTTAAAAAAATACAAGCACGCAATAGAAAATTACACTAAAATAATTGAGCTTAAACCGGATTACGGTGAAATTTATTATCTGCGCGGGAAATGTTATCAGGAATTAAAAGACGCAGAAAAATCTAAAGCAGACTTCGACAAAGCTAAAAAACTCGGCTACAAAGAATAAAAAATCGGGGCAACCGACATTTGCCGATTGTCCCGATAATTTTTTTGCGTTAAGTTTAGTTGTCGAAAATATTTTTCAAAGCTTGAATGTTAACGTCGCGATTGAGTTGCGCGAGGTAAGTAGTAAGTTTAATTGACTTCGGGCAAACTTCTACGCAGTTTTGAGAGTTGCCGCAACTGGTAATGCCGCCTTTTTCCATTAAGACATTCAAACGTTTAGGCGCATCGAATTTTCCGAACGGGTGGAGATTGAACAGATAAGCCTGCACAGTCGGCGCGGGACCAATGAAGTCCGATTGAGGACCGACATTCGGGCAAGCCTCTAAGCAACAGCCGCAAGTCATGCAACGCGAAATTTCGTAAGCAGTGCGGGCGGTGTAGGGATTTTGAATCGGGGCGTCGCGAACTTCCCACGAGCCGTCCAGTTCAATCCAACCTTGAATCCGCTTGAGAGCCTCAAACATGCGCGTCCTATCAATCAACAAGTCGCGAATAACAGGAAACGTCCGCGCAGGTTGAAGTTTAATCGGCTTTTTAAGATTGTCGACGAGTGCGCAACATGCCTGTTGAGCTTTGCCGTTAATAACCATCATGCACGCACCGCAAACTTTTTCCAAACAGTTACACTCCCACACTACCGGCGGAACTTTTTTGCCGTCGACAGTTACGGGATTTTTTTGAATTTCCATGAGCGAAGCAACGACGTTTAAGCCGGGGCGATAATCTACGTCAAATTCTTGCGTATAAGGCTTTTCGTTCGGTCCGTCTTGCCGCTCTATTACAAATCTGACTTTTTCAGCCATAGCTAACGCTCCTTTACTCTTTCTTTGCGACGGCATAGTTACGGGCACGCGGCTTAATCAACGAATGGTCGAATTCACGATAGCTGACAATCGGCTCTTCGGTTTTCGGGTCGTAGTTAATAATCGTCGTGAACATGAAGTTTTTATCGTCGCGCCCCATAAAGACGAGGTCGCCGTTCTCGTCGTGTTTACGTTGACCGTTTTCGAGAACGATTTTTGCATGAGCACCGCGGGATTCATCGCGGCAACGGGCACCTTTCGTAATTGCCATTGCGTAGAGAATCATATTTCTAAGCTGACGAACAAACATTGCCTCTTGATTGGCGACGTTGCCTCTGTCGGTTACACCAATGTCGTCCCAACGCTTCAAAAGTTTTTTTAGCTCGCCAAGACAAATATCAAGTCCGTTGTTATCGCGCTCAATCGCCACGTATTTATACATGAGGTCGCCCATTTCGTGATGAAGTTTATGAGCGTTCTCGGAGCCATTCATCTGCAAAATTTTATCGTATTCGTTCTGAACTGCTTGCCGCGCAGATTCGAGTTCGTCGTCGGTAAGTTCGGAGCCGTTCTTACCACTCTTAGCCCACTTCATAGCCTCTGGACCGGAAACAGTGCCCGAATAAGCCGCGCTCAAAAGCGAATTAGCACCAAGACGATTTGCGCCGTGATATTGATAGTCGCATTCGCCACTAGCCATTAAGCCAGGAATATTTGTAAAGTGGAATCTGTCAACCCAAATACCGCCCATCGAGTAGTGGACGCTGGGGAAAATTTCCATAGGAACTTTGCGCGGGTCTTGTCCGACGAATTCCGAATACATTTCCAAAATACCGCCGAGTTTACGGAGCAAATAATCGCCGTCAATGTGCGACAAGTCAAGGTAAACGCGGTTTTCACCGTTAATGCCTAAGCCCATGTGCACGCAGACTTTGAAAATTGCGCGGCTTGCGACATCACGCGGGACGAGGTTGCCATAAGCAGGATACATTTCCTCAAGGAAGTACCAAGGCTTGCCGTCTTTGTAAACCCAAACACGACCGCCCTCGCCGCGACACGCCTCTGACATTAAGCGGTTTTTATCGGAGCCAGGAATAGCCGTCGGGTGAATTTGGATAAATTCGGGATTGGCGATTTCCGCGCCTTGCTGATAAACTGCGCTAACTGCCGAGCCATTACAAATTGTCGATGCCGTGCAACGCCCGAACACTTGACCGGGACCGCCCGTCGCGAGGATAACCGTATCTGCGCGGAAAGATTTAATTTCCATAGTGTTCATACTTTGCGCAACGATACCGCGACAAATGCCCTCTTTATTTTTGATAATCTTAATGAATTCCCAGAACTCATATTTTTTGACGGAGCCTTTAACTTCCCAGCGGCGAACTTGCTCGTCAAGCGCATAGAGAATTTGTTGACCGGTCGTGGAGCCGGAGAAACAAGTACGCTTATTTTTTTGTCCGCCGAAGTTGCGCAAGTCGAGGTTACCTTCAGGCGTGCGCGTAAATGTGACGCCCATGCGGTCAAGCATTTTAATAAGTTTTGGAGCCGCCTCAACCATGCCTTTAACAGCCAACTGGTCAGCGAGGAAGTCGCCGCCGTAAACTGTATCGTCGAAGTGCTCATAAATGCTGTCGTGTTCGCCTTTAGTGTCCATGCAAGCATTCATGCCACCTTGAGCGCAAAGGGAATGCGAACGCTTAACGGGGCAGTAGGAGAACAGCAAGACCTCGCCGCCAAGTTCGCAAACCTTAATCGTAGCAAGCAAGCCCGAAATGCCGCCGCCGACGATTATAATTTGTTTCTTAGTCATATCTTTAGCCATAACAAAATCTCCTAATTTTTAGTAAACGAAATAACTGCCCATGAAAACGAGCGTCATAACGCACATAGCCGCGCAGAGCAACATGCTTATAATACTGATAACATTTTGCGAACGCGGACCTTTGGTAATGCCCCAAGTCATGCAGAAAGTTGTAATGCCGTTGCAGAAGTGGAAAATTGCTGCCCACATGCCCAGAACGTAAAGCACAACGACAACGGGATTTTGGAAGAAATTCTGCAGAAGTTCAAAGGAAATCGGGGTACCCGTGACGCCCTTGACGTAGAAACGAAGATAGCCGACGTGCCAGATAAGGAAGACTACGAGGAACCAAGCAGTCCAGCGTTGCAGGGCAAAATTTCTGTTGCGAGCATAGGGGTAATTGCCGGGATTATTTTTTGCTTGCAAAGCAATGTAAATACCATAAATGCCGTGAAACAACAGCGGAATTGCTATACCGCCGATTTCCAATCCCATAAAAATCGGCTTCGGGATAAGCTCCATCATTTCGAGCGCGGTGTTAAGTCCTTGTGGACCGAGTATCGCCGTTGAGTTGGTGAACATATGCTCTAAAAGCACCATGCCCAAAACGACTAAGCCGCACAGCGAATGCAACCGCCGTAAATAAAAAGTTGTATGGAACATTGTGACCTCCTTGTTTTACAGGGCGCGGGAGGTGTCGCAAAATGCTAGCCTCCCTTTTACCCTAGATTTGATTTATGTCGAAGTGACGATAATCCTTTTGCCCGATTTCGTAGAAGTTATTGCCTTCGCAGTCGATAACGACAATCGCGGGGAAATCGACAACTTCCAAAGCCGCAACCGCTTCAGGACCGAGTTCGGGATAAGCAAGCACAGTGTAACTTTTGACAGACTTAGCAATTAAAGCCGCCGCGCCGCCAACTGCCGCAAAATAAGTCGCGCCGTTTTTCTTCATAGACTCGACAACTTCTTTAGTGCGCGAGCCTTTGCCGACCATGCCTTTAATACCTTGATCCAGCATAGTTGGAGTATAGGCGTCCATTCTGCCCGAAGTAGTAGGACCACAAGAGCCAATCGGATCTCCGGGTTTAGCGGGTGTGGGTCCCAAGTAGTAAACGATTTGATTAGTCCAATCGACGGGCAATTTTTCGCCGCGAGCAAGAGCTTCCGTCATGACTTTATGGGCGGCGTCTCTTGCGCTGATAATCGTGCCGGTAATGAGGACACTGTCGCCCGCTTTAAGTTTGCGCGACATTTCCTCTGTGAACGGCGTTGTAATTCTGATACTTTCAGCCATTCTGTTAATCTCTCCTTTACAAAAAAATTACAGCACTCTGTGAGCGTGGCGCATAGCGTGACAGCAAATCGTTACGGCAACCGGCAAGCCCGCAATATGTGTTGGTGCCCATTCAATGTTGACGGCAAGCGCGGAAGTTGTGCCGCCGAGTTGAGGTCCGATACCAGTCGCGTTAATCATGTCGAGAAGTTCCTGCTCAAGTTTTGCGTATTCGGGCATGGGGTTGCGCTCGTCGATTGAACGTGTCAAAGCCTTTTTGGAAAGGAGCGCGGCTCTGTCCATAGTTCCGCCGATACCGACGCCGACGACCATTGGCGGGCAAGGATTCATGCTAGCGTGCAAAATAATTTCCATGACGGCTTTTTTTACACCGCGAACGCCATCAGCCGGCACAAGCATTTTAATTCCCGATTTATTCTCGGAGCCAAAGCCTTTAGGCGCAATGGTAATGCTAAGCTTGTCACCAGGAACAATTTTTGTGTAGATAACGCCAGGCGTATTGTTCTTGGTGTTGACGCGATTAAACAGCGGCTCGCCGACAACCGACTTGCGCAGGTAGCCTTCGGTATAACCTTTAGCAATGCCCGCGTTAACTGCCTCTTCCAAGTCGCCGCCGACAATGTGCAAGTCCTGCCCGACTTCAAGGAAAACAATCGTCATGCCCGTATCTTGACAATAGGGACGATCCTCCGCCTTTGCAATTTCGGCGTTCTTGATGATTTGGTCGAGAACAATCTGACCGACAGGCGATTTTTCAGTTTCACGCCCGCGCTTGAGTGCACGATAGACATCGTCTGGCAAATAATACGCTGCCTCCTTGCACATTTCAGCGACGTTCTCGGTTATGAGTTTAACGTCCAACTCTCTCAAAGTAATCCCTCCTGAAATATAATTGCGGTCAAAAAATTTTTTCGTCACTTGCTTTGCTTATTTGCCGCGTTGAAAAAAATTCCTGCAACATGTTGATAAAATTTCGTTATCATTATGGGCAAAAAATTTTTCTACACTTTGCAAGGGGAAATTATATGTTAATCGAGCGTAACAATTTCGTCAGCGAATTCGATAACTGCTAATCGATGTGTAGCAATGATAATCGTCCTGCGCGGGGAAATTTCTTTTATCAGTGCAAGAACTTTCTGTTCGGTAACTTCGTCAAGTCCAGCGGTCGGTTCATCCAATAAAATTATCGGCGTGTCTTTAAGCAAGGCGCGAATCAATCCGAGACGTTGAAGTTGTCCACGACTTAATTTTTGCGTTGAATTTAAATCAAGCGACAAGTTCAGCGCGATTAAAAATTTTTTAAGGCTCGTGTCGTTTAACGTGTCAAACATGGTGAAATTTTTTATAAGTTTCGTGTCGAACAGGTGAGGAGCTTGCGGTACATAGGAAATTTTAGAACGCAGAGAAGAATTTTCGATTTTGGAGCTTGGAAACTGATTAAAGAAGATTTCGCCCGACGAAGGCTTTAAAATTCCCGCCAAAAGTTTCAAAAGCGTTGATTTACCTGCGCCCGAATTGCCGACTAAAGCCGTGACTTTGCCCGCTTGAAATTCTAAGTTTATGTCGTGCAAAGCGGGCGATTTTTTTTTCGGATAAGCAAAAGAAACATTTTCGAGCAAAATTTTGGGCGGCATTAGAATTTTTTCGGTCGAGCCGGATAAATTCTCCGTGTTGAGTAAAAAATTTTTCAGACGTTCAAGAGACGAACGAGCAGAAATCATAACGTGGAATGCAACTCCGAACTTTCTAATCGGCAAAAAGAATTCAGGCGCAAGCAACAGCAAAAATAACGCCGATTGAAATTCGACGCCGCCGGAAATTAATCTTAATCCCAAAGTGACGGCGACTAAAGCTATTGACAGCGTCGTAATTAATTCAAGTGCAAATGACGATACAAACGCCAATTTTAAAACGTCGAGTGTTGCCGAAGAGGATTTTTGTGACGCCTCGCGGATTTTTTTTGCGCCCGCGTCAATTCGATTGAACATTTTCAAAGTTGTAATGGCAGATAAAATTTCGCGGAAATCGCCGTTTAATTTTTGTAGTTGCGCCCATGCACGCGAATTTTTTTCAGTCGTCGCCTTGCCGATAAGCCACAACAAAAGCGGTGCAATCGGTAATGTCACGAGCAAAATAAATGCCGTTAGTAAATCGACAAAAACCGCGCAGATTAAAAATATTGGCAAGAAAATTATTGCGGAGGAGATTTGCGGCGCGACTTTTAAAAAAAATTCGTCCAAAGATTGAACCGTATCGAAAATCAAAGTTAGAAGTTTGCCGCTTGAACTTTCCTGCTCAAAAATTTGCGCGTGAATTTTTTTCCGGAAATTGGTTTGGACATTGACCGATAAACGAGCAAAAAACTTTTCTGTCATGCCAGATAAAAAAAATCTCCCCGAAAAAAATCCGAACGTCGCCAATAAAAATTTTTCCGACGTTGTATCAATAAACTTTACTAAAAAGGTTGCGGCAAGCAAAATAAAAAATCCTTCGACGAGCTTGCACAATGCAATTTCGCCGAGGATTTTTTTATTGGATTTCAAAATTTCAATGATAGTAATCACTTTTAATTTAGTAACAATCTCTATTTAATTGAGTACGCCTAAAATTGTCTTCGGGTTTGGAAGCCACTCAACTTGAATTTTAATTTCTTCGCCAGCTTTTACGTCCATGTTGTAACGATAAAATTCATCGTGCCAAGCGGGGGTGAGCGTATCGAATATTACTTTACCGTTTACTGTCAGTTTCGTGTAGTCAATCCAGTAGGGAATACGTTTAGACTCATCTTTTTCGTCGCGAACGTCTAAGCCCTTAAGATATAGCCGCATTTGTCCATTTACCGTAGCTTTAGCGATGAATTCTAATTTCCTAGCATAAGATTGAATCTGATAGCCCGTACCGTTTTTCTGTAACCATTTTGGTTTCCATACCGTAGCTTTGTCGTCAGATATAGAAATAATTTGGAAATTGCCCGTAGTCGACCTGAGTTTTACGTCTATTCTGGCAGTTAAATAGCGGTTAAATCTATCAATTATCTGCGTATCAGTATTTTCAACGACGGGTGTTTTTGGAGCAGGTGCAACTGCTTTATCAGCAACAGGCGGTTTTGGCGTCGGAGCAACAACTTTATCAGCAACAGGCGGTTTTGGCGTCGGGGCAACAACTTTTTCTGCAACAGGCGGTTTTGGCGTCGGGGCAACAACTTTTTCTGCAACAGGCGGTTTTGGCGTCGGCTCAACCGCTTTATCAGCTACAGGCGGTTTTGGCGTCGGGGCAACAACTTTATCAGCAACAGGCGGTTTTGGCGTCGGGGCAACAACTTTTTCTG
>CAMJRX010000060.1 GCA_946408355.1 uncultured Selenomonadales bacterium
TTAACGTAGGAAATATTTTTCCCGTCGCAGACATAACCGGCATTAGTCGTCGCGTTTTTATACGTAGCAATCGAATTGTTAAGCGTCCAGCCCGCCGCACTTGTCGAAGCCTTTGTAACATCATTAGCAAGGGCGAGAGTATAACCGTCGCTAATTGTAACTTTATCCGTGCCTAAAGCTTTTGCTGAAACTGTAACGACTTTATCATTAAGGACAAGCCCTTCAAGTGATTTAACCCCATTGACTGTTACCAAAGTATTTCCACCGCTTGCGTTAACGTAGGAAATATTTTTCCCGTCGCAAACATAACCGGCATTAGTCGCCGCGTTTTTATAAGTGGCAGTCGAATTGTTAAACGTCCAGCCCGCCGCATTCGTCGAAGTCTTTGTAACGTCATTAGCAAGGGCAAGAGTATATCCGTCGCTGATTGTAACTTTATCCGTGCCCAAAGCTTTTGCCGAAACGGTAACGACTTTATCATTAAGTGCAAGCCCGTCGAGAGATTTAACGCCGTTGACTGTGATTAAAGTTTCGAGCGGCGTACTGTAAGTGGCAGTAGTGCCGTTGAGCGACCAAGCAACTTTAAAAAGATTTTCGCCGTTAACATTTATCGATTTACCTTTGGTGTCTTTAAGGGTAATGGAGCCGTTGTTTACTTTGAGAACAATGTCATTGCCGCTCTCTGAAGCCGAATAGGTGCCGCCCGTTATGCTGATTTTGCTTGCCTCGTTGAAGCCCGCGATTGTATCGTTGCCATAGCCCGCCGCGTAGTAGTAAACAAAATTCGCCGCCTCGTTGCTAATGTAATCGTCACCAAGCCCGCCATTTATTGTTGTGCCGACGTTGTTTGTTTGACGCTCAACTTGTTCGGTAACGTCTGTTGTAACTACCTTATCAACCCACTGCGTACCGACTTGTACATCTTTGTATTTAGTTACAATTTGCGTTCCAATTTTTTTGTAAGCGCGACGGTATCTCGTTTCTGTTGTGGGCATAGAAGACCAAATGTAAGTTCCGCCGCCAGCATATCGCCTTACCGGTACAGACGTGTAATATGTATAAGGCTCTTGTACCCAATCGTAAACGTCTTCAGTTTCTGTGTAGGCTTGTTTTTCGTAAACAGGCTCTTCAACTTTTTTTGTCTCGCTAACTTGCCGTGTGACATCTTCCATATAATTTGTCTTATTGATGATTGTGTCGTTACCTGCACCGCCCATAATTGAGCTATTGGAAATGAAGTTTTCGATTGAATCATTTAACGCAGTGCCGTTAATCGTTGCGGCTGTGGTTTTACCGCCCACTATTGTTAAGCCCTGTTTAACTGCTGAGGCGTCAACTTTAGTATAATCGCCCGCGTTGAATGTGCCGCTGTAATTTGTCATCAGCGAAACATTTTTATTATCGGATATGGTGCCGTCCTTGTGATAGGTGTATTCAGAAACGCCGAAAATTTTAACCTGCGCGGCACCGTCTTTTAATATGTCCTTAACGGTAATTGCCGCGCTAGTGTTGCCAACATCAAAGACAAGATCCTCACCGCTGACATTTGCCACAGGAACACCGGTTATTTGAAGGGCGTCGCCTGCTTTGTAATCGGTTATGACATCTTTGCCGCCGCCGTAGACGAAAACATTTGCGCCCTCGCCGCCCGTTAAGGTATTGTTGCCCGTGCCGGCGTTGAGCGTGTCATTGCCCTTGCCGCCTAAGATTGAGTTATCAAGTGCATTGGCAGTAATTTTAATATTCGTCGTGCGTTCAGAAGCGTCAACATTTTTAGACGCAGTGCCAATCACGACATCAGGATTATCTTTGTTGGTGATAAGCCAAGTTTCAGCAATTTTTTCCGTGCCATTGATATTGACAGCAGATAAACTCGCCGCGTTGCTCAAAATTATTTTATTATCGCCGACCGTAACGAGAACATCTTGACCGCTTTTCTGCGAAGAATAAGTGTCAGTACCGTTGCTAATAGAAAGCGTAGAGGTTGCGTTAAAGCCCGCAATAATATCGTTGCCGCCGTCGTATTGAATCAGCACATTCGCGCCGCTATTGGTTATCGAATCGTTACCGTCGCCACCGGTTATTGAGACATTTGCGCCGCTGTTAGTGATAATATCGTTGCCCTTGCCAGCCACGATTATTGCGTTTGAACCAGTGCTTGTATTGATAATTACATCATCGTCGTCCTCGCCGTCGATATAAACACTCGCGCCGCTATTGGTGATTGTGTCGTTGCCCTTGCCAGCCTCGATTATCGCGTTTGAACCGGTGTTTGTAACGATATTGTTGCCTTCGTCGCCCTTGATTGAAACATTTACTCCGCTATTCGTAATGGAAGTTTGATAGTCATTTGAAATATATACTGATTCGATTGTAACGTTGTTACCATAGTTAATAATTTTGTCGTTGTTGGCACTCAAAATCGAAACGTACTTTCCAGTGTTGCTGATAAAATCGTTGCCAGATTTACTATTAATCGTGGCATATGCGCCGCTGTTTGTGATTGTATTGTTGCCGACGCCGCCACTTATTGACGCATAAGCACCGCTGTTAGTAATTGTATTTTTTCCGGCACCGCCATAAATTGTAGCTTTATCTCCACTGTTCGTAATATAATCGTCGTTGTCGTCGCCGTTGATATAAACATTTGCGCCGCTGTTGGTGATAGAGTCGTTATTTGCGCCGCCATAAATTTTTACGTTTGTAGCCTCGTTGGTAATGGAATCGTTGCCGTAGCCGCCATAAAGTGTAGATTCGTAGCCATTATTTTTAATAGAATCATTACCGTAATCACCATTAATTTCAACGTTATCGCCACTGTTCATAATAAAATCGTCGTTGTCGTCGCCGTCAATATGAACATTTGCGCCGCTGTTTGTGATGGAATCGTTACCGTAGTTGCCTTGAAGTGTAGCTTTATCGCCGCTGTTATTAATAGTATCGTTGTCTGCGCCGCCGTCAATGTAAACATTTACGCCGTTATTTGTGATAGAATCGTTGCCTCCGGCGGCTTCAATAGTCGAACTAAACAGGGTATTGTTAATCGTATCCGCTTTGTCCGTGCCCGCAATACTTTGAAGATTTTTGGCAGTTATATCTAAAGAATAAGATTTATTTAAGCCGTCCACCAAAGTTATCTTGTCTGCGTCCACGTTGATAATAACATCTGCGCCGCTTTTTTGAGTCCAATATTGTTCACCGCTAATTTTGAGCGTTGCAGTACCGTTAAGACCTTGAATAGTGTCGTTGCCATCTCCAGATTCGTATATAATCAAATTGTTATCAGCGTAACTCAAGTTAATAAAATCGTCGTTTGCACCGCCAATAATTGTGACGTTTTTACCCCAGTTGTTGTAAATGGAATCATTGCCCGCGCCGCCGTTGATTGTTACGTTGTCGCTCCAGTTGTTGTAAATGGAATCATTATCCGCGCCGCCGCTGATTGACACGTTGTTGCTCCAATCATTATAAATGGAATCGTTACCAGCGTCACCCAAAAGTATTGAGTAATTACTCGAACTGTTGTAAATTGAATCATTACCTGCGCCGCCTTGTAGTGTCGATTGAGTAGCATACTTATTGGAAAGAGTATCATAGCCCTCACCGCCGACAAGCAACTTTTTACTATCGTACGAGTTAGAAATTTTAATACCAGCAACGTTATTGTCCGCCGCCATAAAAATCATCTCCTTTCCGAAAAAAACAAAACAATTTCTTATCAAGACAATATTATATGATTTATCAGAAATTTACAATACGCTGTAAAAAAATTATCCCCTGCAAAGTCGCAGAGGATTTTTTTAGTTAGCTGTGATTTGGCTGAATTTGTCGCCGTAAGCAAGCGCAAGATTTTTTCTTAGGCTCGCGAAATAATTTAAGTTTTCGTCGTCGGTTATAAATTTCTCGGCGGCATCGCGAGCTTGAATTAAAAGTTCCACGTCGCGAAATACGTCAGCAATTTTTAAGTCGGGCAAGCCGTGTTGAGCCTCGCCGAAAAATTGTCCGGGACCGCGCAGTTTTAAATCTTCCTCAGCAAGCTTAAAGCCGTCGTTCGTTTTCTCCAAAATTTCAAGTCGCGCTTTGGCAATATTCGCCTTGCTGTCGGAAATCAGTATGCAGTAAGATTTAGCCGCGCCACGTCCAACGCGCCCGCGCAGTTGATGAAGTTGCGCAAGTCCAAAGCGTTCCGCGTGCTCGACGACCATAACGCTTGCATTGGGCACGTCGACGCCAACTTCAATGACCGTCGTTGACACCAGCAATTTCGTTTCGCCGTCGCGAAATTTTTCCATAATCTCATCTTTGTCGCGTGGTCTCATCTTCCCATGCAGAAGAGCGCAAGGTATATCGTGGAAAATTCCGTTGCTTAGCATGTCAAAAATTTCTTCGGCGGGTTCAATGTCGGCGAGCCGTTCCGATTCACTGCGCTCAATCAGCGGACACACGACATAAGCTTGACGCCCCGCTAAAATTTCTGCGCGGACGAAATCATAAATTTTTTTGCGGCTACGTAGACTTTTTGCCTCAGTTTTTATCGGCTTACGTCCTGGAGGCAATTCTTTTATCAATGAAACGTCTAAATCGCCGTAGACCGTCAAAGTCATTGTGCGCGGTATTGGAGTCGCTGTCATGACCAAAATATCGGGCACGGAGTCAGCTTTTTTTTCTAATGTTGAGCGTTGCGCCACGCCGAATCTATGTTGCTCGTCGGTTACAACTAATCCTAACTTTGCAAATTTGACTTCATCTTGAATCAGCGCATGCGTCCCAATTACAATGTCAAATTCGTGTTTAGAAATTTTTTGATAGGCTTCGTCTTTTAACTTTTTAGAGTGGGTGATTTTTGCGCTTAAAAGTCCTATGCGAACTCCCAAATCCGTTAACAATGCCGAAAATTTTTCGTAGTGTTGAATCGCTAAAATTTCCGTCGGTGCCATGAACGCCCCTTGATAGCCGCTCTCCACCGTCTTTAACAATGCCAACAGCGCGACGACTGTTTTGCCTGAACCTACGTCGCCTTGAATCAATCGGCGCATTGGTAGCTTGCTTTCCATGTCTTTAGCAACTGTGCGAAAAACTTTTTTCTGGTCGCCCGTCAAGTCAAATGGCAACTTTGCGAGTGCCGCTTTAATTAACTTGCCGTTTTTCTTGTGACTTATTCCAAGTCGCTCGTCTTGAGTTTGTCGTTTTATCAGCATAAGCCCGCATTGAATTAAAAACAATTCGTCGAACGCCAACCGCCGCCGCGCCTCGTCCAATTCAATTTTATCTTGCGGGAAATGAATTGTCCGCGCCGCCTTGTCGAGTGGAATTAAATTCTGATCCCTTAACAATTCTTGTGGCAAAATTTCCGTAAGCGTCGGCATTGTCGCCAAAAGATTTTTTACCGCCGTGCGCATAACATTTTGGCTTATCGCGGCTGTCAACGAATAAATCGGCACGATTCCCAATTCCGGCTCTTCGTCCGGTTCAAGTATCGTAAAGCTTTGAATTTGATTTAAAGCTAATCTTCCAGACCACGAATCATATTTTGCCTTGCCGATAACTAAAATCCGCATGCCGTTTCTTAGCAAATTCAATAAATATTTTTGATTAAACCACGTCAGCTGAATGTAGCCGGTTTCGTCCTCAAGAAATGCGTTGATAATCGTCAAGCCGCGTGCCTCGCGGGAAGTTATATTGGAAATTTTTCCGGCAAGCAAAACATTTTCGCCCTCGAAGACGTCAGCAATTTTCGTTAAACTGCTGTGATTTTCGTAGGCTCGCGGGTAATGTGTCAACAAGTCGTACTTAGTAAAAATATTTAACTTTTCCAAAGCCGCCGCCCGTCGAGGTCCGACGCCTTTAACATACATGACGTTATCTGTAAATTCAAATTTAAAACTCACTCTTTGCCCTCCACGAAAATTTTTCCGCGCAGATTATTTTTGCTTCACGAATTTAGAACCGCTGATTTTATAAACGTCTTTATCAATGTGGAAAGTTGTCGCTGTAAAATCTCTTAAGGTTATGGAGCCGCCGCTTAATTTCAATGTGACAGCGTCATTCTTCTTGTTGTAAGAGCCGGTAAAATCAAGCCCGTCAAGGGTCAGTGTGTCTTTATCGTCAAAGCCGTAAATAAAATCTTTGCCGTCGCCTATAGCGTAGAAGAATTTATCTGCGCCCGCATCGCCCCAAAGGGTATCACTACCTGCTCCGCCATAAAGGCTATCGTTACCTGCGCCGCCGTAAATTAAATCGTTGCCAGCATCGCCGTACAATTTATCGTTATCGTCGCCGCCGAGAAGGGTGTCGTTATCTTCTCCGCCGTAAAGTATATCTTTGCCGTTGCCACCACTTATTGAATCGTTGCCTTCTTTGCCACGAAGTTTATCGTTGCCAATGCCGCCGTCGATTGTATCATTGCCGTCGCCGCCATTTACAGAATCATTACCCGCATCGCCGAAGATAATATCATAACCGTCGCCGCCCGAAATAGTATCTTTATCCGCACCGCCGCTGATTGAATCATTTCCTTCGCCGCCGAAAATTTTATCATCGCCCTTGCCGCCGCTTATCGAGACGTTAAAGCCGTAGTTGCGAATAGTATCCTTGTTATTGCCGCCGTCGATTGTAACGTTATCACCGTTGTTGCGAATTGAATCATTGCCCGCGCCGCCGATAATTTTAACTGAATCGCCGTTGTTGCGAATTAAATCTTTATTATTGCCGCCGTTAAGGGTCGCTCTGTCGCCGTGATTATAAATTGAATCATTGCCGTTGCCGCCGCTGATTGACGTTTTATCTCCGTAATTGTTAATCGAATCGTCGCCATTTCCACTAACGATTGTAACCCTATCGCCGTAGTTTTTAATTTCGTCTGCATTCTTAGTGCCATTAATTTTTATACCGTTGGTTCTATTGGTGCCAGCAAAGTTGTTAATCCCCGACTCGACAATATTAATATCTGCAGGGAGCAAAGACGCTGAACCTTGCAAAGTTATCGAATCCGTGCCGACGGCCAAGACTATATCGTTGTCAACTGTCTCGCGATTGGAAATGTTAATGCCATCGATAACGAGCGTGTCATTGGCGTTGAAGCCGACGATTTTATCACTGCCGTCACCGTGATTATATTGGATAAGCGCAAAGGCGTCATAATTTGTCCAGTTGTCATACACTAAGACGTTAATAGAATCGTCGCCTTTGCCGCCTGTAACAGTAACAGCATTGCCGCCCGCTACGCGAAGTGTATCCTTGCCGTCGCCGCCATTTATGGAGCCATTGTCATTAAGAAAGACATTTATGTAATCGTTATCCGCGCCGCCGTCTATCGTGACATTAATCGACTTGGGGTCAGTACCAGTGCTATAAATATAATCGTTGCCAGTGTTGCCGTTAATGGAAACGTTATCGCCATAACTACGGAGTGTATCGTCACCGTCTCCGCCGTCAATCGTCACATTTCTGCCACTAGAATTGATAGAATCCTGATGTTCGCCGCCGTTAATAATATTGTCATTGCCGTTAGAGTAAATAGTATCTTTGTCATTGCCACCTTTGAGCGTCGAGTTGCGTGTATAAAGGCTGATATAATCGTTGCCGGTGTTGCCGTTTGCAAAAACTTCCCCAAGAGAGTAATTATTATCTACATTATAAATATAATCGTTATCTGCACCGCCCATAAGGCTGACACCGCCGACGGAACTTTTAAGTGTATCGTTGCCGTCAAGCCCGTAGACTTGTGCGCTGGAAATGGAATTTACCAAACTGTCGTTGCCGTTCGTGCCTCTAAAAACTTCTGCCATGAAAATTCTTCTCCTTTCCTAAAAACAATCTACAAAATTATTTTTATTATAGACGACGGAAAATTTTTTATCAAGCATACGAAACGAAAAGACTGCCGAACGTTTTCACGCAAGGCAGTCTTTTTTGATTTTATGGTTTAATTTTATTCGACAACAGAGGTAGCACTATTGAGTTCTTCGGTGCACTTGTCGAAGCGGCTCATAATTTCGTCATAAGTTTGAGTAGAAATTTCAGGCAATTTGCTTTGACCGGTTGAATCTTTCCACGTCAAGCCCGCCTGCTCAAAACCCTTCTCGACTGCCGCACGCATTTGCGAAAGTCTTTCGGGGTCATTACCCGCTATCGCCGACGCCAAATCGAAAATACGCGTGGAAACTGCGTCCACCGACCACGCGCCGCCCGGAGCAATAGCTTTTGCGGCGTCTTCAGCATTAGTCGCTACTTCCGGCAGGGCGAAACGCGACGCATCAATTTGCACGCCGTTGAAGTTCAAAATACCTACGCCCTCATCAAGCCAGCTCTGCAACTTGTCGTTAGATTCGGTTATCGCTTGAATCATAACGTTGAGCATAGTTTGTTCTTGCGTCGCCAAATCCTCTTTGAGCGCACTGACTTGTTCGGCTGAAAGGCCTTTGGTCTCTTTAGCTCCCGTGTCTTCTACGGAAAAATCTTCCGCAGTCTGTTTGGGTACCTGTTGAGCTTGTTTAGCCGCGTCGGAAATGTTCAGCTCGAAAGCCTCACCGATTTTGGCCATTTGGTTTTGCGCCGCCGTATTCTGCGCATTACCCTTTGCGTTTGTCGTGTTCTTGGCTTGATTGGCGTATTGCGCCAAGCCGCGAGACACTCTTGCCATACTGCTTACGTCCATGTTAAAAACCTCCTTGAAAGTTACGATTAACCTTCGCACCTACTTTGTAAAAATATACAAAAATTTCAGTACAAAGTCAAGGTTACATCATCAATAACATTTCCAAATCAAAATTCTGATAAGGTTTTAATTCCGTCGCAGGTGAGCCGTCGGGTTTGGGCGGCGCGGTATAATCGGGGACTGCTATCATGTGCGGCTTATGGCGAACTTGCTCGGTAATTTTTCCGTCCTCGTAAGTCGTAACCATAATCGAACCGTCCGGCATAAAACGCTTAATCGTCTCAACCTCAACAGTTTTCGTTACTGCTCCGTCGTAACGATTGGCATTGCCCGAATCCTCGTCGAGTTTAACTTCGCCCGTCAATTCTTCTTGTAAGTCGCGAATCTCGTTAAGCTGTTTTTGAACTTCGTCCATTTTCTGAACGTCGGCTTTTACATTAGACATTTTCTCGGCAAGAATTTTTGAATACTCCGAAGCTATACTTTTTGAACTGGCTTTGTATTTGGGATTGTCAACGTCGATAAGCGCGGAACTTTTGATTTCTAAAATTCCCATACGAATCACGCTCCAAAAGATTTTTATAATAATTTATCGGAATTTTGGGCACGACGCTAAAATTTTGTGGTTGTGCTTGTCAATTTATCGGCTAGCGTTTAAAATTTCTGCGAAAAAAGTTTTGGAGGCGATAATATGTTGAGCGACGTTGAGATTGCACAAGCCGCGCAGGTTGAAAAAATTACGGCGGCGGCTGAAAAGCTCGGCTTGACTGAAGACGACTTAGAATTTTACGGGAAGTTCAAAGCGAAAATTTCTTCCGAAGTGTGGAAACGCATTGAGAAAAATCCCGACGGCAAATTGATTTTGGTCACGGCGATAACCCCGACTCCCGCTGGCGAGGGCAAAACTACGACTTCAATCGGGCTGGCGGACGCCTTTGCTAAGCTCGGCAAGAAAATTTGCGTGGCGTTGCGTGAACCTAGTCTCGGTCCTTGCTTTGGTATAAAAGGCGGCGCGGCGGGCGGCGGCTATGCTCAAGTTGTGCCAATGGAAGATATTAATTTGCACTTCACGGGCGATTTTCACGCGATAACGACGGCTCATAATCTTTTGGCGGCTGTTGTGGATAATCACCTGCAACAGGGCAACGAATTAAAAATTGACGTGCGCCGCGTTGTGTGGAAAAGAGTTTTGGACTTAAACGACCGCGCTTTGAGGAATGTCATCGTCGGTTTGGGCGGCAAGATTAACGGCGTTCCGCGTGAAAGCGGCTTTGATATAACCGTTGCTTCCGAGATGATGGCGATTTTATGTTTAGCTAAAGATTTTGCCGACCTAAAGGAACGTCTCGGAAAAATTATCGTGGCGTACACGGTCGACGGCGCAGTTATCACGGCTAACGATTTAAAAGTTACAGGCTCGCTTGCTTTGTTGTTGAAAGACGCGATTAAACCTAACCTCGTGCAGACTTTGGAAGGGACGCCCGCGCTTATTCACGGTGGACCTTTTGCGAACATTGCGCACGGTTGCAACTCGGTTATGGCGACGAAATACGCTTTGAAACTTGCAGACATTGTAGTTACGGAAGCCGGATTCGGTGCGGACTTGGGCGCGGAAAAATTTTTAGATATTAAATGTCGCATGAGCGGCTTGCGTCCGGACGCGGTTGTTATTGTTGCGACGATTCGCGCTCTTAAAATGCATGGCGGCGTTAATAAAAAAAATCTTGCTGAACCGAACGTCGAGGCTGTCGAACGCGGGCTGGAAAATTTGGAAAAACATATCGAAAACATTCAAGGTTTTGGCTTGCCGGCGATTGTCGCGCTGAACGATTTCCCGACTGACACCGACGAAGAAATTTCTGCCGTTGAAAAAATCTGCGCGGCTAAAGGTGTAAGATTTGCGCGGTCAAAAGTTTTTGCTGAAGGCGGCGCGGGCGGCATTGAACTTGCGCGGGCGGTTGAAGACAGTTTTAACGACGCTAAGAACTTTAAATTTACTTACGAAGACGACGCAAGTATTGCCGATAAAATTTCTGCCGTTGCTAAAAAGATTTACGGCGCAGACGATGTAACTTTCTTACCTGCCGCTAAAAAACAACTCGTGGAAATTGAAAAGTTCGGTTTTGGCAAGCTCCCCATTTGCGTTGCGAAAACTCAATATTCCCTGTCTGATGACGCAACTAAACTTGGGCGTCCGAAAAATTTTAACGTGACTGTTCGCGAGCTGAAAATTTCTGCAGGTGCTGGATTCGTTGTAGTGTTGAGCGGAAATATTATGACTATGCCCGGATTACCAAAACGTCCCGCCGCTGAACAAATTGACATTACGCCCGACGGAATTATCAGCGGATTGTTTTGAAAAAATTTTTTTGCGCTTGAGTTTTTGAGCGCATTTTTTTATTCTTTATTAAAAAATTTTTTGAGACCGGCTATAAAAAGTCAAGAGGCTGAAGCCGGAATATAAGGTTTATTA
>CAMJRX010000061.1 GCA_946408355.1 uncultured Selenomonadales bacterium
TCTTTTTTCATGTTCTCATTTTATAACTTTCTCTATGTGAAAACAACTTCTTAATACTTTCTGCATAAGGTATAATTTCCGAGTCATTACATTCCCTAAGAATCATTTCGTTCATACCTAAAATCGCGTTTATCGGCGTGCGAATTTCATGGGACATATTGGAAAGGAAAGAAGATTTTGCCTCGCTTGCAGCAAATGCGCGTTCTGAAAGATTGATAAGCTCATCTCTTTCATTTTTCTCTTTGTCAATGTCTTCTATCAGCCAGAGTACATTAGACACTGCACCATTTTTTAGGCGTTGCGAGGCGATAAAACGCCCTCTTCGCCACTTTTGCTCTATATTTTGGTATTCAATTGCTACGGTGTCAGAATCTTTCAAGCGGTCGTTCAAAGTAGCAAGGTTTACGAATCGCAATGTATCCTCCAGAGATATTTTGCTTGCAATTTGTCGCATAGTACCTTCTATCATGGAGCTTGCATTTTCGTAATTTTGTCTTAATAATTTATCTAGTATGGGATTTGATTGTATTTCCTTAAAAGTGTTTTCGATAATGTCTATGTCATAAACGGACAAGTAAATATTTGACAGCGACGAAAGTTGTTCATTTAATTCTTTTGCCATAATATATCTTTGATTTGATTTGTTGAGAATATACGAGAGAATAAGCACGACGACGAGCACAATCAATATTGTAATAGCCAAAAGAATTTTTAAAGGCGTGAATATCTCCGTTGCATTTTTAACTATCAGACATTGCCAATCATGTTCAATTTTCTCAGAGTAAACGATATAATGCGCACCTTCGTAGTCAAATTCAAAAAAATCATTATCAGCATTTTTTGCGTTGTCTAAAATCACGCTCCAAAAGCTATCTTTTTCGTCGTTGTAATTCTTTCCAATCTCATCTTTTTTTGAATGAGCAACAACCATATTGCGACTGTCCAATATGAATTCGTAATCAGACTTGCCCAATTTTACGGATTCCTCTGTAATATTTTGTACTTGGTCGAGGACAATATCCATAGCTACAATACTTTTGCCGTCAACAAGTCTTTTCGCGATTGTCATAGTAATTTTCCCGGTTTGAGCATCTAAATATGGGTCAATGAGCGTAACATTTCCGTTATTAGCTACAGTCTTTACATACCAAGGACGTTGAGTTGGCACAAAGTCCGCGTCCGGAACCCAGCCCGCGCCGTCGAGATATTCACCATTGATATAACCATAAAGTCCGGTGGTGTTTTCAAAAATGGCATTGGTGACAGCTGTAGATTGTCCTACCAAATAGTCAAGAATTTCTTTATTCGTTTTATTAGTCCTAATCATTCCGTCTATCGTATATGCCGTCAATTTGATAGCGTCGATACTGGTAGAAAGATATTCGCTAAGATAATTTTTGGACTGTATGGCAACGGCTTGACCATTTTTGATAATGCCCTCACGAGTTTGGTTATAAAGCATGTTGTAATACAGCAGAATAACGCCAACAAAAAATGCAATCACAAGTGCATAAAATAAAAACTTCTTGACGATAACACGTTTTTTTTCGCTCACCATATTTTTTGCAGTTTGATTCATGATTTACTCCCAAGCACTATTAAAAATTTAAATCGCATAATTAAATTATATCATAGCTAATACAAAACAAAAAGCTCTCCGAATTTATCAGAGAGCCGAAGTTTTTAGATTATTTTTTAGTCCAGCCGAATTCTTCAAAACTTTGTCGCCAAGCTATTCGCTCGTAAAAATCTTTCATTGTGTTTTGCGCCGTATTAAAAATCGGGACGCGCTCCAATGCGAAAAAATTACTACCTTTATCGACAACGCCATATTTAATCGTGAACGCGCCCTTATAACCGACATCTTGCGCTATTCCCGCTATATGCAAATTGTAAGTGCCAGTTGGGTAAGCGAGAAATTCTATTGGGTGACCGAGATTTTCTTCCAGCAAAGTCTTAGAGTTCAAAAGTTCACTGCGAATTTCGTCGTCAGGTAATTCCTCAAGTTTGGGGTGCGTCAACGTGTGCGACTCAATCGTTATACCGCCGGCTTCCATTTCTTTGAGTTGTTCCCATGTCATATAGCCAGGATAAACACTGGTAAACGAAGGAATTATAAAAATCGTCGCTCTTAGATTGTACTTTTTTAAAATGGGAAAAGCATTAGTATAATTGTCAATATAGCCGTCATCGAAAGTAATCAACACTGGCTTTGGCGGCAATTCCATTTCTCCATTCAAGCCGGCATAAAGTTCGTCGGGTGTTATCGTGATACAGCCGCTTTCAGATAAAAATTTCATTTGAGCCTCGAAATTGGCGGGCGATACAGACAGTGGCGTACTTTTATTGTCAATTTGATGATAATTAAGTACCAAAATTTTCGACCCGTCGGCAATGTTAGAAATTTCGTCGACAGTTTGCGCTTGCGAGTGATAAAAGCCCAATCCAATGACAATCAGCGCGATAAAAAAAATTCTTTTCATGTCAATCAGCGGGACGTTCGCCGCTTTTGCCAGTGAATTTGTGATAGTTGCCACTCTTGCGACGATTGATTAATTCCTCGAAAAGGTCTTCGGGCTTAATGCCGTGCCACGCCAACAAAACTAGGCAATGATACCACAAATCGCCCATCTCGTATAAAATCTGTTCAATATTGCTGTTCTTCGACGCGATTATAGTTTCAACTGCCTCTTCGCCGACCTTTTTTAAAATTTTGTCATGCCCCATGTTGAAAAGATAATTCGTGTAAGAACCCTCGACGGGGTGGCGTTGACGATCTTTAATCACGGAGTAAAGCTCATACAAAATAAGAGATAAATCTTCGGGCGGCTGGTCAACAACGGCGGGTAAATTTTTATTCTCGTCGAGCCTGCGCCCGCTGAAACACGAATATGTTCCCGTGTGGCACGCGACGCCCGTTTGATGAACCTTTATTAAAAGCGTGTCGCCGTCACAGTCGTAGTAAAGTGCTTTGACTTGCTGAACGTTGCCGCTTTGTTCGCCTTTCTTCCAAAGACTTTGGCGACTGCGACTATAAAAATGCGTGTAGCCTGTCTCAATCGTTTTTTTGAGCGACTCTTCGTTCATATAGGCGAGCATCAAAACTTGCCCGCTCTCCTCTTGCACAATCGCGGGAACCAATCCTTGCTCGTTAAATTTTACTTTGCTAATGTCAATTTCCATATAAAGGCCTCCTTTTGATACATTTTTATTTTAGCTGATTTTAAGGGACAAGGCAAGATTAATTGCTATTGCCCGTAAACGTAATGAGATAAAAGCACACTTGCTAAAAAAATTGTTCTGTTGTAGACTGGAAAAAAATTTTGGAGGTAAAAAATATGTCGGCAAGGATTTTATATGGAAAAGAATTCGCGACAAAGATAAAAGAATCTGCGCGGCTTGAAGTTGAGGAGCTTAAGAAAAATTTCGGCATAACGCCTGGACTTACAGTTATAATCGTCGGAGAAAACCCTGCGTCGAAAGTCTACGTTCGCAATAAGCATAAAACTTGCGAGGAACTCGGCATAATCTCGGAAGTTGTTGCATTGCCGGAAGATACGACTAAGGAAAAATTACTCGAAACAATCGACGAACTCAACGCCAATAAAAACGTTCACGGGATTTTAGTACAGTTGCCATTACCCGCCGCGATTAAAGCGCATTCCGACGAAATTTTAAACCGAATCGACCCGAAAAAAGATGTCGACGGCTTCCACCCCGTTAACGTCGGAAAATTAGTTATCGGGACGCCCGCGCTGGTACCGTGCACGCCTGCAGGTTGCATTGAAATGCTTGACCTCGCGGGAATTGAAATTGACGGTAAACGCGCTGTAATTATCGGTAGAAGTAACATTGTCGGCAAGCCGTTATTCCATTTATTGCTTGCGCGTCATGCAACGGTTACTGCTTGTCACACGCACACGAAAAATTTGGCTCAAGTTGCTCGCGAAGGTGAAATTTTAATTGCCGCATCGGGAAAAGCAGGTCTCGTTACGGCTGATATGATTCGTCCCGGCGCAACTGTCATCGACGTTGGAATAAATCGGATTGCGCCGAAAAAATTAGTCGGTGATGTGAACTTTGACGCGGCAGTTGAGATTGCGGGCGCGATAACTCCCGTTCCAGGCGGCGTCGGACTGTTAACAGTGGCAATGCTTATGAAAAACGTTGTCAAAGCGGCAAAACTTCAGCTTGAGGCTTAAGAAATGTTTATCTTATTGGTTGCTCTGCTACTCGGCGCGGTTATGGCTATCGCGCTCGTCTCGATACGATATTTATTCAGCGAACACATTGCAAAAAGATTTTATCGGATATTTGCGCTGGCAGATTTAACATTTATCGTGATAATTTTAGGCGGCTGGTGGTTGCGTGCGTTCGTGCCGCAGTGGTTTGTAAGTTTTTTTGGCAACGTGGCGTCGGTCTTTTTAACGGCGCAGTTGATTTGCGGAGTTTTAGTAATTTGCGCGTTGATAGCGCGATTTTTTTATCGGAAGTTCCACAAGCCGACGAAATTTGACCCTGCGCGGCGGAAAATGTTAGCTCACGGCATAATTTATCCGTTTTTATCGCTGGCAATGTCGCTTTACGGTAATCGAATAGAAAAAAATTACGACGTAGAAAATTTTTACGACGTGACGATTAAAAATTTGCCGCCTGAACTTGAAAATTTCCGAATCGCGCAGATAAGCGACTTACATCTGGGTGCGTACTTTTCGTTGGAGCGTCTGGAAAGTTTATTACAACGAATTGCCGACGCTAAACCCGACATTTTGGCGATAACGGGCGATATTTTTGATGATGTTGGTATGAATCCCGCCGCGATTAAAATTGTCGACGCATTCACTGATAAATTCAAGCACGGAATCTATTACATTCACGGCAACCACGAACATTTTCGCGGAATTCGGGCGATTGAGGCTGGACTTGCACAAACTAAAATTCATTGGCTGATAAATCGTTCAGAAAATGTTACGTCAAAACTTTTTATCGTTGGTGTTGATTATCCGTCGCGTGCACCGGTAACTAGCACGGCTGATAAAGAGCGCGAAAATCTTTTTATCGCGGCGCGGCGAAATTTTATGGATAAAGCCTTAGAAAATGTTCCTGACGACGCGATAAAAATTCTTTTGGCTCATCACCCCGAATTTATCGACGACGGCGCGGAAAGAAATTGTTCTTTGACATTAACGGGGCATACACACGGCTCGCAATTCGGGATTTTTGGCATTCCGTTATTCCCGGTGTTTAAATATACTCGCGGAGTCGTTAAAATCGGCGACAGTTTTGGCTATGTACACGTTGGCAACGGCAGTTGGTTCCCGTTTAGGCTAGGTTGTCCGCCGGAAATCGCATATTTCACGCTTAAAGCTAAATGATTTTCTAAAGCCTCGTTTATCGGGGCGTTTTTTATGCTATAATCGCCAAAAACTTTTTGGAGTTGATAACTTGGAAAGATTGCAAAAAATTATTTCCCGCGCAGGTGTTTGTTCACGTCGCGAGGCTGAAAAATTAATTTTAGCTGGTAAAGTTTCTGTTGACGGGAAAATTATCCGTGAACTCGGAACTAAAGCGGAATTAAATCAAAAAATTCGCGTCGACGGCAAACTTTTAACCTTAGACGCGGAAAAAATTTATATTATGCTCAACAAACCTCGCGGCTATGTATCGACGGCTAAAGACGAGCGCGGTCGCAAAACTATTTTAGAACTAATCGACATTCCGGAACGCATTTATCCGATTGGAAGGCTTGATTTAAATTCGGAAGGCTTAATTTTGCTTACGAACGATGGCGAACTTACCAACGCTTTAATTCACCCGCGCTTTGAAGTTAAGAAAACTTATCGCGCTAAAATTTCCGGCGTGTTAACAGAGGAAAAACTTGACTTACTCCGCGCAGGTATTGAACTTGCCGACGGATTGACTGCGCCCGCCGAAATTTACATGCTTGATAAAGATTTAGTCGAAATAACGATACACGAGGGGCGCAATCGGCAAGTGCGACGAATGTTTTCAGCGATTGGTTGCGACGTTAAAAGATTGCGCCGGATAAGATTTGCAAATTTAATATTGGACGGATTGAAAGTTGGTAAATGGCGCGAATTGACAGCTGATGAAGTCGCCAATTTAAAAGGAGATTTGACTTGAGAAAAATAATTGTGATAGGCGGCGGCGCGTCTGGGATTATGGCGGCGATTAAAGCGGCTGAAAATGGCGCGAGTGTAACGTTGCTGGAGAAAATGCCGCAAATAGGTCGCAAACTAAGAATTACTGGAAAAGGTCGGTGCAATTTGACGAACGCGGCTGATATTTCCGAAGTCGTCAAGAATATTCCTGGCAATGGAAAGTTTTTATACAGCGCGTTGAAAAGTTTTTCGCCGATTGATACGGTAAATTTTTTTGAAAGTCTCGGCGTCAAAACCAAAGTTGAACGCGGCGGCAGAATTTTTCCTGCGAGCGACGACGCAAGCGAAGTTATGGACGCGCTGACAAAAAAATTGGCGACTTTGGGCGTCGAAGTCAAAACTAATTCGTCCGTCAAAGAAATCATTGCCGAAAATAAAAAAATCGTCGGCGTAAAGGTCGGTGATAAAATTTTTAAAGCTGATAATTATATTTTGGCGACGGGCGGCGCGAGTTATCCAGCAACGGGTTCAAGTGGCGACGGATTTAAATTTGCGCGGCGATTAGGTCACACTGTCATGGAAATTTTACCGGCATTAGTTCCGCTTGAGGTCGAGGAAGATTTTGTACGCGACTTGCAAGGACTTTCGTTAAAAAATGTTCGCGTAAAACTTTTAGCTGACAGCAAAAAAATTTCTGAACAATTCGGCGAGATGTTATTCACGCACTTTGGAGTTTCGGGACCGATAATTTTAACTTTGAGCGGGCAAGCGGCAAAACTTTTAGCGGCGAAAAAATTTGTGGAGCTGGAAATAAATTTAAAGCCGGCATTGACGCCCGAACAACTTGACGCGAGGATTTTACGCGACTTTGAAAAGTTCAGAGGAAAAATTGTAAAAAATGCGCTGATTGATTTGTTGCCGTCGAAATTAATCCCGATAATGTTAGATTTGGCGTATTTGCCGGAAGAAAAGCGCGTAGACGAAATAACTTTAGTAGAGCGTCGGCGATTGATAGAAATTCTGCGCGGCTTGCCGTTGACGATAACGAAAACGCGCCCAATAGCGGAGGCAATCGTAACTTCGGGCGGCATTTCGATAAAAGAGATTGACCCGCGAACAATGCGTTCCAAAGTCGTAGAAAATTTATATATCGTCGGCGAAGTTGCAGACGTTGACGGATTCACAGGCGGCTTTAACTTGCAAGCGGCGTGGTCAATGGGAAATGCGGCGGGGATAGCGGCTTGTTGACAGAAAATTTTTACTAAGCAGGAATTTTTTCGCCCTCCATAGAAATTTGCGGCATTGGAATTATTTTCTTTGCATTGGTTAGGAGGTCGGGGGAATTGATGTTTCTACTTGCGTTATCGCCGATTTTATGGCTGGTACTTGCGCTAAGCGTAATAAAAATGCCAGCGTGGAAGGCGTGCTTAATCGCGTTGGTGATTTCGTTAGCGGCGGGCATGGGCGTCTGGAATATGGAAAGCGTGCGAGCGATTGAATCCGTGCTCGAAGGCGTCGCGTTGGCGTGTTGGCCGATTTTGCTAGTTATCGTGGCGGCAATCTTCACTTACAACTTAACATTACATACAAAAGCTATGGACACGATAAAAGACATGCTAACGAGCGTCAGTCACGACAAGCGCGTATTAATTTTGCTAATCGGCTGGGGTTTCGGCGGCTTTTTAGAGGGCATGGCGGGCTTTGGTACAGCAATCGCGGTTCCTGCCGGCATGTTAGCGGGCATTGGCATTAATCCGATATTATCAGTTTCAGTTTGTTTAATCGCGAACTCGGTACCGACGGCTTACGGCTCAATCGGAATTCCGCTTGTAACTTTGGGCAGTGTCACAGGTTTTGATTCGGTTCAGCTTGCAACATTTACATCATTACAACTTGGAGTTTTAACTTTATTATGTCCGTGGCTAATGGTAATCGTGACGGGCGGCGGCATGAAAGGTTTGCGCGGAATGACAATGCTTTGCTTAGGCGCGGGATTGGCATTTTTTATTCCGGAATTGGCGTTATCAATGTTCGTCGGACCGGAGTTGGCAGTTGTAGCGGGCGCAATCTGCACAATGGGCACGATAGTTTTCATTGCGAAAAAATTTCCTGTCAATGACCCCGAATTTGCAATGAGCGACCATGCTCATGCGAAAATTACCACAGCGCAGGGAATAAATGCTTGTCTACCGTTCATTTTAATTTTTATTTTCCTGTTGTTCACAAGTAAGCTAGTACCGCCGATAAATTCGTTCTTAATGCAATTCAAAACGGCAGTCCCGATTTACAACGGCGAGGGCGGCGTACCTTATACATTTGTCTGGATAAATACGCCAGGCGTTTTGATAATGTTGGCGGCGTTTATCGCGGGTTCAAAGCAAGGCGCGAGTTTTGGCGAAATGCTGGGCGTACTCAAAAAAACAATCAACGGCTTGAAATTTACAATGGTAACGATTATCGCAGTTATAGCGACGGCAAAAGTTATGGGCTACAGCGGCATGACGGGACAAATTGCAGATACGGCAGTTGCGGCGACAGGCACAGCTTATCCGTTAATCGCAGCGTTTTTGGGTTCAGTCGGAACGTATATAACGGGTTCGGCGACTTCAAGCTGTGTTTTGTTCGGAAAATTGCAAGTTATAGCAAGTCAGGCAATCGGAGCAAACGAAACTGTTCAAGCGTGGGTTGCGGCGGCAAATGCAACGGGAGCCTGCGCGGGCAAAATGATTTCTCCGTTGTCGATAGCAATCGGTTCAGCGGCAATCGGCGTCAAGGGGGCAGATTCTCAACTGTTAGCGTTCGCAGTTAAAATTTATATTCCGTTCGTGATATTTATGGGCTTAGTCGTTTATTTCGGGCAAGTTCTTATAGGCTAAGGTTTGGAGTAAATATTAACTATTTTTGGAGGTCTGCCAATGAAAATTTACACTAAGACGGGAGACGCGGGCTTAACGAGCCTTTACACGGGCGAACGAATTGAAAAAAATTCTCTGCGCGTGCAAGTTTACGGCGCAATTGATGAGGCGGATTCTGCATTGGGAATTGCGCGTGCATTTGTCGAGGTCGAGGACGTTAGAGAAAAAATTTTCGCCGTACAAAAGCTTTTGCCGAGATTAATGGCGGATTTCGCAAGCTTAAATCGTGAGCCGACGATAACAGCAAGCGACGTTAAAACTTTTGAAACGGAAATGGACGCATTGGAAATTTCGTTGCCGCCGTTGAGAGAATTTTTAATTCCCGGCAACTCCAAAGGCGGCTCATTCTTAGATTTAGCGAGGACAATTACGCGCCGCGCAGAAAGATTAGCTTGCGAGCTGTCAAAAGCGGAAGAAGTTCACGAGGTAGATAAAATTTTCCTCAACCGTCTGTCGGATTATTGTTTCTTATTGATGAGGCGCGAAGACTTAGGCAATTAAACATTTACACAACAAAAAAACCGTTCCCCGATTGTGAGGAGCGGTTTTTCTTATGCGTTATGAAATTTTATTCGATAACTTCGGAAGTAGACTCGTAAACGTGCGCAACGTTGGAGATGTCGACTTGATATTTTTCGCCGTCTTTGTCTACAACGATACTAGGCGCACCTTCGATAATCGCCACGCCGCTGACAGTCCCCGACATTTTTTCCGTATGACTAATCGGGTTGCCTTCCTCGTCGGCTTCGTTAATCGTTTCAATCCAATCGATTTGCTTGCCAATCATGCTGCTAAGTTGCCCGACAAGGACAGAAGTATCAATATTGCCAACGATTTTTCCGAGATCTTTGAGGTTGGTGGCGACGTTAGTCATTTGCTCAAGGGCACTAAATTGAGCAAGTTCGGCGATATAACTACTGTTGTCCTGCGGGTCGAGCGGGTCTTGATTCTGGAGTTGGGTAACGAGCAGTTGCAAGAAAGCCTCTTTGCCTAGATCGTCGTTTTTCTTAGTCTCTTTGGGTTGCGACGCCTCATAAGCGGCGGCATTATAAGTTACGCCGTCAACGGTGATTGTGTTAAGTGAATTTGCCATAATAATTCCTCCAATTTTTTAAACAGAATAATCAACACCATCCGTGGCGGAACTTTCATTGACGGGCTGAGCGTTGTCAACGTCGCGTTCGAGGGCGTCGAAATTAATTCGGCGATTGCCTTGACGTTGCTGACGATTTTGTTGCCAAGCCTGTCCTCCTTGACCGTTCATCAAGCCGCCGTCGCTCAAGCCCGCATAGACTTGGACGTTTTCAACTTTAAGTCCTGCGTTATTGAGTTCTTGACGGAGCTGAACGAGTGAATTTTCAATAATCGTGCGAACTTGCGCATTGTCGCTGTGGAAACTGGCATTAACTGCGCCGTTCTGACTTACGGAAATTCTTAGCGTCAATTCGCCGAGATGTTCGGGATTAAGCTTGATAACCATTTGAGTATTTTCCGCCGTACGAATCAATCGTGCTTGACGGACAATCTGCGCGGGTACGTCGAAATCATTTTGCGGCGTAGGTTGTGGTGCGTCGGGTGTTTGAGTCGGTGCCGTTTGGATTTGCGGCGTGTCGTTTGCTGTCGTCACAGGAACTGTAAAAACTTCTCCACCGGTTGAAACTTGTTGGGTGTGAAGTACGTCAACTGTTGGCTGGAAAGTTTGATTCTGGAAATTTTGTTGCGCGTCGCGTTGCTGAGGTTCTTGATTAAATTGTTGTGGCGTTGATTGTGGAGCTGTGACAGGCGCGGCTGTCGGAGCGTCCTCAACTTGCACGTTTACGCCGAGTATTTCAGAAAAATTCTGCGGCACGGGACGCTCGTCGGTTCTCTGAGGAATTACGACGGATTGAGCTTGCGCCTGTACTATTGGTTGACTTTCGATAATCTGTGCTTGTACTTGTGGTTGGTTTGGAATTGTAGGTTGAACGTCAACTGGTTGCGCTT
>CAMJRX010000062.1 GCA_946408355.1 uncultured Selenomonadales bacterium
TTGAATTTGCAGTTGCGTTTGAATTATCGGTTGAACGTTAACAGGCTGTGTTTGAACTTGTGGTTGCGCTTGAATTGTCGGTTGAACGTTAACGGGCTGCGTTTGAACTTGTGGTTGCGTTTGAATTACTGATTGAACGTTAACGGGCTGCGTTTGAACTTGTGGTTGCGTCGGGATTACCGGTTGAACGTCAACTGGTTGCGATTGAATCTGTGGTTGCGTCGGGATTACCGGTTGAACATCAACTGGTTGCGATTGAATCTGTGGTTGCGTCGGGATTACCGGTTGAACATCAACTGGTTGCGATTGAACTTGTGGTTGCGTCGGGATTACCGGTTGAACGTCAACTGGTTGCGATTGAATCTGTGGTTGCGTCGGGATTACCGGTTGAACATCAACTGGTTGCGATTGAATCTGCGGTTGCGCTTGAATTATCGGTTGAATGTCAACGGGCTGACTTTGTACTTGTGGTTGCGTCTGCATTATCGGTTGAGCGTCAACTGGCTGTGCTTGAATTTGTGGTTGCGTCGGAATTACCGCTTGAACTTCTACGGGTTGAGATTGAATTTGTGGTTGTGTCTGAATTACCGGTTGAACGTCAGCAGGTTGTGCTTGAATTGCTGGTTGAACGTCGACGGGCTGATTTTGAACTTGTGGTTGCGTTTGGATTACGGGTTGAACGTCAATTTGTCGCCATGACCTACTGCCGAGCATATTTAACATTGATTGCGCGTTATTATTATCGGTCTGCGGCATAAGCGACATTAAATTTTGCGTCTTTGAAATTTCCTGCACGCCGTTAACTTTTGGAATTTCAACAGTTGGTTTGTTTGCAAGGAGCGATTCCGAATTCATTCCGAACAAATA
Organism: uncultured Selenomonadales bacterium; assembly: GCA_946408355.1. Lineage (GTDB taxonomy): Bacteria > Bacillota > Negativicutes > Selenomonadales > Selenomonadaceae > Quinella. The sequence goes on from CAMJRX010000062.1 coordinate 868, forward strand.
AGCGATACTATTTGCCGCAAGAAAATTAATCGGCTGATTGTCAACAACTTTATCGGGAATTTTTTTATCGTCGAGATTGATTGCGTCCAAATTTTTATTATCCGGATTATCTACGTCGATATTGTTCGCGTCGAAAATTTTTTCTTCTACCTTATCAGCGACAAAAGAAATATCCGCAGGCGGCTCGTTTACTTTTTGCAAAGACGCAGTATCTTTCGGCTTATCTTTTGGAGAAATCTTTTCTTCAACTTTTTTTTCTGCCGATAAAACTTTTTCGTCTTGCTGAGGCGCATCCTGCGGATTTTCGCTCGTTCCTTGAGCTGATATTTTAGCTTCCGCGTCAGAATTTGTTTCGTCCGGGTCGACTTGAGGGCTTTCTTGTTCGGTATTCTGCAAATCTTTAATATTTTGCTTAAGCTCGTCGAGTTTTGCATTGACTTTATCAAGCGTCGCACCGAAATTTTTTTTAGCTTGTCGCGCCGCCGGTTTATATCTCGTCTGTGTGCTCTGCGAGGTAGTTCGCGGCGACGTTGCCGGTTGATTCGGAGCTATCATCATTATATTTGTATTGTGTGCCATTTTTCGCCTCACCTCTCTCGAAAGTTTATCGAATATTTTGCCCTCGCAGTTAAACTTTATTAGAAGTATATTTTTATTCATTGACAGCGGGCGATTGTTGTTATATTCTTCAAAAAAAGGAGTGGAGAATTTTGATAAAAATAAAAGACTTGGAACTTAAGCTGGGCAAGCGCGAAATTTTTTCGGGTTTCAATTTAGAAATTGCACACGGCGAAAAAGTCGGCATAATCGGCGGCGAGGGCGCAGGTAAATCGACATTGCTGGACATTTTATCCGGAAGGATTTTGCCGACGGCGGGCGAGTTGAAAATTTCTGGCGAAGTCCTCTCCGTTAACGGCAGTGTTTACGCGGATTTTTCCGAATTGCGTATGGCGGAAATGTCAGCGATTGAAAAACTTAAGCGGGCATTGCACGGACTCAATGCCGATGAAATAATTTTGCTCCTCGACGAGCCAACTAAAAACCTCGACGCGGACGGTATCGAATGGCTGATAAATTTCTTGTGTGAACATAAAAATTTAACGACCGTTATCGCCAGCAGTGACAGATATTTTTTGCAAGAGACTTGTGCGCGGACAATTTTACTTGGTAGTTCACCAGTTGAGCCGATAAGAATTGATTGCGCTCCGCTTTTGCCAAAAACGCCTTCAGGTGAAGTTCCCATTGTCCTTGAGGCGAACGGCTTATTAAAAAATCGCGACGGCGAGCCGCTTTTTAAAGACGTAAGCTTTACGATTCGGCAGGGCCAAAAAATCGCGTTCGTCGGGAAAAATGAGTTAGGCAAATCTAAACTCTTAAAAACTTTGGCAATAGCTTACCAAAAGCAGGACGAAACTGGCGGTTGCCTGCGCGGGAAAATAAATTTTAATCACGGCGTGAAAGTTTTTTATATGCCACGAGTTTATACGGGCGCGGCGGCTAGGGTTGAATTCGACAAGCTGGCGTTTGGTACGGCAAATTTTTTGTTGCTCGATAATCCGACTGCTTGTTTGGACTTGCCCTCGATTGAGGCGTTAGAAAAAAGTTTGATTGACTTTCCTGGCACGATTATTTTTGTCGACGAAGACCGCGCCTTTATCCAAGCAATAGCAAATCGAATTATGGACATTACGCCGCAAGGCACCGTTGACAGAATTTCAAATTACGAAGACTTTTTAGCTAACGAAACAGTTAAATTGCAGATTAAGGACAAATACAAGCTCTAAGGAGTTGATTTTGATGACAATGCGCGGAATTCGCGGGGCGATTACAGCCGACGAAAATTCTACGGAAAAAATCGGATTGGCGGCGCGTCAGCTCGTTACAAAAATTTTGTCGATGAACGAATTGCGCACAGAAAATATCGGCGCGATAATTTTTTCGACGACGGAAGATTTAACTGCCGCTTTTCCAAGTTCTGCAGTTAGGCAAATACCCGCGTTCCGATTAGTGCCGCTGTTCGATACGAGAGAACCCGCCGTAGAAAATTCTTTGCCGCTTTGTATAAGAGTTTTAATTTTGGCGGACGTTGATAAAGAACAAAATAAAATTCATCATGTGTATTTGGGCGGCGCGAAAAATTTGCGTCCCGATTTGGAATAATAAACGAAACATTTTTATTAAAACCTCTGTCGCAGTGGCTATCATCATTGCGACAAGTTTTTTTTTGTTTATAATGGTTGTGGAGGGAGATTTATGCACAACATTTTAGCAGAAGTATTGCGCGACACTACTATTTTGAACTCGGCGAAGAAATTTTATAAGCGCGGAGAATTTTTAATCTACGGATTGGCTGGTTCCCAAAAAGTTTTGCCAGTCGCCGCCGCTTATGAATTAAATCCGCGCTCTATGATTATTTTAGTCAGCGATAGAGAAAAAATTCCCGCTTGGCACGACGATTTAATAGAATTTTTGCCTTACGTCGAGGTCGTTGAGCTGCCTGAACTCGATTTAATTGATGTAAACGCTAGCACCGTCGGTATTGAGCGGCAAGCTCGGCGTTTGGAAATATTTTCAAGAATTCTGCGCGGCGAAAATTTAATTTTGCTCGCTACTGCCGCCGCCGCCGTTAAAAAAGATTTCTCCAGACAGGATTTCTTAAAATCTCAACTGTCAATTAAAGTCGAACAGCATTTATCGCTTGAAAATTTCTTGCTAAAGCTTGACGAATTCGGCTATGAACGCTCCGATGAGGTCGATTCGATAGGAAAATTTAGCGTACACGGCGGCATTGTCGATTTTTATCCGATTAATGAGCCGACGCCTTGCCGCGTTGAATTTTTCGGCGATGAAGTCGATTCTCTTCGCGAAATTGATATTAATTCGCTCCGTTCTAAGAAAAAAATTCAATCTATTACCATTTTGCCGGTAAAAAATTTCGCCAATACTACTGAACCATTTCTAACTTGCGCCGGCGAAAACGCTACAATTATTTTCGACGAACCAGCTAGAATTTTCGAGGCTATTCGCAATTTGAGCGTTGAAACGCCAGAACTTAAGAAAAAAATTTTCTCGTTTATTGAACTCGTCCAAAATTCCCGCTCAAGTACGCTGATTTACTTGGAACTTATGATGAAAAATATTCGCGGCGTCGAACCTACTGAATCTATCGGCATTAACGCCACTAATGTTACCAGTTTTCAAGGTCAAACGAAATTTTTACTTGAGGAACTCGCACGCCTTAGCGAAATCGGGCAAAAAATTTATATCGTCTTCTCCAGTCAATCTAAAATGCTCGGCTTTGAAAAACTTTTGGCAGAAAATAATTTGAGCAATATTAATCTCCAACTCGGCAATTTGAGCGACGGTTTTACCCTTCCTAACGCTAAAATTACCGTCCTTACCGAAAAAAATATATTCGGCGGGCAAATTAATCGACGTAAAAAAATTTTTCAGGGCGCGGGCGATAGAATTAAGCATTTTAACGAAATTAAGCCCGGCGATTATGTCGTGCACGTCGACAACGGCATTGGTAAATATTTGGGCGTCGAAACTTTGGAATTTAACGGTCAACGCAAAGATTTTCTCCAAATTCAATACGGCGGCACCGATAAACTTTATATTCCCGTCGAACAAGTCCAATATCTGCAAAAATATATTTCAGATGATAATTCTACGCCAAAATTATCGCGTCTAGGCTCCGGCGATTGGACTAAAGCTAAATCGAGAGCCGCCGCCGCCGTCGAAGACATTGCAGAAAAACTTTTAGACCTCTACGCACAACGCGAAAATGCTCCAGGCTTTGCTTTCGACGCTGATGACGCCTCCCAACGCGAATTTGAAGACGCTTTCCCCTACGAAGAGACCGCTGACCAAATTAAAGCCGTCGAAGACGTTAAACGCGATATGGAACGCCCAAAACCTATGGATAGATTAATTTGCGGCGATGTCGGCTTTGGAAAAACTGAAATTGCAATCCGCGCCGCCTATAAAGCCGCTATGAACGGTAAACAATGCGCAATTTTAGTTCCGACGACCGTTTTGGCTCAACAACATTTCCAAACTTTTTCTGAACGTTTTGCCGGTTTTCTGCCAACTGTTGATGTTATTTGCCGCTTTAGAACGCCTAAAGAACAGCGAATTACGCTACAAAAAGTCCGCGCAGGGCAAGTTGATATTTTAATCGGCACTCATTCCATTTTATCCAGCAGAATTCAATTTAAAAATCTCGGATTGCTGATTATCGACGAAGAACAGCGTTTTGGCGTTAAACAAAAAGAAAAAATTCGCGCAATGAGTATGGGCGTTGACGTTTTAACGCTGTCAGCGACGCCAATTCCGCGAACTTTGCACATGAGTTTAGTCGGAGCGCGTGATATGAGCCTAATTGAGACCGCGCCCGCTGAAAGATTCCCCGTTCAAACGTATATTATCGAAGATGACGACGAAATTATTGCTGAAGCGATTCATAGAGAGATTTGGCGCGGCGGGCAAGTCTATTTTGTCTATAATCGGATTGAAACTATTGATTTAATGCGTGATAGATTGGCAAAATTGGTGCCGGAGGCAAAAATTCAAATGGCGCACGGGCAAATGTCCAGTGATTTTCTGGAAAATATTATGATGGACTTCTACGAGGGCGTTTTTAATGTGCTTTTGTCGACGACAATTATCGAAAGCGGGCTTGATGTTGCAAATGCGAATACAATTATAATTTACGACGCGGATAATTTTGGTTTAGCGCAACTTTATCAAATGCGCGGGCGCGTTGGGCGGTCAAGTCGAATGGCTTTTGCGTATTTTGTGCACCGCGCAGATAGAATTTTGACTGAGACGGCAGAAAAACGTTTACAAGCAATGCGAGAGTTCGCGCAGTTGGGAGCGGGCTTTAAAATCGCGATGAGAGACTTACAAATACGAGGCGCGGGCAATTTATTAGGAGCACAACAGCACGGGCACATATCGAGCGTCGGATTTGAAATGTATTGCCAATTTTTAGAGGAGGCAGTCAAGAAATTGCAAAAAAAATCGGTTGAAACCGTCGCAGAACTGAATCCGATAATAAATTTGCCGGTCGAAGCGTTCTTAGAGAAAAATTACATAGAAAATTCTGGCGACAAGATAGAAATTTACCGACGATTAGCAGTGATACGCGAAGAGCGGGAAATAAAAGACTTGCGCGAGGAATTAGCAGACAGATTCGGGAAAATAACAGAGCCGGTCGAAAATTTATTGCAAATAGCGTTGATAAGATTGGCGGCGAAGAATTTGGGCGTGATTTCGGTCAAGGAAAAGGATTTGCGAGTCGAAATTGTCTTCAGCGACGTAAAAAAATTGTCAGCGCAAGGAATTATCGAGTTGTCGAAGATATTTAGAGGCAATTTTAAGTTCGTAGAGAGTTCGCAACGAATTTTCCTGATGTTGAGGACTAAAAAGAACATGTTGAGCCGGATTTTAAATGTGCTACGTGCATTAGGTTGATAAAAATAAAATGGCGAGGCTCCGAGCAGGAGTTTCGCCAAATTTTTTTGCAAACGCGGCTTGAAAACAATTTTGAAGTTCTCAACGCGAAAATTTTTGATTTAGAGGCTCGAAAATTGATTTGAGGGGCGTTTTTTTTGTCCAAAACGGAAAATCCGCAATAGCGGATTTTTTAAGTTGGTAAAATGGCGTCGTGGCGCGATTTAACAAAAAAAGCCCCGATTTAGGGCTTAAAATGTCTGTGAAAATCCAGTATAGCGGATTTTTGCAATTTCAGAAATTATAACCGAGCTGTTTTGCTTTTGCGAAGTCGGCTTGCGCTTGTTCTTCGTTTCCTATCTTTCGATAAGCCCAACCGCGATAATAGTATGCATTTGCATTTGGACTGAGTTCGATAATTTCATCATAAAGTTTAATTGCGCCTCTAAAATCTGCTTTAGTGAAAAGTTTCATTGCCTCAGCTGATTTTTGATTAACAAGGGCAAATTTATCCTTACTTATAACTTGAGGGGTAAGTTCATCGATTTTTATTTTCAAATTATCATTTTCCACGCGAAGAGATTTATTTTGACGTTTCAAGTTGTCAATTTCCGCGCGAAGTTTGCTAAGAGTATCATTTTCCTTGCGAAGAGATTCATTTTGGCTTTTCAAGTTGTCAATTTCCGCGTGAAGAGAATCATTTTCCGATTTAAGCTCGGTTCTTTCGTTAAAAAAGCTAACAAGACAGTTCATAATGTCATTATCGTCGATTTGAGCGATGACGGCGGACTGAATAATCATTTCATTGCCGCCGGAATCTTTCATGCCGTAATTAATATTGGAGATTTTGAAAATTTCGTTGGCAATCGATAAAATTTCGTCATCAGGGAAGGTTAAATATCTAAATTCCAAGAAGTCGCGGATATAATCGACGATTTTTTGTTGAGCGTTCTGTTCAGCGAGGTTTTTAGCGCGAATTTTGACATCTTTGAGGGTATCGGAATCATTCATAAGACATTCGGCGACGCCCTCAAAAAATTTAATAGTGTCATCGTCATTGTTATTTTGAATCAAAGGTCATCACTCCTAAATTTTTGAAGACATTATAGCATTTTTACAATATCATATCAACAAACGCGCGGTGCTGAGGTTTCATTTAAACGGGGCTTTATTTTTTTTTTGGAAGTGTGCTATAATTCGCGGCAGAAAATTTTTGGAGGTCGATAAATTGAAGTACATGACAGGCAAAGAAGTCGCGGAATCGTTTTTAAAGTTTTTCGAGGGCAAGGGGCATTTAATTATGCCGAGCTTTTCGCTGATACCGGAAAATGACCCGACGCTTTTAATGATAGGCGCGGGAATGGCACCGCTCAAGCCGTTTTTTACAGGGAAATTAAAGCCGCCGTGCCCGCGAGTGACGACAAATCAACGTTGCGTGCGGACGGGCGACATAGAAAACGTCGGACGAACTGCGCGGCACCATACAGCGTTCATGATGCTGGGAAATTTTTCATTCGGCGATTATTTCAAAGCAGACGCGATAACTTGGGCGTGGGAATTTTTAACGGAAGTGTGCGGTTTGCCGCGTGAAAAACTTTGGGTATCGATATATCCGAACGACAACGAGGCGGAGCAAATTTGGTTAAAGCAACCTGGACTTAATCCTGCGCATATCGTGCGGCTTGAGGATAATTTTTGGGAGATTGGACCTGGACCTTGTGGACCCGACAGCGAAATTTATATCGACTTAGGCGAGGAGCGCGGTTGTGGCAAAGAAACTTGTGCGCCGGGCTGTGATTGCGACAGATTTTTAGAAATTTGGAACCTCGTTTTTACGCAATTTGATAAAACCGAAGACGGCGACTATAAACCGCTTGAGCATAAAAATATTGATACGGGTTGCGGGCTTGAGCGGCTTGCAAGCGTCCTTCAGCAGAAAAATTCTAACTTTGAGACGGATTTATTATTCCCGATAATCGAATACGTCGAGAAAATTAGCGGTTTAAAATATGGCGACGACGCTAAAAAAGATATTTCGATGAAAGTTATCGCCGATCATGCTCGGTCAATGGCTTTTATGATTATGGATAAGATTTTGCCGTCAAATGAGGGACGCGGCTACGTTTTGCGGCGAATTTTGCGGCGTGCGATTCGTCATGGGCGCATGTTAGGCATTAAGGACGCATTTTTAGAGGGCGCGATTGATTCTGTTGCGAAAATTTATTCTGAAATGCCCGATTTCGAGGAGCTTGCCCGCAATGTCGCTTATATTAAAAAAGTTGTGCGACTTGAGGAAGATAGATTCGCCACGACGCTTGCGCAGGGCATGGAAGTTTTAACTCACGAAATTGATAACGCCAAAGCTCAAAATAAATCGGAACTTGACGGCGAAATTTGTTTTAAACTTTATGACACGTTCGGTTTCCCGTTTGAGTTGACGGAAGAAATTTTGCAGGAAAATAATCTTGCGCCGGATAAAAATGGCTTTGATAAAGCAATGGAGGCGCAACGTCAACGTGCTCGCGCCGCTCGTGCCGCAAATGAACGTCTTGACGTACCGGATTTGCTCAATGTCGACACCGAACACCTTAAACACGATGAAAATTGCACGTCGTCGAAAGTTTTTGTGCTGTGGAAGGACGGAAAAATTGTTGAGGAACTTCACGACGGCGACGAGGCTGGAATTATTTTGGATTGCACGCCGTTTTACGCGGAGGGTGGCGGTCAAGTTGGAGACGAGGGCTATTTAATCGGTGAATTGGGCAAAATTAAAGTTTCAAACGCAAAAAAATTGCCCGACGGCACGATTTATCACGAATCATACGTTGAGGAAGGGCAAATTAAAGTTGGCGACGCTGTAGAAATAAAAATTGACCGCGATAAAAAGCTTTCATCTGCGCGGAATCACACAGCAACGCATTTATTGCAAGCCGCGCTTAAAAAAGTCGTTGGAAAGCAAGTTAATCAAGCTGGCTCGTTGGTTACGCCGGAAAGATTGCGCTTTGACTTCTCGAATTTTGAACCGGTGACGCCTCAACAGCTCGCAGACGTGGAAGAATTAGTTAACGAAGAAATTTTAAAGGCAGTCGACGTTGATATTAAGCAAATGCCGATTGACGAGGCTAAAAAACTCGGAGCAATGGCTTTGTTCGGCGAAAAATACGGCGATATTGTCCGTGTCGTAAGTGTAGAAGATTTTAGTTGCGAATTATGCGGTGGCTCGCACGTTAAAAACGTTGGGCAGATTGGCAGATTTAAAATTATCAGCGAAGGCGGCATTGCGGCGGGCGTTCGTCGTATCGAGGCTGTTACTGGTCGTGCGGCGATTAAAGATGCAACTCATCAAGCAGAAATTTTAAATTCGGTGGCGTCGATTTTGAAAGTTCGCGCAGAAGATTTGCCCGCGCAGGTTGAAAAACTTCTTGCAGAAGATAAAACAATGCGCAAAAAGCTTGAGGAAGTGGAAAAAATCCGCGAACGTGCAGAGGCGCAGAAAATTTTAGTCGGCGGCGAAGAAATTGGCGCGTTGAAGTATGTTAAAGGCGTTGTGCAAGCGAAAACTCCCGACGACCTGCGCGGCATGGCAGATTTTCTTATCGACAAGCTTGACGGCGGCGTAATAGTTCTTGCGGCGGTTAATGACGGCAAAGTTTCGTTGGTTGTCAAGGCAGATAAAAAAGCATTGGCGGCTGGCGTGCACGCTGGGAAGATTGTTAAAGAAATTTCTAAACTTGTTGGCGGGGGCGGCGGCGGTCGTCCGGATATGGCTCAAGCGGGCGGCAAAAATCCCGAAGGCATTCCGCAAACATTCGAGTCGGCAAAAAAAATTTTGGAGAAAATGGCTCAAACTGGCGGTCATTCATTGGAGAAAGTAGCTCAAACCGGAGATTATTCGTTAAAAGATATGGTAAAATAACTTAACGAAAAAATTTTAGAACAGGTGTTCATAAAGGGTAAAAAGTGATATAGTAAGTGTATTATGAGAAAA
>CAMJRX010000063.1 GCA_946408355.1 uncultured Selenomonadales bacterium
TATCCTGTGGGCTTTAATTATCGCGTCGCTTAAGTTAATGCCATTGCCCAAAACGGGCTGTTTGTCGATTGAATTTTTCATTGCGTCGGGGCAACCGCCCATGCAAATCGGCAAGCAATCACATTCACGACATTTTGAGTGTCTAATTGGATTCCATTGAATCCACGATAAATAATTTTTGTCAAACTCCTCGGTCAAATCATTCACGTTGCCGCCAGATAACTTTAAGCTGCCCACGTGATTCCAACAGCGATAAAGTTCGCCGAAATTGTCGACAACAAAAGCATTCGCATAGTCTGCGCAACAGAAATTCACTTTTGGCGAAGGATAAGCCGCCATTTTGTTCACCGTAAAGCCACGTGCCAAAACTTTTTCGTACAGCGGCAACATAATATCGGCGAATTGCGCGTTGTTGTAGCAGTCGCTCTCAATCGATTTACAAATATCAGTATACGCGGCGACCTGTCCAAATCCGATTTTCAAATCTGTGCGGCGTTCGATTTTTTTAGCAAGAACGTCAAGCAATTCTTCGACACGGTTGAAATTTTCTTTGTCGATATTGATTCGGACAATCGCGATTAAGTCATTATTGAGCAGGATATTCACATTGTCAATCAACGTGTCGAAGGTGCTTTCGTTAGTGACAGAGCGGCGGCGGCTGTCATGAATCTCCTTTACGCCATCGATTGTAATTTGTGCGCCACTGATTTTGTATTTCTTGAAAAGTTCGACGTCAGAATTCTCAAGCAAGCTCGCGTTCGTGATTATAAAGGCATTGTAGTCGATTGAAGATTTTTCACAGAGCGCAAGAAACTTTTCGGATAGCGACCAGATAATTTCTTTAGCAAGAAGAGGTTCGCCCCCGTACCACGTCACGGAAAAAACTTTCGCCTGTTCAAGACGTTTCTCGACAAAATTTATCAACGCCGTTTGAGTCTCGGAAGTCATTTTGCCTTTAGGGTGTTTCTCAAAACAATACTTGCAACGGAAATTACAATCAAGCGTCGGCGCAATCGTCAAACCTAAATTTGTAACATCGTATTTAGCGAGATTGCGATAAAATTCCAGTCGCTCCAACTCGTCAATATCATCTTCAACCAGACAGCCCGAAGCTTTCATATCAGAGATTAATTGCGCGTCGTAATTTTTTTCGTCGTAAGAATTATTTTTAACGTCGTCGATGACTCGCAAAAAATTTTCATCTACAACGGCAAGTGCACAAGTCGTCGCATTGAAAAAAATCGTCGCCTCGTCGTATTGCTTTAAAAAATTATATCGGGAAAGTTTCATAGCGTCCTCCTCTTCAAGAGATTTTGCGCGTCTATTAAAAAAAAAAAACGACTTTGTCAAGCATTTTTTTAGAAAAATTTTTTGCAACAATCTGCGCGGCGCGGTAAAATATTTCCGACTAATCGAACGGAGGGAAAAAATTTTGTTTGTAAGAGGAGAGCTTGAGAAAATTGAACAAAAAGTTTTGAACGGCAAACGATTGAGCCGCGAGGACGGAGAGATTTTATTTGTTTGCAATGAATTGAGTTGGCTCGGTGCGCTTGCCGATTATGTTCGGAAAAAAATTTGCGGCGACCTCGTCTATTACAACGTTAACTGCCACGTCAACTTAACGAATATTTGTAAGGCGCGTTGTAAATTTTGCGCGTTCGGACGGAATGCCGACGATAAAGGCTCCTACGCCATGACGATTGACGACGCGATTAAACTTGTTACGGAGGCAAGTAAAGACCCGCATTTATCCGGATTGCATATCGTCAGCGGCTTGCACCCCACGTGGACTTTTGAAAATTATTTGGCATTCGTTGAAGTTTTGCACGAAAAATTTCCTAATCTGCACATCAAAGGCTTTACGGGCGTTGAGATTCAGCACTTTGCAAATATTTCTGGCTTGAGCGTTGAGGAAGTTTTGATTAGATTAAAAGCGGCAGGGCTTGAGGCGATTGCCGGAGGCGGCGCGGAAATTTTATCCGACCGCGTGAGAAATTTACTTTGCTCGAAAAAAGCGACTGCAGACCAATGGCTTAACGTTGCACGCACGGCACATAATCTAGGAATTAAAACCAATGCCTCAATGCTTTACGGGCACATTGAAACTTTATCGGAACGCATCGAACATTTAATTCGATTGCGCGAACTTCAAGACGAAACGGGCGGTTTCCAAACTTTTATCTGCTTTCCATTCCTGCCGAAAAATACTGCGCTAGAAAAAAATATTAAACAAACTTCTACATGGGACGACTTACGAACAATGGCAATTTCGCGGCTCATGCTTGACAACTTCCAAAATATCAAGGCGTATTGGGTTATGTTGACGGTGCCGGTTGCGCAAGTTGCGTTGAGTTTTGGAGCAAACGACATTGACGGGACGATTCACCGCGAAAATATTTTGCATGACGCTGGAGCTACTTCGCCGCGTGCACTTGCCGAAGACGAGATTATAAAAATTATTCGCGAGGCAGGCAGAATTCCCGCCGCCGTCGACTGTAATTTTAGGAGAATCAGCAAATGATTTTAAACAAAGCTAAGGAAAAAATTTCTTCGGTGCCAGTTGCGCAGGTTGCGTTGAGTTTTGGAGCAAACGACATTGACGGGACGATTCACCGCGAAAATATTTTGCATGACGCTGGAGCTACTTCGCCGCGTGCACTTGCCGAAGACGAGATTATAAAAATTATTCGCGAGGCAGGCAGAATTCCCGCCGCCGTCGACTGTAATTTTAGGAGAATTATCAAATGATTTTAGACAAAGCTAAGGAAAAAATTTCTTCAGGCTTGAGACTTGAGCGCGATGATATTCTTGCGCTTTACGAGGACAACGACCTTTTATATTTGGCGGAATCTGCGCGGCGCGTAAAGGAAACTAAGACTGATAAAAAAATTTTCTACACCGTCAACCGCCACATAAATTTAACCAACGTTTGCAGTGCGAATTGTCCGTTGTGCGCTTATCAATGCAGGAGTGGCGACAATCGCGCTTTTACCCTTGAACTTGGCGACGTAGAAAAAATTCTTCAAGACGCCGCGCAGATTAAAGAAATTCATATCGTCAGCTCTTTGCACCCCGACAAAAATTTTTCTTATTACGTCGACGCCGTTAAGCTTGTGAAAAAATTTTTGCCTAACGTCGGGATTAATGCTTTTACGCCCGTTGAAATTGTGAACTTCGCCAAAATCAGCGGCAAAAGTTTTTCCGAAGTTTTGAGCGAATTAATTGCGGCTGGTGTGACTTCATTGGCGGGCGGCGGTGCAGAAATTTTATCCGACCGCGTGCGCGAAATTATTTGCCCTAAAAAATGTTCCGCGTCAGAGTGGCTTGAAGTTATGCGAACGGCGCACAAGCTCGGCTTAAAAACAAATGCCTCGATGATGTACGGACATATTGAGACGATTGAAGAGCGCGTCGACCATTTGATAAAGTTGCGCGATTTACAAGACGAGACTGGCGGCTTTCAAGCGATGATGTTATTTCCTTTCCACCCCGAAAACACAGAACTGAGTAGAAAATTTAATTTGCGGCGCGTCGGTTCGTGGGAAGATGTAAAAATGCTTGCGTTATCAAGATTAGTGCTAGACAATTTTAAACACTTCAAAGCGTTTTGGGTGATGTTGACGTTGCCGATAGCGCAACTGGCTTTGAGCTTTGGCGCAGACGATTTAGACGGCACAATCGGCGAAGAAAAAATTATTCATGCGGCGGGCGCAAAGGGTTCAGCAGGAATTACTCGACAAAAATTGGAGAAAATTATAGTCGAAACTGGTTACACGCCAGTTGAACGCGACAGCTTTTATAACGAAATTTGATTTTGAGCAAAAAAATTAGCCCTGACAAAACGTCAGGGCATTTTTATTATCGGGGAAAATTTATTGTAGAAGATTATTTTTCAAGATTAACTTTGGCGTTGAAGATGAAATTATCGCCGTCAAAATCGAGTTCGACAGTATCACCGTCTTTAACTGCGCCGGAAATAATTTTTTTGCTTAATTCGGTTTCGACGGTGTGAGTGAGCAATCTTTTAAGCGGACGCGCTCCATAATTAGCATCGAAACCTTTTTCAGAAAGCGCGGTGACAGCCGAATCAGTCCACGTGAGGTGAACGTTGATTTGCTTTTCAATCCGCTCGTTGAGAGTTTTCAAGAGAATTTCGGCAATAGCTTTGACTTGTTCCTTAGCCAACGACTTAAAGACAATTATATCGTCGATCCTGTTCAAAAATTCGGGGCGGAAGTAATCTTTAAGCAAATTTTTGATAATACTTTCTGCCTCCGCGAAGGCTTTGTTAGTAATGAAACCGATTTTTGCGCGTTGAAGAATTTCTTGCGAGCCGAGATTACTTGTCATAATAATAACGGTGTTTTTGAAGTTAACAACGCGACCTTTGCCGTCGGTGAGGCGTCCGTCGTCCAAAATCTGCAAGAGGACGTTAAAAATATCTCTGTGCGCCTTTTCAATCTCGTCAAGCAGAATTACGCTGTACGGACGACGGCGAACGGCTTCGGTTAATTGCCCACCTTCGTCGTAGCCAACATAACCAGGAGGGGCACCAATTAAACGGGCGACGGTGTGTTTTTCCATATATTCGGACATGTCGACGCGGATAATACTGCGCTCGTCGTCGAAGAGAGCCTCCGCCAAAGCCTTAGCAAGTTCAGTTTTGCCGACGCCGGTCGGACCGAGAAAAATAAACGAACCGATTGGGCGATTGGGATCTTTAATGCCTGCGCGGGCGCGAAGGATTGCCTCGCTGACAGCCGTAACCGCCTCATCTTGACCGACAACGCGCTCATGCAAAGTATCTTCGAGGTGCAAAAGTTTTTCGCGTTCACCAGTCAACATTTTAGCAAGCGGAATACCCGTCCAGCGACTTACAACCCGTGCAATATCTTCCTCGCCGACTTCCTCTTTCAAAAGGCGTTCGTCTTTATTCTGCGCGGCAATTTCTTCCTCAAATTTCTTTAAATTATTCATGAGCTGAGGAAGTTTGCCGTATTTCAATTCGGAGGCTTTTTGAAGATTATAGGCACGTTGCGCCTCTTCGATTTCGATATTAACTTCGTCGATTTCCTTTTTAATGGCACGCACGCGCAAAATTGATTCTTTTTCCGCCTCCCATTTATCGCGAAGGGTTTTTTCTTGCGACTTAAGGTTAGCAATTTCGTCGACGATAGAATTCAATTTTTCTTTAGACGCGGCGTCGGATTCTTTCTTTAAAGCTTGCTCTTCAATCTCAAGTTGCATAATCTTGCGACGAATTTCATCAATCGGCGCGGGCAACGATTCAATTTCCGTGCGAAGTTTAGCGGCTGCCTCGTCCATTAAGTCAATCGCTTTATCGGGCAAAAATCTATCAGAAATATATCTGTCAGAAAGTGTAGCCGCGCTAACCAATGCCGCGTCGCGAATTCTTACGCCGTGATGAACTTCGTAGCGTTCTTTAATGCCTCGCAGAATGGTAATTGTATCCTCAACGCTGGGTTCGCCGACCATAATCGGTTGAAAACGACGCTCAAGCGCAGTATCTTTCTCAATATATTTACGATATTCGTTAAGCGTCGTTGCACCAATACAACGCAATTCACCGCGAGCAAGCATAGGTTTTAAAATATTTCCGGCGTCCATTGCGCCTTCCGCCTTGCCCGCACCAACGACCGTATGAACTTCGTCGATAAACAGCAAAATTTGCCCGTCCGACTTTGTAATTTCGTTGAGTACAGATTTAAGACGTTCCTCGAATTCGCCGCGGAATTTTGCGCCAGCAATCAGACTGCCCATATCCAAAGCATACAGAGTTTTATTTTTTAAAGATTCGGGGACATCACCAGCGACAATACGGCGGGCAAGTCCTTCAACAATCGCAGTTTTGCCGACGCCAGGTTCACCGATTAACACAGGATTATTTTTCGTACGACGGCTTAAAATTTCAATCGTGCGCCTGATTTCCTCATCACGCCCGATAACCGGGTCAAGCTTACTTGCGCGAGCCATTTGCGTTAAATCTCTGCCGAATTTTGAGAGGCTTTGATAAGTTTCTTCGGGATTTTCGCTAGTGACATTTTGTTTACGATATTTTTTAATTGCGGCGTCGATTTTGTCTTTGCTTAGATTAAATTCGCGTGCAATGTCTTGAATTTCTTTTTTGCCGTCGGAAACCAGCGCAAGGAGCAAATGTTCTGTGCTGATAAATTCATCTTTCATAGACGAGGCATATTCTCTTGCCTTGCCGACAACACGCGCCAAATCCACGCCCATTGAAAGTCTTTCTTGCCCTTTAACTTGCGGAATTTTTTTCAGTTCCGCTTCCAGACGCACTTTAAGCATTGGCAAATCGGTTTGACATTCTTGGAAAATTGTTGCGAGCAAACCTTCCGGCTCTTTTGCGAGCGCGAGCATTAAGTGCAACGAATTAAATTCTTGATGATATTGCATGGCGGCGAGCTGTTGTGCCGCTTGTATTGCTTGAGTGGCTTTTGCCGTATATTTTTCTGTTGCCATAATCTATCACTCCTAAAACGGTTGAATTCTTTTTGACGCGCCTAATGATAAACTCAAATAATCAAAAAGTCAATACGTCAATATAAAAATTTCTTGATCGTTTGCAATCAAAAGGACGCACCCAAAATTTGAGCGCGTCCGAAAATTTCGTAACGTTGATTATTTAATTTCGACAGTTGCGCCGACTTCTTCGAGTTTAGCCTTGAGAGCTTCAGCATCAGCCTTAGAAATTTTTTCCTTAACGGGAGCAGGTGCGCCGTCGACGAGAGCTTTAGCCTCTTTAAGTCCAAGACCGGTTGCCTCGCGGACAGCTTTGATAACTTTGATTTTTTCTTGACCGATGTTAGCGAGGATAACGTCGAATTCGGTTTTTTCCTCTTCGGGTTCAGCCGCCGCTGCCGCGGGACCTGCCGCCGCAACTGCTACGGGAGCCGCTGCAGACACGCCAAATTTTTCTTCCATAGCCTTGACCAGTTCGCTAAGTTCGAGAACTGTCATGCTTTCAATCGCTTGCATAATTTCTTCTTTAGTCATTTTAATTTTCCCTCCAAAAATTTACATAAATTAAGCGGCTTGTTCTTTTTCCTTCTTTTCGCGAATAGCATCGACGACGCCGACGAAATTGCGAATAAACGCCGACAGCACGCCAACGCAGTTTGCAATCGGGGCGTTCATGCTGCCCAACAATTTTGCAACGAGTACCTCGCGGCTCGGCAAATTCGCCAGAGCTTTGACGCCTGCCACGTCGATAACTTTGCCCTCGACCATACCGACTTTAATTGTCAAAATGCCGGGGTCTTCAAGCTTATTTTTCTTCATGAAGTCGCAAATAACTTTTGCCGGAGCAACCGCGTCTTCAGTGGAGAAAGCCATTGCCGTTGTACCTTCGAGGTGCGAATCAAGTCCCTCAATGCCCGCCTGTTTTGCCGCAATGCGGAGCATGGTATTTTTAACGACTTTATATTGAACGCCCGCCGCGCGAAGTTCACGGCGCAGTTGCGTATCAGTCGCGACGTTTAAGCCTCTGTAACTTGTCAAAACGACGCCCTTAGCAGAAGTCAGCCAGCCTTTAATTTCAGCGACGACTGCCTCTTTTTTGGGCGTAACCTTGCTTGTAACTGCCATACATTTTCACCTCCCAAAGCGTAATGAAAAAATCCTTCGACCGCGCAGACCGAAGGAAACTTTAATAACAAAGTCACTTTCGACCTGAGCAAGTGCTTTAATCGGCATGCCGAACTTACTGTCTATGGTCTGGAATATTTAGTTTTAGCTTTCGGCTTTAAGAAAGATTTTTCTAACAGCTGAAAGCTTAGATTTGAATCGGGACGCCAGGACCCATTGCCGCCGCCAATGTGATTGAGCGGATATATTGACCTTTAGCCGCCGCCGGTTTTACGCGAATCAAGGTATCAATAAGCGTCTGATAATTTTCCTTGAGCTTATCTTCCTCGAAAGATTTTTTGCCAATCGGGCAGTGAATATTGCCCTGCTTGTCGGTGCGATATTCGACTTTACCGGCTTTTTGTTCGCCAATAGCCTTTGCAATATCGGGCGTGACGGTGCCGAGTTTCGGGTTAGGCATTAAGCCGCGTGGACCCAAAAGTTTACCAAGACGACCGATAATGCGCATCATGTCGGGCGTAGCGACTGCAACATCAAAGTCAAACCAGCCGCCTTGAATCTTCGCGACTAAATCATCGGATCCGACGTAATCCGCGCCCGCCGCTTGAGCTTCAGCAACTTTTTCGCCGGTGACAAATGCCAAAACTCTTTTAGTTTTGCCAATGCCATTGGGCAGGACAATCGCGCCGCGAACTTGTTGATCCGCATATTTCGGATCGACGCCCAAGCGCACATGCAATTCAATCGTCTCATCAAATTTTGCCGTAGCGGTTTTTTTCACGAGGGCAACTGCTTCGTCAGCGGAATAAAATTTCCCGTGCTCGACGAGAGCTTGAGCCTCGCGGAATCTTTTGCTTTGCTTTGCCATTAAAATTTTCCTCCTTGCGGTACAAACGATTAAATCTCCCGCATTGTCTGATTAAGCGACAATTTCAATCCCCATGCTACGCGCTGTACCTTCAATCATGCGCGTTGCCGCCTCGATTGACGCCGCGTTGAGGTCTTTCATCTTCAATTCGGCGATTTCTTGAGCTTTGGCGCGGGGCAGTTTAGCAACTTTATTTTTATTCGGTTCGCCCGACGCCTTCTCAATGCCCGCCGCTTTTTTAAGTAAAACTGCCGCCGGCGGAGTTTTGGTTATAAACGTGAACGACCTATCCTCGTAAACCGAAATTTCGACGGGGATAATCAAGCCCGCTTGCTGTGCCGTGCGATCATTGAACTCCTTGACGAACGCCATAATGTTAACGCCCGCCTGACCGAGTGCAGGACCTACAGGCGGCGCAGGGGTTGCCTTACCCGCCGGAACTTGAAGCTTGACGACTTTGGTAACTTTCTTTGCCATAATTGCACCTCCTTTCAATGCTGATTAAATCTTTTCAACTTGGCTGACGTCCAAATCAACCGGCATATCTTCAACCAAAACTTTAAGTCGCTGTTTTTTCGAGTCAATGGATTTGACCTTCGCGAGCCGATTTTCAAAAATGCCGTCGATAATTCGCACGTTGTCATTGATTTTGAAACCTAAAGTATTATCTACGGCGCGTCCGTCAACCAGTTCAGTCAAAATTCGCCGCGCCTCTTCCTCGCTAAGCGGAATAGGATCTTTTTCGGAACCAACAAAACCCGTTACGCCTTGTGTATTGCGAACGACGAACCAAGAATTATTGTTGACAATCATATCGACGAGAACGTAGCCGGGAAAAACTTTTTTCTTGACGATGCGCCGTCTGCCGTCCTTGAATTCGGATTCGTCGCGCATTGGCACGATAACATCAAAGATAACGTCCCCCAATCCCTGCGCGGCAACTTTGCTTTCGAGGGTAGCTTTAACGCGCTTTTCATAGCCCGAAAAAGTATGAACTACATACCAGGCACGGTCTGAAATACGCTCCGACTCCGCAACTTTTTTTTCCATTATAAATTTTCCTTTCAGCCGAGTATAATGCGAAACAATTTTGCAAACGCCGTATCACAAACCCAAATTAACGCGCACACGATTATAACCGCCAAACCGACGACGCCCGTATAAGAGACAAGCTCTTTATTTGTTGGCCACGAAACTTTTTTGAGCTCGGCGCGGACTTCTTTGATAAATTGAATGACGCCCTTTTTTTCGCCCTTTTGCTCCGACAATGTTCTCACACTCCCGCGAAATTACTTAGTTTCCTTATGAAGGGTGTGTTTCTTGCAGAATTTGCAATACTTTTTCATCTCGATGCGGTCGGGAGTATTTTTTTTGTTTTTGTTCGTCCTGTAGTTGCGATTTTTACATTCGGTGCAGGACAAGGTGATATTCGTCCTCATGGTTCGCCCTCCTTATTTTTAATTGAATAAGCCCCTGTAGCAGGGGCGTTAATCTCAAGTGGTAGCGGCGACTGGATTTGAACCAGTGACACTCCGGGTATGAACCGAATGCTCTAGCCAACTGAGCTACGCCGCCAATGGAGCTGATGACCAGGATTGAACTGGTGACCTTATCCTTACCAAGGATACGCTCTGCCGACTGAGCTACATCAGCGTTGGTTGCGGGGGAAGGACTTGAACCTACGACCTTCGGGTTATGAGCCCGACGAGCTACCGACTGCTCCACCCCGCGGCTCTT
>CAMJRX010000064.1 GCA_946408355.1 uncultured Selenomonadales bacterium
TTTTAGCAAAACTCTTTCGAGTTTCAATTCTATTTTTATATAACAGGAGATGATTATATGTCAACACCAGTTGGCATTATCAAGAATTTTGTCGAAACACTCACGACTACGAAAAAAACTGGTACCGCCGCCGTCGACGAAGCATTAAAATCTGTCGGCGCAAAAAATTTGTCCACGCTCAAAAGCAAGTTCAATTCCGCGCTGGATGAGGCGTCGTCGGCAAAAGATTTTCTGGAAAAAAATTGCGGCGTGCGTATCACCAACGAAGACACCGGCGCGATAACAGGCTCGGACGCGGGCGGCTCCACTACCAAAACCGCCTAATCAATCGTGCCCGAAACTGTAACCGCCAAAAGTCTCACTTCCGCCGAATACAAATCTTTTACCACAAACGGCTTGAAGGTTAATATCACTTACAACACCGACGAGGAGGACTCCTCCTTTAATAAAAAGCAACTCTACATTGCCTCCGCGCTTTATAATTGGTGGATACCTGAATCGCTCGACCTTATCAATAAATCGTTGGGGCTTAATTTCACCGACGACAGAGCCAACATCAACACGATTAATATAAACATCGGCGGCGCAGACGAGGAATACGTAGTTTCGACAAAGTTTAAATATGATATGGAGCTTGCCTCTTCCGTCAACATAAATATTTCCCCCGACATTGTATACGATATAACTTTCAACAACAAGAACGGGCAATTCGCCAAAAGCAAAAACGTAGGTGCCTGGATTCAATCCGACCTTTACGACAGCCAAAGCTCTGCTTACTTTACGAATTACCTTGATAGACTTATCTTGCAAGTTATGGCGGAAGTCGCATTAAAGGCAAATGTCCCTTACGTTCAAAATATGCCGATAGAAATTCGCACGGGGCTTGTTGAGATAGTCAGCGGCTACGATGATGCTTCAAGTTCCGCTTATGATTTTGTTGAAGAGGATACGGACGCTGTAGGCTATACTCTTGTGCGTTATCTTGCGAAAAATTATTCCGACGGCAAGCCCAGCGACACAATTTATATCCACAATAACGACACCGAAACCGGCAACACGGGAGCTGATACTTTTATCGTGACGGCGAACACCAAAGCAGTGACGATTAACACGGGCGGCGGCAACGATACCATTCAAGCATTTGGCGGCGACGGCGTTGTTGTTAACGGGACAAGCGCGGGCGAAAAAATTACCGTCACCAAGTCTTCAATTAAAGGTTCGGGCCCAATCGCCACAGTTAACGGCGGCAAAGGTAAAGATACTTTGGATGGCAGTGCCGGCAACGATAAACTTAACGGCGAGGCGGGCGACGACTTGATTAAGGGCGTCAAAGGCAATGACACTTTATCGGGCGGCGCAGATGACGACACATTTACGGGCAACGACGGTAATGATACTTTCGTTTACAGCGCGGGCAACGACATAATCACCGATTACGATACGGGCGATAAAATTGCTCTTAGCTCGGAAATTTCTAAGTCCAAAGTCAGCGGCTCCAATGTCGTCTTTACAATCGGCGGCGGCACGCTTACGATTAAGAACGGCAAAGGTAAAACGCTCAACATGATTGACGCGGACGGCGAATCTTATGTTACGGTTGTTGGCGGCACGACCTTAAATATAACTGACGATATAAATTCTCCCTTGACTGCAGGGGACGAAATAAAAATTATTAACGCCTCGAAACGCAAAACCGCCGTTGAAATTATCGGCAACGACATCGCCAATACGATAAACGGCGGCTCTAAGGGCGATACGATTTACGGCGCGGATACTTTTGTCTACATGAACGGCGACGGCAAAGATAGTATCTACGGTTTCGACAACGACGACCTCTTACAGATTATGGACGACTTCACGCCAGCTTACAAAAACGGAGCTGTAACGTTGACGGTTGGCAGTGGCTCCATAACTTTAAAAAATTTCACTGCGACGACTTTTAACATAAACGACAACACTTATCAAATTAAAAACAACAAGTTCGTAGAAAAATCCTAACAACTAATCACTAACAGCTAAAATCCCGTCGAACAAATCGGCGGGATTTTTTTAACGCCACAAACTTAGCGGGTCAGCATATTGATAGACGCCGTTAACATTAATGATATATTCCAGATGAAGATGCGGTCCTGTGGAATAGCCCGTGCTACCAACCTGCGCGATAATCTGCTCAGCAGTTACAACTTGCCCCGCCACAACATGAAGTGTAGAGCAATGAGCGTAGCGCGTGTAAGCGTCAATGGCAGGGTGATAAACTAAAACTTGATTGCCATAACCGTCGTCGAGATTATCCGCGATAATAACTTGTCCGTCGAATAGCGAACCGATATATGCGCCGTATTCGTAGCCGAGATCAACACCCGTATGAAATTTCCATTCGCCCGAAATGGGATGAAGTCGCCAGCCAAATGGCGAAGTTACGGGAAAATCAATCGCTTGAACCTGCGCGGGCAAAATCATCAGCACGAGAATTATTAATGCCCAAGCTTTTTTCAAACTCTGAAACCTCCTCCGGCTCGAATTCGACGCGTATAGACTTCCAGCGGTCGTGCAACCAAAACCATTCATCAGGATATTTTTTTATGTGCTCTTCAATAAGCGTCGCCAGTTTTTGTGTCATTAATTTTATATCGGCGTGCTTATCTGAAGTTTTTTCGACTTGAAGCGGCGGGAAAATTTCTAACGTGTGTGTACCGTCTGAATTTTTATGCATAAACGCGGGGAAAATCGGCACTTTCCTAAAACGCGACATACTCGCCGCTCCCGTCACAAAATTGGTTGCTTGATTAAAAAATTTTACGACAACGCCGTCTGTGCGCCCGACATCTTGATCCATTATCAGCCCGATAAAATGTCCCTCGTCAAGCATTTTATACATTTCACGGACGCCGCTCCGATAAGTTATATGCATGCCAATTAGCGTGCGGTATTCGTTGATAAATTTATCTGCGTCTTCGGATTTTTGTTTTTTAGCGACGCCAACAAGTGGAATTCCGTTTTGCGCAAAAGCTCCGCCCATAAGTTCCCAGTTGTCGCTGTGGCAAGTCATAATTACCGCGCCGCGCTCCGAAGAATTTTTATATTGCGTCAAATGTTCCAGTCCGCTAACTTTAACGTGGTTGGACATATTTTTTTTAAGCTTAGGAAAAGACAAAACCTCAATAAAAATCGTGCCGAATTGAACAGTACTTTCGCGAGCAATGCGTTCAGCCTCGTCCTGTGTAACGTTCAAACAACGGCGAATATTTTCCGTTGCAAGCCGCTTGCGCTTAGCGGGTAAAAAAATCCAAATTAAGCTCGCCAGCCCGAGTCCTAACGTCAAAGCAAATTTCAGCGGCAACAGACAAATTACCGCGCTCAGCAATTTTAAAAATCTATACTCGATTGAATGTCAGCCTCCTTGTTTATCAAGCTGTTCAATAAAATCATTTAAATACGTGCTAAATTTTGCCGCACCGTTAATATTCAAATGTGCATGGTCATAAAAATCCGCATAAGTTACACCATTCCATTTCCAGCCGTCGACAAAACTTGCACTAGGGTGTTTCTGACACGCCTGCTCAACAATAGTATCAAATTCAGCAAGTAATTGCTTATTAAAATTTTTTATATATTTATCACTATTACGTACACGAAACATTACAGGGCGAATATTATTTTCTTCACACAGTGTCAGATAATCGTCAAGGATTTTTACATTCTCATCACGGGTTTTAGGATGAGACATGCTTCCCGTATGGGTTGCACCATTTTTAATAGTTTCTTGAGCTATGACTCTCTGCGTTTTGTAACCGTTAATATTTACATTTTGAATCGAAGGTTTCTTTGTCAACCATTCTTCGCGGAGAAGTTTTTTGTAAATCTCGACAGGGGCATGAAAATTATGCAAATCATTAAAAGCAATAACATACGGCAGTAGGCGACATTGAAAAAAGAATCCACGAGAAAGGTCATGATGAAAGATATACGGTACGAGTCCGATAAGAGCATAACGAATTCTACTATGCCCCCCCCATATAGAACGATATGTTTTGCAATCTGAAAGTTATAGTATAAGTCTTGGCTGGATGTTGCAAAATTAAATGCCTTATATTTGAGGTATTTAACATCTATTCCCGCCTCA
Source organism: uncultured Selenomonadales bacterium (assembly GCA_946408355.1). Lineage (GTDB taxonomy): Bacteria > Bacillota > Negativicutes > Selenomonadales > Selenomonadaceae > Quinella. The sequence continues at coordinate 4,124 of CAMJRX010000064.1, forward strand.
GTTGGACTTGTTCCTGTAGCAAACATTTCAAAATCTTGCGCATGTTCTCGATAGTATCTCAAGTGGCGTTCCGTTTCCCAATTTCCTTCGTTCAGCAATGTAGCAAAACTTATTATTTTTTCTTTCGGTAAGCCGTTTAATTTATTTATTTGACTGTCATAAAAATAGTCTTGCACGCAAAGAATATAATCGTACCAAAGATATTCAACACATTTTATTAGCTCGGTCATTGAGCAAACAAAAGTTTTCGACAAGCTGCCTTGCGCCAAAGTTTTTTTAGCGGACTCGACATCATCAGTGACAATGGCGCAATATTCGAGTTCGGGATTTAAGGCGGCAAACTTTTCTGCCAAATTTTTCGCTGACGTTACAAGTAAAACATTCATTTTTATTATCCTCCATTAGTAAAGTTGCTCAATAAAATCGTCTCTGTTTTATCAACCTTTGTTGTTGGTTATTCTGTTAAGGTTGCGAATTTCCTGCAAAAAAATCCCTCGTCGAAACGAAGGATTTTTTTATAGTTAAGATTTTTAACGATAACGAGTTGGCGGAGGCGGCGGGGAATAACGCCTATCACCTCGATGATATGGCGGCGGCGTTGGAGGTTTCGGCGGATAGTATCGTCTACCGTCGCGATAATACGGGAGAGGCGAGGGCGGATAATAACGGTAATCGTGGCGGTGTCTTGGCGGATTGTACTTGTAATCGTCACGGTGTCGCTTTTCCCATTCCTTGCGGTCGCGGCGTTCATTTTCGGTTTCACGACCAAGTATATATTTGTCTCTGAAATGCGCCCATTTGCCATGCGATTTAATGTCTTGTGTCTCAATATTTACGTTCAAATCGTCAACTGGCGCGGCTTGAGTTTGCCCGCCGAAAATAAACAAAGTTGTCGCTACGGCAATTAAAAATTTTTTCATGTCATTAACCTCCTTTGCACAAAATTTTTTATAGTTTAATCAGCCAAATTTATTTTCTCGTTAAGGTTTAGTTAAATATCAATTAAATTTATGCATAGCCTTCCTTAATCATCTCAATTTCGTATTCGAGGCGATGAATTCTTTCCATAAGTTCAGGAACTCGTCTTAACGCCGCTTGCTGACGTAGCCAATCACTATGCGATTGAATCGGGAAACCTGCGCCAAAAAATCCTTCCGGCATATTTTTAGAAATGCCCGAACGCGCCGCGTAAACCGAATTTCCGCCGATTGTAATATGTCCGACTGTGCCGACTTGCCCGCCGAAAGTTACGTTGTCGCCAACCGTCGTCGAACCGCTGATTCCAGTTTGCGCAACGATTAAACAGTTCGCGCCGATTTTGCAGTTGTGCCCTATGTGAACGAGGTTATCAATCTTGGTGCCGTGCCCGATAATCGTCGAACCCATAGCCGCCCGGTCAATTCCAACGTGTGCGCCGATTTCTACGTCGTCTTCGATAATCACGTTGCCAATCTGCGGAACTTTAGTGTGAACGCCGTCAGCCGTCGTGAAACCGAATCCGTCCGAACCGATAACCGCCGAACTGTGAATCACACAACGCTTGCCGACCTTGCAAAATTCGCGAATCGTCGCACTGGAATAAATGACAGTATCTTCGCCAATAGTCGCGTGTTGTCCGATGTAAACATGCGGATAAATAATCGCGCCGCTTTTAATTTCCGCGCCGTCGTCAACAACCGCAAAGGGCATAATCGTCGCGTCGTCAGAAATTTTTACGTTTTTACCGATATGAGCTTTTGGACTTATGCCAACGGGAATTTCAAGTTTTGGCGTGAACAGTTCCAATAACGTCGCAAAAGCCGCTCGCGGGTCTTGAACTTTAATGGCAGGCTTAGGAAAATCTTCCGTATCTAGTGGAATTAAAACTGCCGATGCCGCGCAGGTCTTAGCCTCGTCGAGGTGCGGCGGTACTGCAAAAATTAAATCACCCGTTCGCGCCATTGTTATATTTGCTAGCCCGCTGATTTTAATTGAGCTATCACCCGCGACCGTTCCGCCTATCAGCTCGGCTATCTCGTATAAAAATTTTTCCATAGTATCGCCCGCTTATTGCATTTTCTTAATAACGTCGCTAGTTATATCAATTCCGCCTTTGAACAAAATTTTTTGCTCCGACGAATTATTTACTACCACGTCGATATTTTTCTCCCGCGCAACTTCCTCAATCACGACGTCCATACGACTTTTAATCTGCGCGGCATAAGCTTGATTTATGCTTTCTAACTTGCGCTGAAAGTCCATTTGCAACTTTACAGCTTCTTCCTCTGGCATGTCGGGTTTGTTGGCTGTATCTTGTTCAAATTTCTGTTGCGCCTCAGTAACTTTGCTTTGCGCTTCTTCCATTAACTTTTTGACACGTGGAGCCTCCGCCATAACTTTTTCTACGTCGACGGCTCCCATTTGGCTTTCGCCGCAACCCGCTATAAGCAATGACGACGCCAGCAACGCTACCGCCGCCAATTTTTTTACGAAATTCATTTATCAATCACTCCAGTCAAAGTCGGTTCATTTCCTTAATCAAGTCGTCAGTCAAGTCGCGAGCTTTCTTGCCGGGGAAAATTACAGCTCCGACTTTTTCGGGCGGCTTTAATTCAAAATTCCATTCGATATGACGCGACAAAATTTTATCGTCGTTATTAGGACTGCGTTTGACAAAAACCATTTCCAGCCGATAAACTGCCGCTAACATTGTCGCTTTATCTACAATCGGTTCATTTCCTTAATCAAGTCGTCGGTTAAGTCGCGAGCCTTCTTGCCGGGGAAAATTACAGCTCCGACTTTTTCGGGCGGCTTTAATTCAAAATTCCATTCGATATGGCGCGGCAAGATTTTATCGTCGTTATCTGGACTGCGTTTGACGAAAAGCATTTCCAGTCGATAAACTGCCGCTAACATCGTCGCCTTATCTGTAATCGAATCTAAAATTTTTTTCTCAAGCTCGGAACGTTCCCTGCTTACGTCGGTTAATTCGGTTAAAAGTTCGCGTCGCCGAATTTGCCGATTTTCCATTTCACGCAGTGAATCTTCCATAACTTTTTTATTTCGCGCTGTGACGTCCTCTTCTTTTTTCTGCGATTGAGCTTCGACTTCCGTCCGCAATCTCTCGTATTCAGCTTTTAACTGCGTTTCGTCCTCTATAACAGAATCATCAGCATATTTTTTTATTTCCGCCATCCACTTGTCCATCAATTCTTTTTGCGAATTATTCCGTTCAAATTCGACCTTTTCAAGCTGCTGTTGAAGTTCGTCAATCTGCTCCTGCGTCAACTGCAAATTATCGGCGTTCTGCAGTTTTAGCTGAATATTTAATTGCTCGTTCATGTATTCATCGCGAATTTTATTGCGCTCTTCAATGTAGCGCGGCTCCGATTTTTTGCGATATTCTTCTGCCGCCAATTTTCTGCGACTTTCGAGTTCGGCAAGCTGACTAATTATAATCTGCGCGTTCTTTTGCCACGTCGCCTCATCGAAGACTTCTTTATTAGTTTCGGGCGGCTGTGGTTTTGGAAGTGCAACGATTTTCATTGCCTCGTTGAGTTCCAAACGCAAGCGCAATTCTTTTGCACGCAACTCATTAAGCTGTTCGCCGTCGGGGTGTGCCGCTTGAATTTTTTCTATATCAATTATTCCGAAGCCCTCTACCTCTTTAGTTGCAGGCTTTTCGATTTTTGTTTCGGCGGGTTGTGCGGGTTCGGGCGTTTTGTAAACGTAAAGACCGACACCGCCGATTAATATTGCGATTGCCGCAGCTAACGCCCTGTAATTCACCGCTACCGCCTCCAAACGTGATTATTGAAAAGTGGTTAGCGATTAGAAATTTCTACTAACCACTAACCACTAATCATTAACCACTAATTATTTCTTGCCAAGCTCCGAGATAACGTCTGCAGTTATTTCCTGTCCGCCGTAAATGACTGCCATTTTGTCGATAACAACCGCTAAGCCCTTTTTATCAGCGACTTTTTTTATTGCGGCGTCGACTGCATTTCTAATCGGGTCTAATAATTCCTGTTGTTTCTGCGCGAGCCGCTCTTGACATTGACGATAATAATCTGCTTTTTCCTGGTCGTTCATGCCCTGAGATTTCTCGTCGAATTCCTTCTTTATGTCGGCAATCGCGGTTTCCATTTGCCCTTGCAAACTTTGTACATCGGGGTGCGCCGCCATAACTTGTTGATAATCTATTGTGCCAACGCTTGACGAACTTGCCGCCGACGCGATATTTCCGGTTTGCGTCAAAGCCAACGCGACTACAGAGCCGATAAAAACTATCGCAATTAAAATGCTAACGAACTTAACTTGTTTCTTTTCCAATTTCATCATTGTGCAACTCTCCTTAAATTTTAACGCCGCTGATTATATCAAACAGCATTGTCCTTTGCAAACTAAAATTTTATTCGTGAGACGGTGCTCGCGCCCAAGGTCTTGCCATAAACTTTCCCTCCCAAAATTAAATTGCTTGCGTGTATATTACCAGATTAATTTCATACTTTCAAGCCACGAAAAAAATTTTTGCATGCGGGAAATTTTTTTGCTATCATGTGAAAAAGTTTTATTCAAGGAGGAAATCACCATGAACTTAAAGAAAAAATTTTTGGCAACCGTGACGGCGGCGGCGTTAAGTATTTCGCTAACGTTCGGTGCGCCCGTTGTAGCAGAGGCGGCAAGCGCAGGAGACCTTATCGGCGCAGGCATTGCTATAGGCATACAAGCAACTCAACTTAACGCGCAACTCAATCAGAAAATTAAATACTACGATACGACCGAAGAGGGACGCCAAGAACTTTACGACAGCTTTCGCCAAAAATACGGCGTTAGCGACAATGCCGAATACAACGCAAAACTCGATAGGATTATGGCGAACTTGACGGAAGGCGTCGCCGCAGTTGACCCGACTATTAAAAGCAAGCCTTACCTCTACTTTGTCTCGAATCAGAATGCAATCAACGCCGCGTGCTCAATGGGACATGTTATGATGGTTAACGCCGGCACGTTCAAAAAAATTACTAACGAGGACGAAATTGCCGCTATCGTCGGGCACGAAATGGGGCACGGGCAAAAAAATCACGTCGCTAAGGGCAATAAAAAACATCTCCAAAAAGCTGTAACTGCCTCCGTTGCTGGTACGGCAATAGGTGCGACTGTTGGCGGCGGCGCGTTGACTTCGATAATTACTCAAGTTGCGCTCAATCATTCCGTTGCACACGGCGACAGAAAACACGAGACCGAAGCCGATCTTTTGGGCTTTGAATACATGACGCATACAAATTATAATCCTGGAGCTTGCGCGGCTGTCATGCAAAAGTTTGTTGAAATGGAAATTGGCAGTAAACAATCGGGCGCAATGGCATTTTTCAATCCCTCTGACCACCCCGACAGCGAAAAACGCCGCGATGCTTACGTTAAAAAACTTTACGAGTACAGCAAAAATCACGTCACTGCTAAAAACGCCGTCATAACCGTTAACAAAAAAACTTTTATAAAAGTTGCGCCGTCGTCGGATATGTCTGCCGCTGAACGTTCCTATTTTATTTTGGGAAATTTGGCGTCGGCTTATCACAGAGGACAAGATAAATATGAGGCGACCGTTCAAAACGGAATTGTCATGTTGGGCAATCAGCCGATTATCGAGCCGCTTGAAGGTGACGAAGAGGCCCAAACCATTGCTGACAGATTGAACGCCATTAAGTAAAAAAATTATCCTCGCCGCTTTAAGCAAGTGACGAGGATTTTTTTATTGGTAAGAAATTATTTCGTAAGGCTTTCTAAGAATTAGTGTTCATAAACGATTAAGCAAAGTGTGAATATGAGAAATCTT
>CAMJRX010000065.1 GCA_946408355.1 uncultured Selenomonadales bacterium
CTTGATTTGCTTGAAGATATTGCCGATGTGGCAGAAAAAGAATCTTATAATTGGTCGATGTCTGTGCAAGACGTTATCGACTGGCTTCGAGACGTGCGCGAGAAAAATAATCTCTACGCCGTCTTTTTCATTTGGGACGAGTTCACCGAGTATTTTCGTAACAACCTCAACAACATAACGGGCTTGCAGGAAATTGCGCAGAACGCCGCCGAGTTGAGTTTTTATTTTTTCCTCATCACTCACAGCGACGCTAATCAGCTTATTACGGATTCTGTCCAAAGAAAAATTATCGAGGCGCGTTTCAAAATTTCCCATATTACTTTGGCAGAGAGTACGGCTTTTCAGCTGATGTCGCAAGCTTTGATGATTGAACCGGATTTGAAAAATGAATGGGCAAAAATTTCCCTTGAGCTGTGGGAAAGTGTTCAGCGCGACGCCGCGAATTTTATAATCAAACGTGATGAATCCATTAAGCTCGACGACATGAAAAAACTTTTGCCGATTCACCCTTATGCCGCCTACTTGCTGAAATTTATCGCGCAGTCCATAAGCTCGAATCAGCGCACGATGTTTCAATTCCTGTGCGCGGCGGACAACGGCACTTTTAGAGATTTTATTGGCAATCACGGCTTTGAATACGGCGGCGATAATTTTCTTACGACGGATTCGCTTTGGGATTATTTCTTCCAAGAGGACAATCCTGATCTCGATAAAACTTTTTTGGACGCAATGGGGCATTACAATAATTTTTCGCCCACTTGCAAAAATAATAATCAGCGACGTGTTTTAAAAGCGACTTTGATTTTGTTTGCTTTGCAACAGAAAAATCTTGGCGGGCGCGGAGGGGCAACTTCGCTTTTGCGTTCGACGCAGAAAAATATTTGCGCTTGCTTTGCAGGGACGCCGCTTGAAAATGAAGTTCGCCCGACGCTGAATTATTTTGTCGACAGGGGAATTATAAGCGCGTTGGAAGAGGGCAACGACACCAATTACATAATGGCGACCACTCAAATTGACCACGACCGCATGGAAAATATTCAAGAGCTTGTGCGCCGTGAAAAATCTTTCGACGCGATTATCAAAGATGACTATTACGGCGTGGCAAAAAAATTCAAGCCGACAGATTATCTCAAATATCGTCTTGATGTTCAGATTATCTCGCCGACAAAATTTCTGCAGACAAGTGCGACAAATATTCAGCTTGACGACAATCAAATTTTGGCGTTTTATATTTTTGCCGCAGACGAAGACGAACAGGGCAAAATCAACCAGACAATTCAAAAGATACGCGAGAAATTTCCGGAACACTGTATCATTGCGGATTTTTCCGGCACGCCTTTTACGAAACAACGCTATGAAAAATTTATTCAGAATAAAGCCCGCGAATTTTATTTTAAGGACGTGCCAAATCAGGTAGGACAAGTAAAACTTGCGAAAAAATCTGCGGCAGATCTAGTCGAAGAATGGATTCGTCAACTTGCTGTGTCAACTGTGCGCGTGTATGGTTCTGCCGAAGAGTCAACGCAAATTTCGGGCGAAGGAAATTTCTTCAAACAGCTCCGTGAACTGAATAAGAAATTTTTCGGTGGTGGGCTTGAGGAAATTTCAATCAACGATAAACTTTTTTCACCGAGTGGAATTACAGACAATGTTGCAAATCTTGCACTTCGAAACGAACGAATAAAAGGAAGTTCTAGCTGGCTCAATTTGCTTGGCGATCCTTTCCGCGAACTTGTTTTACGTGGCGGTGATAAATATTGGTTGGCAACGCCTTCGCACGCAATTTCCAAAATGAAACTCGTGGTCGATACTGTCATTGAGAATGGATTGGCGCAACGAAACGAAATAGCTTTTAGCGATATTTGGGACGCGTTGAAGAAACCGCCTGTTGGTTTGCTCAAATGTCCGGGTTCCGTTTTCCTCTTCGCGCTCTTGCTGAAAGATTATGCCGACAAAAATTTTTATGTACGCGATGCCAACAGCAATACGCATGCTTTGACGTGCGAGCGGCTTTGCAATCTAATCGTGAATACAGTTAAGGAATTGCCTGGCGCGCAAGATAAATTCATTGTCAAACAGACGCCCGAACATATAAAATTTTGTCAGATAACGTCCGATATTTTCAATCTGCCTAAAGAAAAAATTAACTCTGTGGACGACGCGGCGAAAAATATAAAAGTCCGCCTGACGCAAAGTCATTATCCGCTGTGGTCGCTGAAATATTTCGTCGAGGAAAATTATTTCGACGCTCCGCACAAGGAAACTTATCTGCGGTTTTTGGCATTGCTTGAAGAGCTGATAAACCCGCAAGCCGGTCGCGACGTGACGAAAGTTGCTGACGACATCTTTTTTACTTACGACAAAAATCCTATTGTCATCGACGAGTTGAAAGATATTGTGCGCGAAGAAAATTTCAAGAAGGGCATGACATACTATATCGCGCAGTATAAACCGGAGTTGAAAAAAATCGTTGGGCGGCTTAGACTTTTTGACGGCGAATATCTTTCGCGGCTCAATGAAAAGCTATCAAAAGACGCAGCATATCTTTGGAAGATTGACGACGTGAATCGGCAGATTGATAATCTTTTTGACGAGTTGTGTTTGATTGAGGCGATTAACTTTGTGCTTTCCACGCCGCAAAAAAATTTGTCCGGAGCTTGTCGCGCTCTTGGCGATAAGCTCAACACGATAAGAATTCCCCGCGCCATCGTCGAAGAATTTCAGCCTGATTTGAAAAGCCTGTTGCAAACCTTTTCTGCTCTTCGCAACAACACCGAAAAAAATTTTGTACGGGCGGCTAAGCAAATCAATCAATCGGCGCAGATATTCACGAATTTTTATGAAAATCAACAGGACTTCTTCGCCAAAGCTTTGACAATTTATGTTGATGCTTCGATTGATTCAAAGCTTGTCGAAAAGCTCTTCAATGGAGCAAATACGGGAAACTTCTTTATAACTCGTGAGGACTTTGTCTTGCTTATAAAGTCACAGTTAAAAAATCTTCGTCAAGATGAAAAGAACGAAAAATTTCGTGCAACGTGGCAAAAAGTCACAGGCACGACTTCACCCGCCGACTGGTCAATCCAAAACGAAATTCCAATTCTCTGCGCGTTTCAAGATTGTCTTGACGAGGCTCAATCTTATTTTTCCGCACTCAATAAAAAGTCACAGTTGACAAATGAAGTAGCACTTGACGCGGCTATAAAATTTATCTGCAGTGACAAACTTGCGCGTCTTGCCGATAAAAAATCTTGTGAACGTGCGTTTGTGAATTATTTTTGCGGAGAAAATTATTCTGTCGTTATTACCACTGAAGATTTGCGCGAGATTCTACGCCAACATTTGGGCAATAATGTTTATTCTTGGTTCTCGAACAGAAAGAATTGCGAATCGCAGATTAGAGACTTTGCAGAAAAAAACTATCAGGAAAAATTTTTGCCTACCGTCCGTGAAAAAGTTCATGAGTTATCCGCTGAGGAAGCGCAGGAATATCTTGAAGAACTTATCGTCAGAGATACGCTGTTAGGCATTCGGGTTTTGAAAAACTCTTGAGGAAAGCGCAATGATTACTTTTGGAAGTCTTGACGAGCTTAAAAAATTTTTGCAACTAGACAGGGGACAAAGAACTTTTTCGCCTGTACGATTCATAAACGTTGATTCGTTGTTAGACTGGTTCGAGATGAAAAATCTTTTGAGCACGTTGACGATGGATTTTACTTATCTGTCGAGCTATTGCGTTGGCGATGATACCTTTCCAAATCTGCGAAAATTACGCAATGACTTGCAAAAAGAAACACGAAATATTTGTGTCCTGCCGTTGTCGGAATATTTGCGCGTGAATCCCGACCAAGCGGAGCCAGAAATAAAACGTTTTCTGAACTTGTATAAAGGCGAAACGTACTCGTTCAGAATTTATTTTTTGATGTACCGATTGAAAAGTTTTTTCTTGTCGTTGAAAATTGTCGACCCGCGCCAAAGAGAATGTGTTCTGCTGTCTTCAACGGATACGGCGGACGATTATTCGCTGACGATAATTCAAAAGTCTATGCAATTTAAAACTAGTGGCGAGCATGTTGACAACTTTAAGCGTTATTTACAATACTGGGAGAAAACTCCGGATGCGGCACTAACTTTGTACACAGAAAACGCCGTCCACTTGCAGGATAAAAAATTTTTTGACGACGTGAAGATTATTGCCAATGCCTTTGATTTGCTTCGTCATCATTACGCTTTGCCTTCCGAGTTTAAAAGAACTTTCGGACGCGATGAAGATTGGCAACATCTTGCTGAACTGATTGCAACGACAGGGAATTTTGAACAAGCTTTTTGCAAAGCATTGGCGGTTGACGGTTTCGGCACGAGCGCATTTAAAAATTTTGGTGAGCGTGAAAATTTTAAGAAATGGTTGTTGTGGCTTCGCTGTAAGCTTAAAAACTCCGGATATGCGGCAAGTTGCGCGAAGGCGTCCAATTCGCTGGAAGAATTCATCACTCAAATTTACGAGCTGATTTTCTCTTGCGCTGACGAAAAAGGCTTTGACGAACTTTGCGAAGAGAGACAAGAAATTTTATCGCTGATGAAAATTCTTCCGCCTGAAAGTTTTTTTGAACGTGTTCGTCAATCTGACAAGCGACTTGAGCTGAAAATTTTGACGGACAATTCTCACGTCGAACGTCTTTTGATTTTTGAGACGTTGCAACGATTCAGATTCAATGAATTGGACGCGGTACAAAAAATTTTACAACGGGTTTTCCCTGCGCTTGCGAAGTATATGTCTGACGCAAGCAACGAAATTTTTACGTCGGAGCAAGCAGAATATTTTCGCCGTTATCGTTGGTTGAAAATGACAAATCATCTTACGGAAGATTTTAACCGGCGCGTAACGGAAATAGCGAAGAACATTGGCAAAAACATTTACGCTTTGGCATCACGTAATCAAGTTGTCAGCGAAGAATATTCGAACGATACAGCTATTTTATTTGTAGACGGTCTCGGCGCGGAGTATATGAATTTTTTAGCGTCTGACTTTGAAACACTCACAGGAAATTTTTCGATTAAATATCAGGTTGGGCGTTGTAATCTGCCTTCTGTTACCGAAAATAACAAAGATTTTTTGCAGGGTAAGAACGTCGCAGGCGAGGTTCTCGAACTCGATACAATGAAGCACGAAAGCCGGACTTACCCCGAAAATATTTTGGGAGAACTTGAATTCCTCGCGACTCTCAAAGAAAAAGCTCTGCGTGCGCTTGATGTGCATAAAAAAATAATTCTCTGCGCAGATCACGGAACAAGTCGTTTGGCAGTTCTCACTCGTCAAACAAAATTCGACAATGCTTTTCCGGCAGAAGGACGACGAATTTACAAAAGCGGCAGAGTTGCCGACACGATGGCAAGCGATGAGAAAAATTTTCCGATCGCTCTGGAGTATGACGGCAAAATAATTTTCGCGGATTATTCGCGATTCATTCAAAAAGGTTCACCAGGTAGCGAAATTCACGGCGGAGCAACATTGGAAGAAATTTTGGTTCCCATCATCACGATTGAACGGCATGAAAAAATTTTAGAACAAATAATTAAGCCTAAATTGCCTGCGAAGAAAACAAAACTCGGCATTGCCAAGAATGAAGACTTTGACATCTGACGAGGAGGCGACGAAATTTTGACTGACGCTTTAGAATTGAAACTAAAAAAGCATTTCGGCGATATGCTCGTCTACAAATCTTCCGACAACACAAAATTTTTTTCTGCATTGAGTTTGCCGTCCTTCATGCGTGATTGGCTAGTCATGCGTTTTTCTGATGAAGACGGACATATTGACACAGTGGAAATGTCTAACTACATCAAGAAAATCCTTCCTAAAGAAGAACAATGGAATGAGTATATGATTAACATGCTTCGTTATGGAAAATCAGCTCGTTTCTTAGCTAAAATTAAGATTGACTTCGACGCAGGCAATAGTCGCGCTCTTTTCAGTCTGCCGGATTTTTCCTTTCCAAAGAGAAAGTCTGAAGCCGTTGCCGATTGGAACGTTGTAGAAAAAAACAGCAAATATTTACTGTCGCCGACCGAATCTTGGGGAATCGTTGAGCTTTCTTGCTATGAAGATTCAAGAACAAATAAAAATATCTTTCAGCTTACGGACTTTGTGCCGTTTTGTCCGTATACAATCGACGTGGATTATTACAAGGAGGTGCGAAAAAATTTTTCTCTTGAAGAATGGACAGAAGTTCTCTTAGGAGCGATTGACTATAACGCTTCGGGATTCAAGACGCAAAGTCAAAAATTTTCTATGCTCACACGGCTATTGCCTTTCGTGGAAAAAAGATTAAACTTAATAGAGCTTGCTCCAAAAGAAACAGGCAAGTCCTATGTCTTCTCTAAAATCAGCAAATATGGCTGGTTAATTTCGGGAGGCAGTGTAACTCGTGCAAAAATGTTTTATGACATGAATAAGAAAACGCATGGATTAGTTGCTCATTACGATTACATCGCGTTTGATGAGATTCAAAGTATAAATTTTAATGACGTTCTGGAAATGCAAGGTGCGCTTAAAGGTTACTTGGAGAGCGGAGATTATCGCGTTGGCGACATACGCGGCGTGGGCGATGCGGGTTTAATTTTGCTCGGTAATATTGATTCATACCTGATGAATGAAAACAAAAATATGTTCAGTGACTTGCCGGAAATTTTTCAAGAGTCCGCGCTGTTGGACAGATTCCACGGTTTTATTAAAGGTTGGACAATACCGAAGATGAACGAAAACTTAAAGGCAAACAGTTGGGCTTTGAATACGGAATATTTCGGAGAAATTGCTCATTCAATGCGCGACGAACTTTGCTACCGCATAGTAGTTGACCAAATTTTGGAAGTGCCTAAAAATGCCGCCACTCGCGATACCGAAGCAATAAAGAGAATCTGCACGGGTTTTCTGAAACTTTTATTCCCACACGTAGAATCTATTGAACAAATAAACCCAACAGATTTTGAAAACTATTGCCTCAGACCCGCTAAAGAAATGCGCGGCGTAATCAAAAGACAGATGGGAATCTTGGATTTTGGAGAATTTGGGCAATCAATCATACCAGACATAAGAATTCGTTCGAGGTAATTTAATTGGCGAAGAAGATTTTTAACTGTATTGTTTGCGAAAAACGTCCGCTTACAAAAAATGAAATCGGCATAACAAAAAAACTCTTGGGCATGAAGTCCAAGAATTTTTATTGCATTGAATGTCTAGCGAATTTTTTGGAAGTCGAACCGCAAGATATTTTAGATAAAATTGAGGACTTTAAACATGACGGTTGCAAGCTCTTCGAGTAAAATCATTTACGTTGACAACGCGGCAACGACGCGCCTTGACGACGACGCATTGGCTTTGATGTTCGACCTGCAGAGAAATTTTTTTGCAAATCCTTCGTCGGCTTACAAATTGTCGCGTCCGCTGAAAAAAATTTTGCGTGAATCGCGAGAGAAAATTGCCGCTTGCATAAACGCTGAACCGCAGGAAATTATTTTCACATCGGGCGGCACTGAGAGCGACAACTGGGCGATAAAATCCGTCGTGCTTGCGAACTTTAGCGAACGCCCGAATATAATCACGTCCGCCGTTGAGCACAAAGCGATTTTGAATTCCTGCGCGGCAATGGAAAATCTTGGTTGCGCCGTGACGAAATTGCCCGTCGATAAATTCGGCGCAGTCAATCCCAACGACTTGCAAAAAAGAATTTTGCCGCAGACGAAAATTATTTCGGTCATGCTTGCTAATAATGAAGTCGGCACGATTCAGCCGATTAAGTCACTCGTAGAAACAGTACATACTGCAGAAAAAATTTTCCACACGGACGCAGTGCAAGCAGTCGGTCACATTCCTATTGACGTTAAGACTTTAGGTATAGACATGCTTTCAGCCTCCGCTCACAAGTTCAACGGTCCAAAAGGCGTAGGCTTTCTTTATGTTCGTGATGGACTAAAAATTTTGCCTTACATTGACGGCGGCGCACAGGAATTTTCACGGCGAGCTGGCACTGAAAATGTTCCTGCGATTGCGGCTATGGCTCTCGCTCTCGAAAAGAATTGCCAAGACATAAATCAGACTGCCGAAAAACTTTCTGCTTATGCAAAAATCTTGCTCGACTGTTTGCAAAGCAACGGCGTCGATTTTACTTTGAACGGCGGAAAAAATCGCTTACCAGGTCATTTAAGTTTGTCGTTCAAAGACTGCGACGGTGAATCTTTAATGCATCGCCTAGATTTAAAAAATATCTTTGTGTCAACTGGCTCAGCTTGCAATTCGCAACAAACTAAAATTTCTCACGTGTTGCAAGCTTTAAAAGTTCCGCAAGATTATATTCGTGGGACAATTAGAATTACCTTTGGAAAAGAAAATTCATGTGATGACGCGAAAACTATTGGTAATCATTTAGTAAAAATCTTGCAACCTTGTCAAAATCAGTAATTTTTGATAAGGTAACTCACAGCGATTATCAAAATCGGCATTTTTTGACAAGGTGATAAAATCATGGAATATGAGTCCTTAAGCAAAATTTATTACAAGCGTCCTGCTGAGCACAATAAAATTTACGTCGAGCGGTTTAAATCACCGCTAACACGGCATTTCGATTTCCAAATACAAGAGTATAATCATCGGAACAAATATCCGGCTTTTTTTTGTTATACGGAAGAATTTGCTATGCTAATGGATGAAATCTACAAGAAACACGAAGATTTGCTTCAAGCCTTGCAAGCCGTACCGCCTTTGGTGTTGGAGCAATTCATTCTATCCAGCCTCGTTGACGAAGTCAGAGCAACCAGCGACATCGAAGGCATTCATAGCACACGCAAGGAAATAAAAGAAGTTGTCAGCGGAATTGTACAGTCTGCACGGTTCTCCAGCATTGTCGCTAAGTACAAGAGTATCTTGACTGACTCTGCACCAATGCAATTCAAAACTTGCGAAGATATACGAGCTTTCTACGACGAATTCATCCACAAAGAAGTCATTGCCAACGACCCGACTCACATCACAAGCTGGACGGCGATTTATTCAGACGAGACTCCGTAGACATAACTTCAGGTTCCGGCAAAATTCTTCATCGTGATGTTCAACCTGAGAAAAGGATAATTGAATTACTCAACGTCACTTTGGAAATTCTGCACAATCTGAGCATACCACTACTCGCCAGAGTAGCTATTTTTCACTACCTCTTCGAATACATCCACCCATTCTATGACGGCAACGGGCGGACAGCTCGATTTATCGTGTCATACTTCTTGGCTGGTCGTTTTCACCGACTGGTCGCGCTTCGTTTATCGGTGCTCATAAAGAAAAACAAGAAAAAATACTATGACCTATTCAGAGAAACCGATTCCGAATGGAACTGCGGAGACCTAATTCCGTTTGTTCTCGGCTTAGTAGAAATCGTTTCAGCAACCTTCGACGGACATCTCGTTTTCACTGAACAACAAAATTATGCAACTGACCAAGTATAGACATAAACTCTACGCGCTGATTGAAGGCGATGCATTGACTAGGGAGATATACGAGGCACTCTTGCAATCAAGCGTTTTCTTCGGCGGTGGCATTTCAATGGAAGGGCTGATGAGGGTGACAGGCAAATCCCGCAATACCGTTAAATCCCGTCTCGACAACATGCCGGCAAGACACGTCCTCGAATCCAGCGGCGGCAGCAAGAAAATCTACCGGCTGAACTTGTCAATCGCCTAACTCAGCGGTACATGCCTCCAAGCCGACACCCACATGCCACGTTCCAAACCAACGCTACAGGTGCGCCCCTCAGCGTCTAATGTCGGGTGGACACTGCGGGCATGGCACCCTAAAGGGACGCTAA
>CAMJRX010000066.1 GCA_946408355.1 uncultured Selenomonadales bacterium
TGAGCTGGGTTCAGAACGTCGTGAGACAGTTCGGTCCATATCCATCGCGGGCGTTAGATATTTGAGAGGATCTGCTCTTAGTACGAGAGGACCGGAGTGGACGAACCTACGGTGTATCTGTTGTCACGCCAGTGGCACTGCAGAGTAGCTGCGTTCGGTAAGGATAAACGCTGAAAGCATCTAAGCGTGAAACCTGCCTCAAGATGAGTTATCTTTTAAGATACCTTGCATATTACAAGGTTGATAGGTCGGGAGTGTAAGTGCGGTAACGTATTGAGCTGACCGATACTAATCTATCGAAAGTTTTTCTTTACAACTTGTGTGTTATTTCCTGTGCGATTTTCAAGGAACTTTCCTTGTAAAACTAAAAGTTAAGCGGTGAAGATAGCTGAGTGGTTCCACCCGTTCCCTTTCCGAACACGGTAGTTAAGCACTCATACGCCGATGGTACTTGGGTGGCGACGCCCTGGTAGAGTAGGTATTTGCCGCTAAAATCCTCAGCCTTGAGTCTTAAAGGATTCAGGGCTAAATTTGAAAATGGCGGCTCTGGTGAAGTGGTTAACACGTCGGATTGTGGCTCCGATATGCGTGGGTTCGATTCCCACGAGTCGCCCCATAGGGGTATAGCTCAATTGGTAGAGCAACGGTCTCCAAAACCGTAGGCTGAGGGTTCAAGTCCTTCTGCCCCTGCCAAATAGATAATTCAAGCCGTGTATTGATGCATGGCTTTTTTCATGCATTAATTCTCGCTAAATTGTTTATAAGCACCGTGCATGAAAATATTTTATGGACGAAAATTTGCTAATCGATAAATAACAATTTTAGAGATAAAACCGATTGCCGCGCCAATAAAAATTCCGCACATACCAAGCAAAGGAAGATATAGAAAAATTTTTCCGCTCCCTATGAAAAATATTGCAACCAAAATTTGTCCGACGTTGTGAAAAAATCCGCCCGCCGCACTTACGCCGACTACTGAAAATTTTTTTGTGCGTTTGAGCAAAATCATCGTTAGCAAACTCAACAGCCCGCCGCTTATACTGAAAAAAATTACCGCTGGTGAACCGGCAAATATTCCCGCAAAAAAATTTCGCGCCGACAAAATTATCAGCGCGTCAATCTCTGATAACATGTAAAGTGCGATAAGCGTTACAACGTTTGCTAAGCCGAATTTCGCGCCCGGCGGCAATAAAAGTGGCGGCAATAATCCTTCGATCGCAAATAAAATCAGCGACAAAGAAATCAGTATTGCGTTCGTCGTTAATCGCCGCAAATCAATCACCTACAATTTCAATCAAAACTTTATGCGGCACACAAGCAATCATTTCACCGGAATTTTTAATCGCGCCGCGTCGCATACAAATTTTATCGGGGCAATCGGCTTTAACAACGCTGACTGCTCCGTTTTTTATTGCGACAATATTCTTTCCGCCGCTCGTCTCGACCGTAAAAGTTTCATCAACCGATAAATTAAGCTTGCGAATAATTACGCCGTCAACTTTAATGACGGCAAATTTTTTTGCTGAACTTGGATTTATTGCCAGAGGTATCAACGAAAAAATCATCAGCATGCCGATTAAAATTAAGTCGTTGCGCGTCACTTATAAACCTCTTCGATTGCACGTTTAGTTGTCTCGACAAATTGCCCGTAAGAAATGCTTGCTCCGGAAATCGCGACGACTTTGCTTAAATCTTGAGTCTCGAACAGTTGCGCGGGATAAACTTTAATCGCATTGACGGCAACTTGAGCTTTTTTGTAATCGGCAGAATCTTTACCAGTCAACGAGCCATAATCTTCGCCTTTAACGTTTCCGAATAAATCGTAGCCCGTAAACTTAGTTAGCGTTGACAATTTTTTTATCCTTAATCGTAAGCGTCAAAGTGCTTTTGCCAAATTTTTCGTCAAGCGAACTTTCAACCATGTAGGTGCCGTTTTTGGCGTTGGACAAGTTGATTTTATTGGACGCGGGCTTAGGCGCAGGAGTTTTCTCTTCGCCGCCGCAACCTATCATAAAAATCGCCGCGCAGATTATTGCAAGAAATTTTTTCATTGCTTAATCCCTCCGTGTTCAAGGACATTCGCGGACAATATTTTAAGCGGTCTCCTCATTTATTGCCCTTCAGCCGATTGCACGCCTTGCACAACATTTGACAGTTTTCCGCCGTCGTTTTGCCGCCCTTACTCCACGGCGTGATATGGTCGCCTTCCATTTGCTCAAACTCAAATTTTTTCCCGCACTTCGCGCAGATTCCGCCCTGCCGCTCGTAAGCCTCTGCTTTCTGGTCGTCATCGAACGCCCGCAAACTCAAATGTTTTTCGTCCCCGTCCAAAAGATATTCATAAATCCCGCGCTTATTCGTGACTTCTTTGTCCTTAATCAGCTGAGAAATTTTTTCCTCCAACTCCGTCGCGTTTAAGGCGTCGTCTTTGTTCGCGTTGTAAAATTTTCCCCACGCCTGACCTTTCATTAGCTTGCTACAGAAATTCGGGAAAATCTTTTCAACCCAC
This sequence comes from uncultured Selenomonadales bacterium, assembly GCA_946408355.1. GTDB lineage: Bacteria > Bacillota > Negativicutes > Selenomonadales > Selenomonadaceae > Quinella. Next base: position 2,510 of record CAMJRX010000066.1, read on the forward strand.
GCAAACACCGCCTTAAAATATTTCCACAGCTCCAAAGCGTCGGGCGTATGATTTTGTTTTTGCGCGTCCATGTAAAATTCAACCGCCAACAGCCCGTCGCGATTTGCTATCCATTCCAACGCCCTCTCCAAAAAATCCTGACGAATCGCCTTGCCACTCAAATATTTTCCGTACAACATCTGCGCGGGGCAACCGTTCTTGCTGAAATATTTTTTTGCGTCGTCTAACCATGCACAGGCAAAAATCGCGTTGCGTGCCTCTTGATCCGTCAACTTTTCGCCCGCAATGTTGATTATCTTAAACCAGTCGAGTTTCTCTTGGTCGTTGCCCTCGCAAATGTAAATCATCAGCTTGTAATTCAAAATCTGCGCCCGCTCCGTGTCCGTCAAGCTCCAAAACTTTTATAGTCGAGGGAAAATCCGCCCGTCACGTATTGGCAAATCGAAATCGTTCGCTGTTGTCCGTCAAGCATTTCAAAATTCCCGCCGTCGCTCTTAATCCAATACATCACGTTCAGCGGAAAATTTTTTTTGACTGTGCGAATCACGTTGTTGCGTTGATCGTCATTGTAAACGAATTCGCGCTGAAAGGCGGGGCGTATGTTGAGCCTGCCGCCGTAGCCACTACAACCAAGCTCCGGATCGTCGTAAAATTTTTCTGCAACCTCGCCAATAGGTATTTCATGCATTGTGATTTTCATTGCCACGCCTCCGAAGTTAAGCCGCTTGCTTATAGTCTACAATAAAAACTTTTCTCGCAACTTTTTTGTAAGTATCAAGCAAGTCTTCAATTCTTTCGATAACCGACGCCGCAAAAAGAATTTCCCCGCACTGATTGCATTTCCAACACGGCACATTTTCAATAATTACGTAGCCGCTTTGCAATTTGGCGAAATACGCTTCATGGCTCTCGCTCATTGTCCCAGATTTGCAAACTAAACAATTCATTTTGCTTTACCTCCGATTTTTAAAATCCGCACTCCATTTTTCCACGTCCGGAAAATACGCCGTGATTATTCTGCTGGAAGTTCCTTCGTCGCTTAATACAACATGAATTTTTTCGCCGCGCAAATTCTCTCCCAATACTAAACAACTTGGATAGGGATAATCTTCCGGATATTGTTCGATAATTTCTCCGCTATTTATCGCGTTGCGAATATCTTTAATGTTTATCTTGCGTTGACGAAATCTTTCTGCCGCGTGCGCCGTCGCAAAAATTTTATCTTCCGAAAAATATTTCCGAAGGTTTTCTATCTCAATCAATATTTTCCCTCCGCCGAATCAAAATCCGTTTGAAAATTTTTTTGCCGTTCAGATAAAGTGCCGCGCATAATGAATAGCCGTCGACGCCATAAGAACCCGCATTGCCGATAATTTCAAATTGGTCGGGATTGTATTTGTCGAGGAAAGTAATCGGGACGCCCATAACGCCGAAATAATCCATAGGAATTTCTGCGGTCTTGGAAACTTCTATTGCGTCGTAGTTGTCGTAGCGCGGATAAAGTTCGGGCGTATACTTCATGTACAGCAAAATATTTTCGTGCCGCTTGCGAACGTCCAAATTCGTGAACCAATGCATATTTCCAAAACTCCGCCATTTTTGACCGCGCTCATCAATCCAAAATCTTGTAGCACGTTCTTCGTAATTATCGGGAACTTTAAAGTGCGGGTCACCTCTGAAACCGTAGCCGAGCCAGATTTTGTTCTGAACAATCAGCGGGAAAATTTCTTTGTAAGTAATGGCGTTCATGTTGCCGATAATGAGAAATTTTTTGTCGTATTCGACGAGTTGGGCGACGTATTCGCGGAATAAACTAAACGGAGGATTAGTAACGACGACATCAGCCTCTTTAAGCGCGGCTATACATTCGGGCGAGCGAAAATCTCCGTCGCCTTCCAAATAGGTTACGACGTTGCGATTCATTTAACATCAGCCAAGTCAGTTGCGCCGTCGCCGTTAAAATCTTTTACTTCGCTAACGTCAAAACGGATAGCAGATTTTTTCTTGTCGAAGTTAAGATTTTCGTTAGGCGTGCCGAAAAAATCCAATTCAGTCTGGACAATGGGCGAGCCGGCGTAACAAGTCGCGATTAATTTCTTGAGACCGAGTTGGTTGAAATAAATCGTGAAGTACTTAAAAAAATCGCTCTCGTAAGGGGCATCGCAGTTGCAAAGGACCGTTTTGCCCGCGAAAAATTTTTGATAGTGGCGCAGTTCGTTTTCAATGTCGGCGATTTGCGTATAGAATTCGTCCTTCTTAGCGCGTGCCGCCGAGTTTAGATTTTTATTTTTTGCCATAATGACACCTCCCGAAAATATTTTATCACGACGAGGCGATTGACAAAAATTTTTTCGTCATAATTCCTAATTAATTTTTCAAGCCTCAGCAAATTTTTTAAAATCGAAAGTAATAATTTTGTCGCAATCCATTGGCTTGCCGTCCTGGTCGAGCGCGGGTTTAAACGTCCATTGCATAGCCGCTTTACGAGCAATTTCATCAACGAACATTCTGCCGGAAGTACTTATAACTTTTGTCGCACGAACTTTGCCGTCCTTGCCGATTGTCGCCGCGATTGAAACATAACCTCTGTAACCAAGCCCGCTACCTTTCTGCGGATAAACTTCCGTAATTGTGACTGGTGGTTTACCGAGTTGCTGTTTGGCGTTGGCGGGCACTACGACGACTTCTTTAGGTGGTTTTTCGCTCTGAACTTTTTGTTCCGTCTTAACAACTTGCGGCGGTTCAATCGGTTTAATTTCTGGCGGCGGCGTTTCTTCGATTATTATTGGTTCGGGAATTGTGGGTTCTGCAACGAATAAATCTTGCGCATTGAACATAGGCAAAACTCCCTGTACCGTTTCAGTCGAGATTGTCTCTTCCTCAATAACCACAACTTCAGGCGGCAATAAATCTACGTCAATCCACTCAAATTCCGCGACGTCCTCGATTTTCGGTTCGGGCATTAAATGCGGCAAGACGTAAGAAAATCCCAACGCCGCCAAAAAATGAAATGCTATTGCCACAAAAATCGTCGTCCGCCAATAAGTTGAATAGCCCGTCATTTTTTCATCTCCGTAGCGATTGACACGCGACGAGCACCGGATTTTTTCAGCAAGTCAAGCACTGCCACGACGCTTTCATAACGAGCCGCCTTGTCGCCGCGCAGGACGAAGATTGTATCCTTGTCCACCTCAAGAGCTTTATGAATTTTTTCAGCGAGCTGTTGATTGGGCACGCTATCTTTATCAAAAAGCACGTCGCCGCTTTTCATTACGGTTAGCGGGACGATATTAGGGCGCGTCTCCTGTTTAGCGGTTGTAGATTGCGGCAAACTCACGGGTAAAGTATTCGTCTGAACCATGTAAATTGTACTAATCATGAAAAACACTAGCAGGAACAACATTATATCTATCATCGGAATTATCATGACAAGCGGTTGAGTTTTTTCGCGAAAATTACGGCGTCTCATAAAATTTCTCCTTTACATTCGAGCGCGGTGATAACATTTAAATTATCATAACGTTGGGCGCGTCTACTGGATGTAACGTCACGTTGCTTACGGCGTCTCATGTTGTCCTCCAACACCGGCAAGCACAATGTTGACGGTTTTATCGAGCTGGGTTAAATTTTCGTCGAGTTTCTGCGCAAAGTACGTGTGAACAATCAGCGCGAAGATTGAAACGCAAAGTCCCGTTGCCGTCGCGATTAAGGCTTCGCCGATACCGCCGGTTATTGCCAGTGGTTGACCCGCTTGTATGCTAAAAATATTAAACGATTCAATCATGCCGCTAATCGTTCCGAGCAGTCCGAGTAATGGCGCGAGTGTAACTATCATCGACAAGTAATTCAATCGGGCGCGAAGTTTCATTGCCTCTTCATCGTAAGCCGTATTCAAAGCAAGTTCGACATTTTCGCCCTCAATCGCCGCTTTTACTCCGGAAGTTGCTACAATGCCCACGCAGGAATTTTCTTTATTGCAAAAGTTCAAAACCTCATCCGTTCGTTGACGCTTGAAATTTTCTTTCAATAAAGATAAAAAATTGTCGCTTTCGTGGCTAGCGTAGTTGTAAAATCTAAAACGCTCAATACCAATGGCGGTGACCGCAATCGAGCTTATCAACAGCAGGTACATTACCGGTCCGCCCTTAGCGAAAAGTTCTGCGACTTCCAAAAAAATCTCTCCAATCATTGATAACTAATTTGATAATTAATTTTAACACGGCATTTCTTAATAAAACAATATCGACCGGAATTTTATAACGATTCATGGAGGGCTTGGAACATATGAAAAAATTTTTGCCGCTGATAATTTTAGTGACGTTTTTATTTGGCGGGTGCGGTATGACGACATGCGAGCGCAGTGAAATTGCAATGGGAACCGTCATAACATTAAAAGCAACCGGCTCCGATGCTCAAGCCGCTATTGATGAAAGTTTTACGCGGATTGCCGAATTGGAAGAAAATATTTCTGCCGACATAAAGAAAATAGAAGAATCAGCCGGCAATGGCGAGTTCATAAAAATTTCGCCAGAAGTTTACGAGATGTTGGAAATTGCGCAGAAATATTCCGAGCTGACGAACGGCGCGTTTGACGTAACTTGTGGCGCGGCAGTTGAGCTTTGGGGTATCGGCACGAAAAATCCGCGTGTACCGACCAACGAAGAAATTACTGCCGTGAAAAATTTTGTCGGGCGCGAGCATTTACATTTACACAGCGGCAAAGCTCAACTTGATTTGCGCGGCGTTAAACTAAACTTGGGCGGCATTGCTAAAGGTTACGGCGTCAACATTGCTAGAAAAATTTTTATCAAACATGGAATTCACGACGGCTTGATTGATTTCGGCAACAGCACAATTTTTGCAATCGGCAAGAAAAAAATCGGAATAAAAAATCCCGACGATCCTAGCAAACTTGCCGAGATTGTCGAGCTTAAAGATTGTGCGATTTCCACTTCCGGTAACTATGAAAAATTTTTTATCGTCGAAGATCGTCGCTACGCTCATATAATCGACCCGAAAACTTGTACGCCCGCTAATTCTGGAATTTCTTCGATAAGTGTCGTTGTTTTCGATGATGTAAAAAATTGCGCAACAGTCGCCGATATTTTTAGCACAGCTTTTTTCGTAACCGGTCTTGAACGTGCCGAAGAAATTTCACGCCGTCAAAGTCACGTTAAGATTTTATCCTGCTCAAAAAGAATCAAGTAATAAAAAGTTTGTTCGTGTCGAATTTATCGCAAAAATTTCGCGCCAACAAAATTCGGAATAATTGTAGCGACACTTGCTACTCGTAATTACACGTTTGAACGGCATCGGCTTTATCGGCACGTTGATTTTAATTATTTTTGCCCTGTGTAAAAGGCGACATTAATTTATCAAGAAATTCTTTTATGAGTTGAGCTTGTGAATAATTTTCCTGTACAAAAAGTCCTGCTTTAAAAGCTTCAAATTCTTCATTACCTAACTGCAAGTATTGCTTAGAAAGTTCATTAAGAGCTGAGGCAAATAATTGACCTACTCCGCACGCCGTACCAACAATACAAAGTTCAGGACTTTCTCCAACCTTCCCTACTATTGCCAATGCTTGAAATCCTTCTGCGTCCGCTTTTTGGGCAAAATCCAATACTAATTTTTGTGCTTTATTCATTTTCTTGATTTGCCCGTTACTTCTGACGTTGTGTTTCATTATTATCACTCCCGTATAATACCTTTAAGTAAAACATATTTCTTTTCAAACGTCAAGGGAACAACTGCGCCGTTTCTGTATGACGACGTTGAGCTTGACAAATACCCGATATATAAAGCAGTGTTCGTGGTAATAAAAATTTTCTGCTTTCAAGATTTCTGTTACTTCGGATATTGTTACGTGACCTCTTGCCGCGTTGATTTTTGCGTTGTATTCGTCTCTGCTCCAACAATCTTGAATGTAAACGCGATTCGTTATTTTATTTCTTTCAAACTCATTTTATCAAAGAACTGCTTTTGTTTTTCTTTTACTTGAGTTTACCAACAACCCCTAGTTATAAATGGACCTTTGAGCTCTGAACGGCTAGAAATAGCTTCGAGGCGGGTTCAAAAGACGTTATACTGCGTCTATAACCGCAATAGATAAAGTTCAGAAGTCAGAGACGCCATAGTACCTAAGAAACTGCTAATAACAGTAGAGGGAAGGGCATTAGTCGTTACATCTTATTTCAACAGATAAGAACTCTAGGTGATGTATGTTGAAGCTTTACAGTAAATGTTTTCAAGAAAACAACATAAAACGCGCTATTAAAACGGTATTGTCACATGACGGTAGCAGAACTTCCGGTCCAGATAGGATAAATAGAAAATCCAAAATCACAGAGGACAGAATCATACGGGAAATCAAACTCCGTCTCAGACGTTATAAAAAGGTTAATTCAAGGAAAGTTAAAATACCAAAGGGAAATGGAAAATATCGGGAACTGACCATAATCAATTTATTTGACAGAATGGCTCAGCAGTGCGTTTACCAAATTATCAGTCCAATACTAGAAACAAATATGAGCAAATACAGCTACGGATTCAGATTTGCAATAAGTGCAAAAGTGCCCGTAAGCAAAGCTTGCACAAGTGTTGTAAACAGTAAGGAAATATATACTGTGGAGATAGATTTTGAAAAGTGTTTTGACAATATTCCTTTAGATAAAGCGTTGGATAGCCTGCGTCAACTTGGCATTAACGACGGAAAACTCCTCAAAACTATCAAACATCTAATGTGGACAAGCAAGGAATATTCAGGAGTAGGTCTCAGTCAGGGTACAATTCTCGGTCCGATTCTTGCTAACTGCTACTTAACGAAATTAGACAGATTTATGGAAATGGAATTCAATCTGGATAAAAACAATGAACCTTATCACGAAAATTATCAAAGACACAAGGGACATTGGATTCAATGGAATTTGAGCCGAAACAAGAAAATTCGTTGCAAATATTATAGATATGCGGTAGTGTAAAATGGATTGTGCTCTCTTACTTACACAATCCATTTTACACTACCAAAATGATCAATGGCATTAACTTAAGCGACGCGATAATTAAAGCCCACAGGATAAATATAA
>CAMJRX010000067.1 GCA_946408355.1 uncultured Selenomonadales bacterium
CGTTCACGGCTTAGTTCCGGAGTGCGTGGAGTTCGCCCTTCAAGCAAAAATGAAACACATTCCTAATTGAAACAAGGGGGATGATTATGGCAGTACGCAATACATTGGACAAAATAGAAAGCCTGGTGGCAGGGGCACCGCATTTGCCGTTGACGAATAAAACAGTCATATCGGAAGAAGAATTGGTTCGGCTGGTAGAAGAATTGCGCAAGGATTTGCCGCAAGAATTAGAACACGCCTCAGAAGTCATGAAGGAACGCGACAACATTTTACAAAATGCACAAGCAGAGGCAAGCAACATCATACGGCAAGCACAAATACAAGCGGAACAAATGCTCGACGAAAACGATATAGTCGTCAAGGCGCGGGAAAAGTCGCGTATGGTTTTAAGTCAAGCGCAACAGCAGGAAGCGGAAATTATGGAGCGGACGCGGCAAAATTCTAGGCAACTGCAAGAGGACGCCGACCGATACGCCAATCAAGTTTTCGACCAGCTGATAGCGCATGTGACGAATACTTTTCAAGGCGTGCAACAGGCTCAAGCGGGGCTTGAACATGCGCGGAATATTTTACAACAAGCTAAGCTCCAAATGAATCAACAGGCGGCTCAACAATCCTATGCTCAATCTTACGCCGCACAACCTACTTATGCCCCGCCACAACAGCAATACGACCAAGCGCAACAATACAATCCGCCGCAACAGCAACAGTACGACCAATCTCAACAGTACACCCCGCCACAACAAGACCAGAATCAACAATATAATCAGCCACAACAGTACAATCAACAATCGCCGCAATATTCGCAAGAACAACGATAAAAATTTTAAACGGAGTATTCATCATAAAAGCATTATAAAAAACACCTCTCAACTAACTATAAGCGAGAGGTGCTTTTTTATCTGCGCATTGTCTGCACGGTGTTTGGTTTTCGATAAATTACGGTTGAGAAAATGTTAAGACCTTATCAATTTTAGTGTCGTGCTCTTCTATTGGCAAACTGTCGACGAGCTGAAAATCATAGGCAAGCGCGATTTTTTTTGCGTTAACGGCACGCGGTAAAAATCTATCGTAATAACCTCCGCCCAAACCTAATCTTCCGCCGTTTAAATCAAATGCCGCGCCAGGAACAATCACGCAATCAATCTGCACGGGGTCGATAAAGTTTCTAAATTCACTTTTGACAGTTAAGATATTAAATGCGCCGATTTCCAGCGCATCAAAATTCGGAACATCAACGGCTTGCATTTTGCCCTTGCTGACGATATAAGGTATCGCTAAAATTTTTTTATCGTCAAAGCACGCGGCAAAAAGTTCGTTCAGCTGAAGTTCATCGGGCGTCGAGGCATATGCCATAACAACTTTTGATTTACGATAAATTTCCGTTGTCAAAAATTTTTTAATAAGTTCGTGACTAATTCTGTCGCGTTCGTTGTGAGGAACTGCCGCCCGCTTAGCTAAAAATTCTCGCCGTAAAATTTTTTTCTGCACCTTAAGCGGAAACATTCTTATCTTCCGCCACTCCGTTAATCGCATTTCGCGAAACTTCTACTTCAACTTTATCAGCAATTTTTATCGTGACAATCTCGTCAGTCAGATTGACAATCGTGCCGTAAATGCCGCCGATTGTTATTATGCGGCTACCAACTTTTAAACTTTCTAACATTTTGTTACGTGCCTCTTGCGCTTTCTTTTGTGGACGATAAAGTAAAAAGTAGAATATCAAAACCATTAAAATTATCGGCGCAAGATTTGCTATCATCGCTGTCATTTCATTCATTTAAATATTTGCCTCCCTCGTAAATCATGAAAAATTTTTCTCTGAAGTCGCTAAACTTATCGGCAAGAATAGCCTCGCGCATTGCCGCCGTAAATCTTTGTAGATAACGCAGATTATGCAAAGCCAAAAGTCTCAAGCCGAAAATTTCATCGGTGCGGACAAGATGTCTGATATAAGCACGAGTAAATTTATTTCTGCAGGCATAACAGTCGCAATTCGATTCAAGCGGCTCAAAATCTTCTGTGAACTCGGAATTTTTCATAACGAGCCGTCCACGAAGTGCAGTTTGTGGAGAAACCATTGCCATACCGTTTCTAGCGACGCGAGTAGGAAATACGCAATCGAACATGTCGACACCGCGCAGAACGCCCTCAATCAAGTGATCAGGCGTGCCGACGCCCATTAAATATCGCGCTTTGTTTTCGGGCAAATGGCGCGTTGAAATTTCCAACATTTTATACATAAGTTCACGCGGCTCACCGACGCTTAAACCGCCGATTGCACAGCCTGCAAAGTCCATGCCGCCAATAACTTTTGAACTTTCCTCGCGCAAGTCCTCGTACATGCCACCTTGCACAATGCCAAAAATCCCCTGCTTAGGATTAGACGCCGCCTTTAAACTGCGTTCCGCCCAACGATGTGTCCGTTCCGTAGAGGCTTTAGCATAATCATAATCGGCGGGATAAGGTATGCACTCGTCAAACGCCATTGCAATATCTGAACCGAGCGCGGCTTGTGTGGCGATTGAAATTTCAGGCGATAAAAATTTTTCCGAGCCGTCAATGTGCGAACGAAATTTTACGCCGTCCTCCGCAATTGTGCGCAAGTCGCCTAAACTAAATACTTGAAATCCGCCGCTGTCCGTCAAAATTCCTCGCGTCCAATTCATGAACTTATGAAGTCCGCCCGCCTTTTCGACGAGTTCCGCGCCCGGTCGCAAGAATAAATGATAAGTGTTAGCCAAAATTACTCCCCCGCCTAAATTTTGTACCTCGTGCGGCGAAAGCGTTTTAACTGTCGCTTGCGTCCCGACCGGCATAAACAGCGGCGTTAAAAATTTTCCGTGCGGCGTATGCAAAATTCCTGCGCGTGCCCCCGTTACCGCGTCCTTATGTATTAGTTCAAATGTTATTGCCGCCATTAAGCCCGCTCCTTAGAGAATCAAAAATTATTTTGTCAAAGCATCCCGCCTTATTATTCAGTCCGTTAAAATTCTATTCGTGATAAACATTGCGTCGCCGAAGGAAAAAAATCGGTAGCGTTCCTTAACCGCCTCGCGATAGGCTTGCAAGATAAATTCTCGTCCCGCGAATGCGCTGACTAACATTAATAGCGTTGACTTCGGCAAGTGAAAATTTGTTATCAGCGCGTCGACGATTTTAAATTCGTAGCCTGGATAAATGAAAATTTTCGTTGAACTTGAGCCGATTGCTACAGAATTTTTATTCAGAGCCGCCGCCTCCAAAGTTCTAATTGAAGTCGTGCCAACCGCGATAATTCTTCCGCCGCGCCCCTTAGTTTCGTGAATTAAATCTGCCGTTTCTTGTGGTATAGAAAAATATTCTTCGTGCATTTCGTGCTGTTCGATATTGTCAACTTGCACGGGGCGAAAAGTTCCCAGTCCGACGTGCAAAGTTACAAAGCCCAGATTGACGCCGAAATTTTTAAGCTCGCGCATTTGCTCCGCCGTAAAATGAAGTCCGGCAGTTGGCGCGGCGGCTGAGCCTCTTTCGCGATTGTAAACTGTTTGATAGCGTTCGCTGTCGTCAAGTTTTTCGTGGATATAAGGCGGCAGAGGAGTTTCGCCAAGCCTGTCAAGAATTTCCTCGAATACGCCGTTGAACTTGAATTGCACGACACGCCCGCCAAAATCCGTACGTCCGATAATTTTGCAACTTAATTCATTGCCGAAAAAAATTTCTGCGCCTTCGGTGATTTTCCTGCCTGGTTTAACTAAAGTTTCCCAAGTTGTAGCGTCGAGACGTCGGAGCAAAAAAATTTCGGCACGTGCGCCAGTTGATTTGTAGCCGATAAGCCGCGCCGGAATTACTCGCGTATCATTAAATATTAGCGTGTCGCCCGCCGTTAAAAATTTTTTCAAGTCATAAAAATGTTCGTGTGCAATCGTTTGCCGCGCAGGATTGAGTATCATTAGACGTGAAAAATTTCGTGGCTCAATCGGTCGTTGCGCGATTAATTCTTCTGGTAATTCATAATCAAAGTCGCTTAGTAACATTATTTTTCCGTCCTAAATATTTTATTTCCAAACGCTCAAGGGTGCCGTTCATACGCAATTCAGCGAGGACAAAATTAATGTAGTTTAAAAATTCTTGGTCGCCCTTTGCCATAAGAATTCCGCAAGAATGTCGCGTGCCCTCGAACGGCTTATCGACGAGCGGCGCGGCAAGTCTCGGTTCACGCTTAACCCAACTAACCGCCTCGACGGTCTCGGTTATCATAATGTCAGCATTGCCCTCCGCGATTTGAACGGGAATATCGGCGTTGGATTCGTGAACAATCAATGTCGCATTCGGCAAATTGGCGCGGGCAAATTTTTCATTGGTGCCGCCAGGATTAATCATGATTCGGACACTCGGTTTATTGAGGTCGGCAACACTTTTAAACTTTTTGGCGTCGGATTTGCGGCAGAGAATAGTTTTTCCGAAAAGCCCTTCGCCGTAAGCGTCGCTCATTGCCATAGTCTTAGCCCGCGCAAAATTCCTCGAAATGCCGCAAAGTGCAATATCAAACTTGCCGGCTTGACAATCGGCGGAAAGCGTCGGCCACGTCGTCGGAACGTATTCAATCGTCACACCCAACGAATTTGCGATAATTTTGGAAAGTTCAGCGTCAATGCCCTCGTATTCGCCGGTCGTAGGGTTGAGATAAGACATCGGGATATAATCGCCCGTCGTGCCAATTCGAATTGTTCCTCGTGTTGCAATGTCGTCTAAATGTCCTGCCTCAAGTCTGGTAATCGGCAAGAGTAAAATTACGGCGAAAATTATTAGACAAAAATTTTTCATGGTAATAGCCGAGCGAAAAAATTTTTCAGCAATCAAATTAAATTTCCTCCTTAAAATTTTTAGGTATTATAACACAAAAGCTTTCTAAGCGAAATTTGTTATCCAATTTGCGAATCAAAAAAGCTCCGTCGATTTGTACGGAGCAAATTTTTTAGCATAAAAGTTTAGCCAGGTGGCCAAGTCATTTTTCTTTTGGCGAGAAAGTGAACGTGCAAATGCGGAACGGTCTGCCCGCCGTCCTTGCCGGTGTTGATTGCAAGCCGAAAACCAGCCTCATCAACGCCAAAGTCAGCGGCGAGTTTTGGTACCACGTCAACGAAAATGTGCGCGGCGAGGTCTTTATCCTCTGCCTTGAAATGCGCAACGCTCTGAATATGTTTTTTTGGAACAATCAGTACGTGAATTGGGGCTTTGGGGTTTAAATCCTTGAACGCAATGACAGTATCGTCCTCGTAAACTTTCTGTGAGGGAATTTCTCCTACCGCAATCTTGCAAAAAATACAATCAGCCATTTTAAAACCTCCTTATTCTTCAACGGCGATAACGTGTTTGACGCCGTAATATTGAGCAACGCAAGAATTCCTGCAACTGTTGAGCTTAGGTTCAATGCCGGCAAAATAATCAAGTTCAGACGCCGCGCTCCTGTCGCCGTGAATACTTTCAAAGCGGTGACGAATCGGCATGCGTGGCATAGGAATCGGGTCGAATTCGGCGTTGCGCTCAATATATCGAACTTGCCGCCGTGCCGCATTAAATATTGATATGTCGACGTAAATTAGCGTGGCGAAATACGATATAAAACCGACAGTCAAAATAATCGATACGCCGCGCAGAAAGTTTTTAGGGAAATGCAAGCCAGATTTTAAATTTTGTCGCTCCAATTCCAAAATCGCCGAGCTTGACGCCACTAAAATAAATGACAGCGACGTTATCGAAATGCGCGAATTATATTCTGGTGAAAACAATAATACAATCGGCACTAAAAAGCCCGTCGCCGTAAATGCTAACATTAAAATTTCCGCCATAGTTATTTTTGTCGAATTACGCCGCACAAAATAGATAAACATTGGAATTAATGCGATAAAATCAGCCGCAATTACTCGTAAAAAGCCGTTTGACATGTGCGACATAAAAAGTTCCTTGCTATAAATAAAATTCGGGTGAGCAAATTCCATTCGGATGAAATTTCCCGGCGCAAGCAACATAAATGCGCAACCGACGCTTATCGCTATAAAGCCTGCAATCATCCACGAACGGAAAATTTTTTGTACTTTACACATAATCAGCAGAAAAAATGTTAAACAAACCGTCGCTAAAGCTCCCGCCTCGTTCGACCAACCCGCAAAAAGTCCCAAAATAATCATCAACACGACGTTTATCATAGAATTTGCCGCATCATGTGAACGCAACGCTTTAACATACGGCGTCAAGAAAAATAATTGAAAAAATGTCATCCACATGTAATTACATGAGCCGGTTAGCCAAAGTGTACTCATCATTGACGACGCCATTAAAATAAACAGCGTAAAGAAAATCCAAATTAACGCCGCACGCGAGATTTTTAGCCACGTATTTGATAAGTTTATTATCGTCAACACCAAAAATATAAAAATTACCGTATTTGCAATGTCAAAAACCGGTTTTCCTATCCAAATAAAAAATTGTACGAACGCATGAGCAAAAATTCTTCCGCCCCAATCAAAATAATGCGACGTTAGAGATTTAAAAATATCTCCGAAAGATTCAATGCGGTCTCTGTGCTCAATTTCAGGCGAACCGAATTGCATTGCCTCCAAATTTCCGCCATGCGCCCCATCCCAAATAAATGCGTAGCCGTAATCGTCGTGACTTAGCGGGCATAACGCCGTTCGCACGAAAAAAAATCCCGCAAACGCCACAAATAAAATCAACGACCGCGAAGAGTCCATTGTTTGAACTAAACGTTTAAAACTCAAAGGAAATCGCCCCTCAATTTAGCAAATCGACGGCTTTTTTAAGAGTTTCGCCGATATTTTCGCGGATAACAAGTTCAGCGTCGGAATCTGCGCGGGTAGCAGTTTTATTTATTAAAACCAAGTGCCTCCCATGAAAATAATCAATCAAACCCGCCGCAGGATAAACGATTAAGCTTGTGCCGCCAACAATCAGCGTATCAGCGGTTAAAATTGCTTGAATTGAATTAGTAATCGTATCGTTGTCGAGATTTTCGCCATAAAGTACGACATCAGGCTTGACAATTCCGCCGCAATCGCAGTAAGGAATCGGAATATTTTTCATGACGAAATCAATATCATACTTTGCGCCGCATTTAACGCAATAACTACGCCGAATCGAGCCGTGAAGTTCATAAACAACTTTCGAGCCTGCGATTTGATGAAGTCCGTCGATATTTTGAGTGATAACCGCGCTTAAAATGCCTTTTTGCTCTAATTTAGCAAGCGCAATGTGCCCTGCATTAGGTTTAGCGTCGAGATAAACAAAACGTTCGCGATAAAAGGCAAAAAATTCTTCGGGGTGTCTCAAAAAGAAATTGTGCGACGCCATTTCCTCCGGCGAGAAAGTTTTGTTGAGTTTTTGATTGTAAATGCCGTTCGCGCTCCGGAAATCTGGAATTCCGGATTCGGTAGACATGCCCGCGCCGCCAAAGAAAACTGCACTGGCACTGTTAGATAAAATTTCGGCAAGTTTTTCGCTATTGGTCATCTCGTCCACCTCCAAAGTTTTTTAGAATTTTAAATCACTGCGCGGCATTTGGCAACGGGCGAAAAATTTTTTGTGGACAATTTTTTTTTGTTTGATATAATTCGCGGCGTAAAAAATTAAAGGAGGAAAATTTTTATGAAGAAGAAGTTTTTAGCGGCTTTGACGTTGGCGGCGACGCTGTTAATCACGGGTTGCGGCGGTGGTGATACTCCTGCCAAAACTGATGACAAATCCGCCGCTAAGGAAGTTACGCTTAAAATTGGGGCGACACCGGTGCCTCACTCGGAAATTTTAGCGGAGATTAAGCCCGACCTTAAAGAAAAGGGCATTACGCTTGAGGTTATCGAGTTCAACGACTATGTTCAGCCGAATATCGCGCTCAACGACAAGGAATTGGACGCAAATTTCTTCCAACACGAGCCGTATTTGAATGACTTCGTAAAAGAGCACAAAGACGTTAAACTTAAGAACGCGGGTGGCGTGCATATCGAGCCTATGGGCATTTACTCCAAGAAAATTAAGGAATTAAAGGAACTTGCCGACGGCGCGACGGTTTCAATCCCGAATGACCCAACTAACGGCGGTCGTGCCTTGCTGTTACTGCAAAAAGCTGGTTTGCTCAAGCTTAAAGACGGCGTAAACGAAATGGCGACTGTCCAGGACATTGCCGAAAATCCTAAGAACTTAAAAATTCAAGAGGTTGAAGCGGCTCAACTTCCGCGCACGCTTGAAGACGTGGACATTTCGATTATCAACACAAACTTTGCGATGAATGCCGACTTAAACCCGATGAAAGACGCGCTTTTTATCGAGGATAAGACTTCGCCGTATGTAAATATTATTGCGGTGCGCAACGGCGACGAAAATCGTGAGGAAATCAAAACTTTATTGAACGTAATCAAGACTGACAAAGTTAAAAAGTTTATCGAGGAGAAATATAAAGGCGCAATCGTTCCTGCATTTTAAAATTTAGACTTTGAACGCGGCGAACGTTATTGCGGAAATTTGAACAACCGATAAAAAAATTTACCCGCAGAAGATTTTATCTGCGGGATTTTTTATTTGGCAAGCAGAACTGCCTCTACGTAAAGTTTTACACCTTTATCTGCGTTCGGGTTTATGTCACCGTTCACAGTTTTTATCGGCGAGCACGCCTAAGCGGTCTTTGGGATAGAATAACACCTGGTTATAGTATCGAGTCAAAAAGCAAATTTAGATGAAAATCCAACCTATGCTGTTATAACAACCTACGCAAATGACCAACGTGGTTTTGACGGGGGAAAAAAACGAAAGGAAGAAAAAGGCAAATAGCAACCGACGATATTGGTTGTCTTTTGAGCGTAGTCGTTCACCGAGCAAACCAACATGATACATACGATGATTGGAATATGGGCAACTATTTTTGCTATGGAACTATATCCGACGATAAGGCGATATTGTGCGGATAGGGGTTATCGTGGCACTTTCCTTTACGATATAAACAGTTTACTCAAATGCGGTGTCGATATATCGGAAGGCATAAAGTCCGGAAAGCGATGGATAGTGGAGCGAACTTTTGCTTGGCTTAATAATTCTCGCCGCTTGAGCAAAGATTATGAAATTCGTACTGACTCTGCTGAAGCTATGTTTAAACTTTCCCTTATTCACACTTTACTAAAACGCCTGTGAACACGTCTTCTAATTTTTACAGCCATAAGATCATCTCCTGTTATATAAAAATAGAATTGAAACTCGAAAGAGTTTTGCTAAAAT
>CAMJRX010000068.1 GCA_946408355.1 uncultured Selenomonadales bacterium
TGCTTTTTGGCGTGATTCATTCGCGGTATCAGTTTTTTAGCTCGTGTTTCGATTTTTTCCAGCTGGCGGACAAACTTATAATTCTTGCGGAGAATGCCAGCGGCTATCGTTTCGATTTTTCGTGCCGCTTCATGTTCCTGACATTGCTTTTCCAGCTCAGATTTTTTATTTTGCAGAGAAAGCTTAATTTGGTCGAGTCGGCTCTTTTCCAATTCTAGAATTGTACGCTGTTTCAGCAGATAATACTGTTGTTGCAAGAATGTTGAACGCGGGAAAACCGTCCAATCTCTCTTCTGGAACTCTTTTTCTTCCCTGGTATAGGCAAGCAATTTTGGAGCAAGCTTTTGCTCTTCTTTTTTGTAGCGTTGAATTTCTTCGCGCAGTCGTTTGAAGTCCCCGTGCACGAAAATATTTTTCGCCATAAAGATAGCGCGTTCCGGAGATATTACTTCGCGTTGTATCTTAAATTTTTGCGCAAGAGTATTCTCGTATTCTTTCTTTAAGCCAAAATACTGCCGACGAATCAGGTCGTACACTTCTCGCGTCTTAAAACTCGTTTGCGGCTCTTCCAGTGTCTTCGCGAACAATTCATTTCTTAGATCATCGACCGCTTTATCCAAGTCCTCGCTTGCTCGTTTCAACATTTTCCTCGCGTACGTGTTTGCTTGTAATATTTGGTGAGTGACAAGCAAAATATTGTTTTTGCATTCGGGCGATTCAAGTCGTTGGTCTATTTCTTCTACTGATTTTTTCATTACCAATGACGCCGTAAACAGCGAATAGATTTTTGCTTTAACACCGGCAACTACTTCCTCGTAAGCTTGCAGTTCCTCTTTTTGCGATTCATCGGGCTTTTTCAGCGTCGTCAAAAATTGTTCCAACTGCTTTTTCTGTCCTAGTGTTTCAAAATACTTTTGCCAAAGTTCTCGCTCAGATTTGCTCATATATTCCAGTCTGGCTTGTTCTTCGGCGTCGTGAAAAGAAATAATGACGCGCTTCCATTTGTTCACTTCCGCTACCGCTGTCAGCATTTTATTTTTCATTGCCAAAAGATATTCAGAGACAAATTCCTGTCTCTTATACTCTTCCGAATCCATAAGACTTTTTGCGCTGGTAGAGGACAATTGAACGCTGTCTTTGACTTCCAGTTCGTCCGCTTCCTTTGTCATTGCATCTATCTTCATCACCAAATCAAAATGTTGCTTGCGAAGTCCCCGAAATTTCTTCAGCCGTTCTAATCTCGGCTCATCGTCGTCTTGACTTCCTATTATTCCTATATATTTTTCCGGAACTCGACTAAAAAGTCGCGCAAGAAATGTATCGCCATTTCGCTCCGCTTCTTCCTTTTGCGCCTTCAGCGTCCTGTGGTCTACTCGTATCGAAAAATTATTTCGCGACAAGACTTCATTTTGGATTTGCGCAAAATCTGCTCGCAACTCCGTTAAAAAATTTTTGTCCGCCCACTTACGGGCTTTCGGTGCTCCACGTTTCCATTTCTCCTCGAAAGACGGTTCTGTGCCGTCTTTTTTCTTCCGCGCCGGATATAAAAAGAAACTTTTTGCTTCTCGTTCTTGTTTTCGCTCCACATCATCTATTACCCGTTCCGAAAACATAATGTGAACGTGCGGATGATGTTGCCCGTCTGACATTACCCCTATTTTGTTATGTATCGCATAGGCATAATAATGCTCACTCAAATGTTTGGCTATAAAAGCGTCAATAATCTGCCGATATTGCTCCACTGTTTTTAACTCGTTTGGCAACGCAAACTCTATTTCCATATAACGACGATTGCCAACGCCTTCGTATTCGTCTGCCGCTTGAAAAAAATTTTTCGGGTCGTCTTGCGCCCATTTTGGCAAATGATGCGCGTGAAAAATACAACCGCCACGATTCGCGAACGCTCTTTCTCGATTTATGTACTCTACGTGCGAAACAGCTGATTCTTCTTCCATTGCCTCTGTCACATTCTCCAAGATTTTCTTTGCCGTCAACTTTGCTAACATTGTTCGTTCGCCTGAAAAATCCCATCGCACGCGCTTATTACATTCTCTTGCGTACTCGTCCATACCATTAAATTCATCAGCTTGCAAAAGCACGTCAGTTCCTCGCGATTTTGGATAAACCATAGAGCGTTGGGACAATGTTGGCAAGCAAAATCCTTTTTTGGTTGCATCTTCGACTCTTTTCGCATGACTCGGCGAAGTACGGGACTTAGTATCTGGACGTTTACTGATAATTCTTCCTCCTGTGGCGAGGAATTTTTGTCGCTCATTTTCTTGATTCTCCTTTTTGCTTTCTAATGCTCTCTGCAAAAGTTTATTTTGAAACGAAACGGGCAGATTTGCTTGAAATGCCGCTTCTAACACCGACTTTCGGAATGTTGCTGTACCATTGATTATTAACGGCTTATGTCCCATTGCTTCATCGGCTAACATCAGCGCAATCGATATTGTTGTCAATGACGCATTTTCCGTCACTTCCAGTCCGTGCTCTGTGTTCTTTATTGCGCCGAATTCATCGGTCTTGTACAGGAGCGCATTAAATCCACCAAGTGCATTTGGTGTCTCCGCCGTCGTTATGAAATTACCAACAAATTTATTTGATTCTTTCCATTGTTCGTCGTGCGCAAAAGTTCCTTCTCGATTTATGTATTCCACGTGCTTAACCGCCGAAACTTTTGTTCCGCTGGGTTTCTTGTCCGATTTGAGCCGGAAATGGAACATCGCCATTAAAAATTCTCCTCCCTTCCACAGCCAACCGCAGGTTCAAGGAGCGGAGCGACTGGCAATTTTTTCTCGCCGTATAAACGGCGTCACAACAGGCTTTTAGCATTTCACGAAGTGAAATGCAGAAGTGAACATTTTACGAATTTCTCGCTTTACCATATCTTAGCACATTTACAAGAAAACACGTGCACTCGTTTTGCACTATTTCAGGGCATTCCGTGACAAACTCTTTTCTCTGTGTTATAGTCTTCAACAGTAGGTATTCTTTATTTATTGGTACATAAGTTAGGATGATATTTTTGCATAGTAATAGTCTTATCGAAGAAAAATTATTTGTATATGAAGATTTTCTTAGGTACTGTAAAGAATCGGGTAAGAGATTTGTCAACGAATTAGACAGAGAAGATTTCATTGCTTATCGTGCTGAATATTCCGTGCCGCGCGAACAAGTTGAGCAAATAAAGGCATTGCTTAATTTTCAAGAGCAGAAGTCCAGCGAAGAAATTCTTCCGCCGCAAAATACTTTTGATGAGCAGGAAAATTCCCTACAAAAGTATTTTCAGATTAATAATCTAACTCCGTATAAAAATATTTCAATTGCAGATTTGAATTTTAGTGCACGTGTCCGGCATTGCTTGAAACGTAGCGGTTACAGAACGCTTGCCGATCTTTTAAAGTCTTCTCAACAAGAAATTTTGTGTTTAAGAAATTTTGGTAAAGGTTCTTTCGATAATCTTATTTCAACGCTAAAAAAATTCTTTACTCCGCAGAAAAAAGAGATTCTGACGAAACCTTTACGGCTTGCCAACGAAGAGCTTGACGATTTTTTGCGCAATGCGGCTTTAAATCACGATCCTCAGATTGATTTGATAATCGCGGCGTTTGAGAAGTTCTGCGATTCCGTGACGATAAAAAGTACCTTTCGCAACTTGCCTGAAGAGTTTAGAGACAAGCGAGTGAGGTCTTTCTTTCTTGCTTGCGGTTTGAAGAAGAATAATTTTTTTGTTGACTTGCCCGATGATTTGACGCTTTCTGAGTTGCCTGAATACCTCTCTGAAAATAATTTTGCTTTTGACGTTGCTGAGCTGAAAAAGTTTGTTGATGAACTTAACTTTGACGTGAGAGTTGCTACAAAAAAAATGTTTACTAGTCTGTTCGAGAATGAGCGTGGTTTTGAGATTGTGCGTCGCCGCGCGGGAGGAGCTACGCTTGAGCAGGTTGGAAAGGAATTTGGTCTCACTCGTGAGAGAATCAGGCAGATAGAATCAAAAGCCGCTAGAAAATTTAGTCACCCTAAAAAGGGAGCGAAAAAAATTTTTTATTTTATTCATGCGCTGACTGACGGAAAATTCTTTCTCACTTTGGACGACGCTAAAAATTTTTTGGACGATAAAGATACCGAAATGATTTGGTTTTTCGTTATAAAGGCTTTAAAGGATGAAGAAAATCGCGGTACCAAAAGATTCAATTATGATAAAGAAAGTGATACCGAAATTTTTAACTATGATAAGGAAAGTAATGCCTTTGTGTTTCATCACGGAGCCATGCTGGACGAAGATATGTTGATTAAAAATCTTCCAGACATAATGGAAGAAACATCTTTTGAAGAAACTATTATAAATTTGGCGCGTGAAAAAAATTATCCCCTTGATTTGATAAAAATTAAGGTCTCAAAAATTTATAAACGTAGCGGGAAATTTTTTCATCGCGTCAGATTAACTCCAACGTTTAAATGCGAATACATTTTGAAGGAACGATTCCCCAACGGCTACAAAATCAGCGACGAAACTTATTATTCGCGTTTCATACGTTATCTTCAAGAAATTTTTGACGAGAAGACGCCGACCAATCAACGAGCACTTGGTGCCTTAATCAGCACAATCGGGGTGCTTTGTGACAGAGGAAAATATATTCACCCTGATTTTGTTCACATACCGCCGGAAGTTATGGAGCGTGTAAAAAATTTTATCGACAACTCCGAGCGCACGGCAATTTACTACAAAGCAATTTTCGAGTCGCTGAAAAATATTTTCGTCGGTACGCAAGTCACGAATCATTATTTTCTTCAAGGCATTATAAAATTTTACAAATTACCTTATACACTTTGCAAAGATTATCTTACCAAGGTGAGCGGAGTTGATATGGTAAGCGAATTTTACAACTTCGTTGCTAAACATCCCGAATTCTCGTTACAGGAGATTAAAGATAATTTTATCTCGCTCACTGATGCCAGTATAAATTTTTTTCTCCAGCATCACCCTTTAGTCATTCGCATTGGCGACGGAAATTTTATTAACACCTTATGTTTGGATTTAAGAGAAGAAGATTTTGAACAGATAGAAAATTTTCTCCGTCAAAATTGTTCAACGCCTATTAATTCGCGTATCTTGTTCGATTTATTTTTTGAACGTTTTGCCGACTTCATGACAAGAAATGAAATTCAAAATCATAACAAACTTTTTGGCATATTGCAGTATATGTTTCGCGACGAGTTTAATTTTGCACGTCCTTACATTTCTATGGAAGATATAAAGAATGTCAGCAACAAAAAAATTCTGCTTAGAATTTTGGAGGACGTGGACGAAATTGAGATTGAAGACCTCGTTGGCATCTGTGAGGAAAACGGAATTCATTACGTTGCGAGGACTTATTTAATCGATAGTCTGCGTCCGGATTTTGTTCGCGTTGATGAATTTACTTTGATGCGTCCCGAATCAATCGGCGTTACAGATGAAATTATTTCTGCTGTCGTGGAAAGTATCCAGTCAGCCATTGGGCAAAATGGTGGTTGGCAATCGGCTCAAACTTTTGAGGACTATGAATGGTTGCCGCAACTCGAAATATCTTGGAACAGTTTCTTATTAGAGAGTGTCGCAACATTGGCGGAAGACGTACTTTACAAAATAAAAGTTCCGTCAACGTCGACGAATTTTTCTTTAGCAATCTTTGTGGCGGAGGAGTTTGCCGAAGATGATTATCAATCATTTTTGACGAAAATTTTAATTGCCGAACATAACAAAGAACCTTTTCGTACTGAGAAAGAAATCTTTGATTGGTTGAAGATGCAGGGATTATGCAATAAGAGGTTGCCAAAATTTTTGCAGGAGGGCAGGGCTTTTGAAATTCTAGGCGAATAAATTTTGCTGGTGATTTTTATGTATGCTTATGAATGGGACAAAGACACTGGCGGTTATAATCTTACGCCGAAAATTGAAGGATTAGCTAAAGAAGTTCGTCCCGTCTTTTTTGAAGAGCTAGAATTTCTCGGACTGGATAAAAATTTTGGATGGCAATTTCCGAAATCAAAAGAGCCGCTTTGTTGGGCTGAAGGTCGACGCTATTTTTATCGCGGTGAACTTGTAGCCGAAACACAGGGCGGCAATTTGTTTGACTTGCCCACACTGAAAAATGTCACTCCGAATTTATCCTTGTCGCCTGTCGATATAAAATCTATGATTGCCAAAAACGAAAACCTAATGAACGGTATGATTCAACGAACGCTCAAGGAGATTTATGCTACGTTCAAAGCTTATAAAAACAAAGTCGACCTGTTCTATGTGGCGTTCAGTGGCGGGAAAGATTCAATGGTCATGTTAGATTTGGTTCATCGAGCATTGCCGCATGATTCGTTTGAAGTTATTTTTGGCGATACGACGATGGAGCTCAGCGACACTTATAAGACCGTCAAAGAGACAAAGAAAATTTTTTCAGATTTGAAATGGCATACGGCTCGCGCTCCTTTCGATGCTCTGGACTCGTGGAAGTTCATGGGACCGCCCGCACGAAAAATTCGCTGGTGTTGTTCTGTCCATAAGGCAAGTCCCTCACTTTTTAAGGTCAAGGAGATTATTGCCGAGCGTCGCCGTTGTCCCGTTGCTGATGTGAAAAATTTTCGGGCAATGGCTTTTGTTGGTATTCGTGCCGAAGAAAGCGTACAACGCTCGACTTACGCTAAAATTTCCATTAGCCGCAAGCACCCCGCGCAAATAAATTTTTATCCTATTCTCGAATGGACGACCGCCGAAATTTTTTTGTATCTGTTCGCGGAAAATCTGCCGTTCAGTCAATCTTATCGAAACGGCTTGCCGCGTGTCGGTTGCAAATTTTGTCCAATGGCGTCGCTGTGGTATGACTGCACAACGAATCACTATTACCCCGCAGAAACGGCACCTTATATTGAAATCGTTCGTTCATTGGCAAATAAAAATTTTGCAGATGATGAAGATTACAGAAGATATTTTTCCGAAAGAGGCTGGCAGGCGCGAGGTAGTGGAAAAACTTTATCGCTTGGCGAAAATAAAATTGAAGTAGTTAAAGACAGTGACCGCTATAAATTTATCATCAGCAATGCAAATTATTCGTGGCGTAAATGGGTGCCGGTGCTCGGCGAAATCGTTGAGGTCGGTGCAAATAAATTTTCTCTGCAATATGAGGACGAGTCAATAATTTTTAGTGTCAATACTCAAGCCGACAAAGAAATTATTTTTCTGTGCGTGTCGGAGCTTGATAAAAAATGGATTAGATTCCTCTCCTTGCTGAAAAATGTTTTGAATAAGGCGGCGTATTGTAGAAATTGCCGCGATTGTATGATAGAATGTCCGCACGGTGCTTTAACAATAACCGCTGACAACGTGCAGATTAAAAATTGTCAGCACTGCTATAGGTGTTTGGATAAGCCGCAAGGATGTTTGGCGGCTTGGTCTCTCGAAATAAGAGGCGGTGAAAATTTGCAATCAAAAAAAATAAGTGCTTATCGGAGTTTCGGTTTCCAAAAGGAATGGCTAAAAATTTTCTTCGACGATCCAAAAAATTTTAAAACTGGTGAGCGGATTATCAACGACCATGTTACAAGTTTTATAGGTTGGAGTAAACACGCTAGGCTTCTTGATGAAAAAAATTTGCCTCTGGAAGTCGTCGAAAAATTTATTTCGCTAGGTGCAGACAATTCAAAAGTTTGGGGTTATATTTTCGTGAATCTCGCCTACAATTCTAACCTTATCAATCTGTTCATTAAAAGTTGTGATTTTAATGAAACTCGCGATATGAATTTTTTTGTGGAAATGTTTGGCAGTTCTCATTCGGACACGACAAAGAAAAATGCACTGAAAGCATTAAAAGCTACCCTGCGCAATTGTCCGATTGGCGAGGAGCTGGGGCAAGGTATTTGCGAATTTAAGGGCAATGCGGTTGTTTCAATCACGCGAACAGCTTGGCAAAATCCCGAACCGCTCGTTATTCTCTACAGCCTTTATCAATTTGCCGAGCACGGAGAAAATCTCTACAGTTTCACGCTGACTGATTTGCTTGACGACAGCGACGAGCGCGAAGCTTTGAGTCCAAAGATTTTGTTCGGTCTTGACGAAGAAATTTTACGTCCGCTGTTGCAAGGTCTTGCAAACGATTATCCTGACTACATTCGCGTAGATTTCAACAAAGGCATTCAAGAAAATATTTTCCTGAACAAAGATAAAACTTCTGGTGATGTAGTTCAACTGTTTTGAAGCGAGGCGATTATTGCAGTCATGTTATACAAAGAATATATCAAAGTTGAATCGGACTTTATTCCGGTTTTTTCTTCAAGCAGTGACAGAACTCACCCTGAAAGATGGAAATCCTTCTATCCGCACGAGAGTTTCAAAAAGATTTTAACATTGACAGTTGAGACGCTGGAAAAAGGCTCTGCATTGAAAGACCGTCCGATTTGGATTAGCGGCAGTTACGGTACTGGTAAAACTTTTGCGTCGTTCGTCGTTAAACATATTCTGGAAGACAATCTTGATGAGGTTGAAAAATATTTTACTCACCACGAGATAAATTCTCTGTGGCAACGTATCGCGGGCGTCCGTAGCAAAGGAAAAGTTCTTGTCGTTCATCAAAGTTCGTCGGCGGGCATAAATTCCCAGAACAAACTTTTCAACACTATAATCGAATCTGTCAAGCGTGCTTTGCGTGAAAACGGTTACACTTACACGGGCGCGGCGAGTATTCTGGAAAAAGTTTTGGAAACGCTTAAAGACCCTAACGCTACTTTTAATTTTCAAGCCGCCTTCAACAAGTATCGTGGAAAATTTTTAGCGTATTCGTCGCCCGAAGAAGTCATTTCAGATTTAGAGACACTTGAAGGGCAAGAGCAGCTTGATTTGCTTGAAGATATTGCCGATGTGGCAGAAAAAGAATCTTATAATTGGT
>CAMJRX010000069.1 GCA_946408355.1 uncultured Selenomonadales bacterium
GGACATTGCTGGAATTGGAAAGAAGCCGTCTCGACCAAATTAAATTCTCTCTTCAAAGCAAACAAACCGAGTTGGAAACTTTGTGCCATCAACCCGAAGTTGCGAAGAAAATCGAAGAAATAGCTACTGGCATTCTTCGCAAAAATTTAAGATTCGTTCGTCAGCTTTAAGAAGTTGAAAAGCACGACAAAGAAATACTTCTGCGTTTGAATCACGCTAAAGACCAGATAAATGCTTTGGAAAACCTTATTGCTCGTGATAAAGTTAATACTCGTTATCGGATAACGATTTGCGATAAGTTGACGAAAAATCAAGCGGCATCGCTAATCGCCGACGCAATCTTATTCGAGCCTCAAGCAGTGCAGCTGGTCGCCCGCTTCGACGGCATAATCTGGAAATGGAAAAAGATTGGGAGCTTATGAGCGAATTTGACAAAGATGAATTCATTCGTAAGAAGATTATTCGGGAGCTGCTGTGATGGAGGACACGAAAAATATTTTGGTGAAAATGAAACGTGGCTGGCAGGACGTTACGATAAATTTATGCATTGGTCGTTTTGTCAAAGTTGAAGTAATTCAACCAGTAGCGTCTAATGTTGAAGTTGAGCATTGATTTCTTTCTGCAGTTTGTTAAGAGCGTTATTGAGTGGAACGATACCGGTAATGATTTTATGGATTTCCGTGTCGGCGTAAAGCATAGCGGAATTATAATTCTTGAACTTGAATGGCATTATAGCTTCGTCCATAGCCGAGCTTATGTCAATAGTTGCTATGGCAGCAGTTTCATTTGAATCCCAAGAAAAAATTTCTTGAGCCTCTACAGAGGTAATGACGTCGCGGCGAACCGGTAAAGCTTGAGATTTTTTCAAAATTAATTGTTGCGTTGTTTTGTCGTAGCAAATTTTCTTCAGCAAAGCCCAAGCTAAATCTTTATTTCGCGTTCGAGAACTTATTGCGACAAGTAAGGAATCCATAGCTGAAATATTTCCTCCTGAAGAACCGGCAGGCATTTTCACGCAGTCCCACTCGAAAGACGAATATTTTTTTATCTTCCAGGGATAAGGCTTATATGTTCGATAGTGAGCAAAAGTAAATGGTCTGAAAGCGACGCGCCCGACATCAAAATCTTTTGGCGACACTTCAAAGCCTTTGTTTAAGCCGCGAAGCTCCATTAAAAATTTTATCGCCTCTTCCATACGTGAATCAGCAAAGTAAGAAGTCTTGCCATCGTCCCGGAAAAATTTTACGCCGTTAGAAATTGCTGCTTGTTGCCAAGAGTAATCGTAGCAACCAAATTGGTCGACAATACCGTCGCCGTCTGTGTCGCGCGTAACTTTGCGGCAAATTTCCGAGAAATCTTTCCACGTCCAATTATTTTTCGGCAGAGCAATGTTTTCTTTAGCCAGCAACGTTTTATTCACGAACATGAAAGTTAAATTGCTTTCGCAGGGCAAAGCGTATGAAATATTTTCGTACTTGCCGAAGTTAAGCGCACTCGTATAGTAAACGTCGGATGAAAAACTTTCATCGGCGGCGATAAGATTTTCCAAATTCATCAATGCGCCGATTGATGCGTAGAGATTAAAATCTTCAGCCAAAACGAAGAAGACATCGGGTTCGGAACCGGCAATGAATTTTTCGGCAAGCCACTCGCTGTAATCTTCCTTTTTTATACCGCTTACGTATTTAACGCGAACGCCGGGATTTTCTGCCTCGAAATTTTTTCTGACCTCGTTTATAATTGCGTAAGTCTCGCCTTGTGGTACGTTCCAATTACTTCCGGCGAAAATTCCAATCGTCAAAGTTACCTGCGAGCGTGCTTGATACATCATTGCAAAGATGATTACTGCTATGCAGGTAGCCGCTAAAATTTTCTTGCGCATGATTTAACTCACTTTAGAGGACAAGCCGGTTTGTACAGCCCAAATTGCCAACTGTGTTCTGTCTCGCAAGTTTAGCTTTGACAACGCACAACTCAAAGCATTTCTGATTGTTCCTTCCGATAAAAATAAAGTTTCGGCAATCTCTTTGTTGGAAAGTCCGCGCCCAACCAAACTTGCAATACTGCGCTCCGTGCGATTCAAATTCTTAACGTCCCTGTCATCAAGCTCCGGCGTTATGCTCGTTTGCGCCAACTGATTGAACAGCTTGACGACTTTGGTAATGACGCCTTGATTAAGAATTGAGCCGCCGTTCATAACGGTATAAATAGCCGAAGTTAATTCCTGCACCGAACAACCTTTGAGCAGATAGCCGCTTGCCCCATATTTGAGCGCGTAGAAAACATATTCGTCATCGTCAAAAGTTGTCAGGATAATTATCTTCACGTCAGGAAATTTTTTCTTGACCGCCTTTGTACATTGTACGCCGTCAAGTTCCGGCATACGTATATCCATCAAAATGATGTCCGGCAAAGTTTTATTAATCAAATCCAAAACTTTTCTGCCGTCCTCAGCCAAACCGACAACTTTAATATCGCTGTTCACGTCAAGAATTATTTTTAAACTCTCGCGAATAAGTTCTTGATCATCAGCTATCAAAACTTTTATCATTGTCGACCTCCCGATTGAGCGGAATCATCGCTTCGACGATAAATCCCTCGTCACTCCAATAATGAATCGTCCCATGCAAAAGCTCCAGTCGCTCGCGCATGTGTTTTAGCCCGAAGCCTTGCTTAACTTCGTCGCAACCTTCCCCGTTATCAGCAATTACAATCAACAAATACTTTTCATTACCGCCGATTGTAATTTTAACTTTGGTGGCGTGCCCGTGACGTTTGGCGTTGGTTATGCTCTCCTGTAGCACGCGATAAATTACGTCCTCTTGGTCTTGGCGAAGATTATCCGACCAGCTGAATATATCGAAAGTAATTTCCATGCCCGAAGACTCAGAATAATTGCGCGTCATCTCCATAAGGGCTTGTTGAAAAGGTAAACGCTCCAAATCATCGGGGCGCAATTTTTTTACACTGCGGCGCACATCGGTTATTCCCTTCTTAGCGGCGTCGCGAATTTTATTGAGCTGTTGCTTTGTAACTTCAGGCGCGATTTCCAAAGTCATAATGCAAGCGTCAAGGCCGGCGGCAATTCCTGTCAGTGCGTGTCCCAACGTATCGTGAATTTCACGAGCAAGGCGATTGCGTTCGCGAGTCTCAGCCATTTGCTCAACTTCTATTGCATAGGCGCGAAGTCGTTGATTTGCTTCCTCCAGCTTTTCATTTAGCAAGCGAATTCGTTCTTTCTCCTCGTGCTTATTCTTAACCAAAAGGACGAGATAGAACACGAAGCAAACTATATTCAACGAGTAGAAAGTATTTTTTATCGCTAAGATAACGGCTTTAGCATCGGCATTGTAGTAAGACGCATAAGCCTCGAAAGAAATTATTTTCGTCTGGAAAATCGCCATGTTATAATTGGCAATGAAGTATAAGCAAATCATTGCTACTAAGAGCGTGTATTCCTGTCGGTGTCCTTCATACTTGTACATTAAATCTGCCACAACCAACAAAACTATTCCGTCATAAGATAAATTCAAAAAGCGCATCAGAAACATGCAAATTATAATTTCCGCCGCGAACAGACAATACCTAACATGTCGCCGTTGACTTTTTCTGTAAAAATACCCAACCAAAATAAACAGCACAAATGCAACAGTCGTCGTGAAAAAAATTACGTCAGACGCTGGAGGCACCGCTCCTGCCGATTCCAAGAACGCTCGCGCCGTCATTGCTTGATAGATTCTCTCTTGCGTAAGGCACATGAACGCCATAAGAGTAAAAATCACAAAGCCATTGTAACCGTAAAGCAGTCTGTGCATTTCCTTGACGTTCAAAAATTTCTGCATGTCAGTTCCAACTTTCAACAAATGTAATTAGCCTCTGTAAGCCACGTATTTGCCCTATAACGCCCGCTTTAGCCCTTTTTGTATGAGAGAAGAAATAGGCAAAGTCCGTTGAAAACGCTTGTAGAGGCTCTCAGAGCCCTTAACGGCGATTTCTGCATGTCAATCCCAACTCTCAAGAGTAGCGGCGGAAATATTTTCGGCTGAAAGTAATTTTGTCGGCAACTTTATGATTTTTTCGACTTGCTCGCCCGCCAAAACTTTATAAGCACGGTCGGCAGCTATCTTTCCAATTTGTCGAGGCGATTGTCCAGCGGTTGCCGTCATTCTCCGCGAAAAAATCATTTCTTTAGTTTCGGGCACGCCGTCAACGCCATAAACTTTCACATCGCGCCGATTGTTATTTTGCAAGGCGGCAAGTGCGCCCATTGCGGCGGGGTCGTTGAGTGCCATGACTATATTTATTTCGGGGTGAGTGCGAATCATTTTTTCCATAACTGGCATTGCAACTTCTAATTGACCTAAACATTCCGATTCCGCGACGACTTGAAAATTTTTGTTCTCGGCAATCTTATCGAGGAATCCTTGAATCCGGTCAATCGAAGAGCGCGCCTGAGAATGTTTTAGCAAAGCAATTTTCCCGCCGGAAGAATTTTTCAGCAAATGTTCGGCGCATTGCACGCCCGCATTGTAATTATCAGACACGACCGTACAGACAACCAAAGAATCATCTTCAACGTTTGTATCAATCGCTATGACGGGAATTTTCGCGGCGTGGGCAAGCTCCAGCGCGGGTTCAATCTTCGTCCAGTCAACCGGATTTATAAAAATCAGTTCGACGCCCAAATCAATCAGCTCGCGAATTTCCTCGACCTGCCGTTCCACACTCAAAGCGGGGTCGCGTGAAATTAGAATGTCGCCGTGATTCTCTACGACCGTGCGAATTTCTTCATC
This sequence comes from uncultured Selenomonadales bacterium, assembly GCA_946408355.1. GTDB lineage: Bacteria > Bacillota > Negativicutes > Selenomonadales > Selenomonadaceae > Quinella. Next base: position 4,794 of record CAMJRX010000069.1, read on the forward strand.
AATGACTTCGTAGAAAGGATTATTCAGCGTCATATAAACGGCTCCGAGCTTGCGCCGATGTTCATTTTGTCGCAAGGAATAATCCGTCTGAATGAAATGATAAAATCCTGCCGACAAGAGTGCAAGCCCAACCGTCACTGTCAAAATCTTCCACATGAAAAACACTCCGTCAGGTATTATACAGCAAAAGAGCCCCAATCGAGGCTCTTTTTTAAAGGTAAGGATAGTTTTTTAAAAATTAAGCGAAGAGTCCGATAGCATAACCGACAATGCCGATTACGAACAATCCGATGATGATGAACAACGGATTCATACCGCGCTTTAAAAGCCACATGCAAGCGAACGTCATGAGCAACGCGACGATGCCAGGCATTAAGCTATCGAGGATTGTTTGGAGAGTTGTAACAACGTGCTCGCCCATCGCATTATCATACTCGGAAATGACAAGCGGCATATTAACGGTTGTCCATTTGGCAACGAGTGCGCCCATAACCAACAAACCGAGCACCGACGCGCCTTCCGTCAAGAATTTCATTTCTGCGCCGCCAATATTCTCGACGAGCTCAGTACCCTTTTCGTAGCCGTACTTGACGCCGTACCAGTGAGTTGCAAGACGAATCGCATTGAAGGCCACGAAGAAAATTATCGGACCAAGAATGGAGCCGGTAAGCGCGATACCTGCACCCAATGCCGCTAAAACCGGTCGAATCGTACCCCAGAAAATCGGGTCGCCGACACCCGCTAAAGGTCCGATTAAACCGACTTTGACACCCGAGAGCGTCGCCGGAGAAATGTCTGCTCCGTTAGCGCGTTTTTCTTCCATTGCACCGATAATGCCCATAATCGCCGCCGCTACAAACGGTTGAGTGTTGAAAAATTCCAAGTGACGCTTAAGAGCCGCTTTCATTTCTTCTTTGCTGTCGCCGTAAACGCGCTTGAGAATTGGCATCATCGAGACGCAGAATCCCATTGACTGCATACGCTCAAAGTTGAAGGAGCCAAGCAGGAAATTCGAGCGGATAAACGTCCAGAATAAATCGTTCTTTGTAACTTTTTTATCTGCCATAAAACTCAACTCCTTCCTACATCAATTCCGAGTCGTCGATGTCGTCGCCTTCAACCGCAGAGCCTCCGCCGGTTTTGGCGGCTTCTTCAATGGCAATATCTTTTTTCAAGCCCATTATATGGAAGTAAGCGCAAATGGCACCGATTGCACCAAAGCCGATAAGGTTGACGTCCGTGAAGACCGCGATTAAGAATCCCAAGAAGAAATAAACCATAAGCTTTTGCGCGTTCATGAGGTTGATAACCATTGCATAACCGACAACGACGATAAAGCCGCCGGCGACTTGTAAGCCGCGAGTAATAACTTCAGGAATTGAGTTGAGAGCATTATTGACAACGTCTGTACCAGCAACCAAAGCGATTGCCACCGTCGGGATTGCGACGCGCAAAGCTTGCAGAAGCAGACCCGCAATGTGACACATTTCAATTCCGCGCAAATTGGCGTCTTCGGCGTATTTATCCGCTAAGTGCTGGAAAAAGACCGTTATCGTGCGGACAAAAATCGTTAAGACTTGACCGGCAGCGGCGAGCGGAACTGCAAGTGCAATGCCCGCACCGATTGATTGATGACCGACGATAACCAAGACCGTCGAGACTGTAGAGGCAAGAGCCGCGTCCGGAGCCATTGCCGCGCCGACATTCATCCAGCCCAGTGCCATCATTTCAAGCGTACCACCTAGGATTATTCCTGTCGTCGGGTCGCCCAAAACTATGCCCGTCAGTGTGCAAGCAACAACCGGTCTGTGAAATTGGGCTTCGTCCAAGACCGACGCCATACCTGCTATCGACGCCACTATAAACAAAAGTATCAGTTCTAAACCTGACATTTGAAACACCTCGCAGATTACTTACACGAGACCTTTCGCTTTCAATGCGTCCATAGCATCAACTTTCGGATCGTTGACGAGCTTGCGCATTTCAACTTCAATCCCCATGCCGACGAGTTCTTTAATCGCCGCAACATCTTGCGCGTTGACAGAGACCGCTTGCGAAATAAGCGTGTCGCCGTCTTTGAAGCATTTACCGCCGAGATTCACAGACTTAAAAGGAATGCCACCTTTGACTGCACGAACGACATCCGTAGGATTCGTGAACAAAAACAGCGTCTTAAAAGAATTGTACTTCGGATTTTTGTACGCCTCAATCGCCTTATCGACAGGGATAACGTAACCTTTGAGACCGGGCGGAACGACTTGCAGGAGCAATTTCTTCCGCAATTCGTCCTTGGCAACTTCGTCGCTGACGCACATTATGCGATTGCAACCCGTAACCTTCGACCAGACCGTCGCAACTTGACCATGAATCAAACGGTCGTCGATTCTGCAAAAAGCTATTTCCATGGCAGAAACCTCCTAAAAAAAAATTAAAGTTCGTCGTCATCGGATTCGACGTTCAAACTTTCGTAAGAAGAGATGACAGCTCCTTCCTTAACTGCGGCAAGAGCCTGTTCCATGATTTCGGCAATAGTCGTTGAACCATCGTCGATGTCCTGTGCTGCCGACATTGCAATCAGAGCGGGCAAATTTACTCCGGCGACAATACCATAATTTTCATTCGCGGCAACGAGTCTGCAAGCCGCGTTGTACGGACTGCCACCCATCAAGTCATTGAAGAACAAAACTCTTTCGGGGTCGCCAAGCTCTTTAATTGCTTGCTCATATTTTTCAACAACGTCATCAGGACCTTCGCCCGGCATAAGCGTGACTGCCTTAAGCTTATCGCGTTTTCCAAAAATCATTTCGCACGATTGCACAATGCCCGGCGCAAACTGACCGTGAGTGCCTACGATTATTCCAAACATTTCAGCCTCTCCTTTTCCTAAAGATTTTCCTACCTTTAAAATTTTAACGAAATAGTAAGCTTAAATCAGCTGATTTTTGTCACGGGATTTTGAATCAGTTTATGACATTTGTAATAATTTTTTGAGCTTCCACTTGCGCCCCCTTTGCAATTGGTGTCGGATATTCACTGCGTGCGAGGCATCCTAACGGGACGCTACGCTTGTCTCGCACCTTGTGTCCAGCCATGTCGTCGGACGGCGATTTTTTTTCGCTATGCTCAAAAGCGTTCACTACGCTGAAGTTACGTTCACTAAATCGCCTACGCACAGCCCGCGCCCCCCACCCATTTAACATAGCCAATCAAGCGCAACTAGAATGCTACCTTCAGCTTAAAAATTTTTCCGACTCGTTGAGCGGTTTTTTCGCGCATGAATATTTTAAAAGCCGCGCAATACTCAAAAAGTACTATTGCAGTCGCAAGGTACTTTTTTTCGCATTGCAAAAATTGCGGCTTTTGCATAACCCATACGCTCAAAAACCGCTATGAATAGCGTTCAGGCTACGCTACGGGCGTAATGCCCTACGCTTGCCTTCACTAGGTTGCTGTGAAATTTTTTTCGGTAGCAACCTCAAAAATTTCTACGCAACAAAAACGTAAAAAGCGAAGGAGGAAAGGTTGCTTGAAGTTTTTGCTTTCTACAGCGTTTTCTTCATTTTGTCTCATCACTTCGACTAAACTTTGCGAAGCAACCTTTCCGATGGGGGAAATTCCCCCACACCCCCTTTTAGGGAGACACCCCCCGCCTAACGGCTCCCCTCGATGTGGTGTTTCACTAGAGTTATCGCTAATCCTGAGTTTTAAAAAACTTTAACCCGAAGAAAGCGTTAAAAAAGAACATCCTGCCTAATTTTCCCGAGCGTTTTTGCAATTTTATAGTTTTTGACTTTAACGAGCATAACGTTGGATGTTCTTTTTTTTTTGAGTAGTTGTAATGTTCGATGACTTTTGGGTAGTCATAACGCTGGAGTAGCGATAGCCAGAGGCGAGGTCGGCGAAACGCATTTTGCATGGAATGCCAATCGACGCCACGCTTTT
>CAMJRX010000070.1 GCA_946408355.1 uncultured Selenomonadales bacterium
TACAAACAACGCAATATCGTCGAGCGGTTTTTTCAGCGCATCAAGAATTACCGCCGCATCGCTACTCGTTACGACAAATTGGCTCTTTGCTTTGAGAATTTTGTTTTACTCGCTGCTTGTGTTATTCACTTTTAATTTACCAACAACCCCTAAGCTCCAACCGTTAAAAACTTCAGTGCGTGTTTCAAATGTCTCTTTTCAAGCCTGTGTAAATTTATTTGGCGCGATTTTCCAAAAATTCGGCGCGCTTTTCTTTTTTTTTGGAGTAGCGAACGGCTTCCGCAGATCGAATCGCCTACGGTCATCATTTCCGTCGCCTGTAGCGGATGTACGCCGCCTGCGGGTGGCTTACGACTTTCAATCGTCTCCTCTTTCACCAACTTCTTACGACTTCGGCTAGCGATGCGGGCGGCGTAAGCCGATTAGCCGTAGCGTCAGCGTAGGCGATTCGGCGTCGCCGTTCGCTATAAGATCTATAAGATCTATAAAGTATATAGGAAAATGGGGTGCGCCGACTTTGGCGTCCTGACGCGATTTCACCCCCTACTTATTATATGCATGCGTCGGTAATATTGGCAGTGCACGTCGGTAATATTGGCAGTGCACGTCGGTAATATTGGCAGTGCTTGTTGCCGATATTGGCAGTGCACATTTTAATGTTAATCGTTTGTCCGATAAATTATGTTTATCCTATAGGGGTTATAAAAGCCGAAAGTCGGTGACAAAAGTCACGTCGACCTTCGGCATAAGTAGCAATTCAAAATTATTTTTCTGGGAGAGTGAAAGAAACTGAATAGGGGCTTGGACCGCGTTTGTTGAGTTGGAAATCTTCTACCAGTCCTTGAGTTTTCAAATGCTCAAAGAAAATGAGTATGGTTTTACGAACGTCATATTTCTTGTCGCGGTTAATCTTTTCGAGGCGGCACTTTTTGAAAACATCTGCGAAAGTGATGATGGGTACCATTTGCTTGGAGTGAGCGATTATTTCGAGAGCACGGCGCAGGATGTAAGTTTTAACGGCGATATTCATGTGAGTATTTTGTTGATTGGGAACGTTAAGCAGAGTGGCGTCACAAGACAGTACTTGATTGTTTTTCACGTTGGCGGCGATTTCCCAAACTGGTGACTCGCGGTCGAAGGAAATAACCGTGGTTTCTTTGCCGTTGATGGTGGTCTCGGTGACGCGTTTGGCAGGAAGAATGGCGGAAATAATCTTGTAAGCATTTCCGTTGTTGTACTTGAGGTTCTTGCAAGAATTGGTCATGTTAACAGCGATTTGAGTGCGCATGAGCTTATCGATGGCAACTAAGATGTCGGCGAGCTGGTCTTTGCTGGGCTCAGCGTCGCCTCTGGCAATTTTACCGGAGATAGCGCGGTAGATGATAGATGGCGTAGTGTAGCGGTTACCTGCGTTCCATTCGCTGATACAAGCGCAAAGAACAGCGAAGTGGAATTGTTCAAGCGGCTCGGAAAGAGTGAAGTTGTTTTGATCGTCGACGCGGATTCTGAAGGGAGTGAAAACGTCTCCGAAATTCTTGAATTTACGTTTCTCGTTGACTTCCACAATTTTGCGCTCTTCGAGGGCTTGACGGTAGTCGTCTTCAGTTAGGTTGAAAAGTCGCTTGGCAAAGCTGTCGTTTGGGAATACGAGAGTTTTGGCGGGATAGAGTTGAATGTTTTTCATATTGTTTACTCCTTTACAAAAGAAATGTTATCCATTAAAATTAACATGGGATTCACGAAAGGATTCCGTTCCTTTGTTGGTTTTTTGATCAGAACTATTCTAACAAAGGTAATTTTTTTTTTAAGGCATAAAATCGGCATCGTTATCGTCAAGATTGGGATTGCAGTTCTTGAAATCGTCTGCGGCACAAGGCTCGAAGCAATCGTGCGCGGAAAAGTAGCGAAAGTAGCAGTCGTAGTTGGTGCCCTGTCGATTCTTGAGGCACTTCAGATGAATTTGTCGCGGCTGTTGACGTTTGGCGTCGTCGATACGTTTTCGAGTATCGGCAATGTTGTTGTAGCTTTTGAGATCGTTCATCATGTTGAGTTGCAAAGCCCAAACGACATCGGCGGTGTATTCAATGTTCCCCGATTCCTTAAACGACTCGAACGAGACTGACTGCGCGTAATTCGTCCGATTGAAACTGCTGATTACGATGAAGGTTGTGTTTGTATCGCGCTGAAACTTTTTCAGCTTGCGAACAGAATCATCAATGCCGAGCTTGGTTGATTCGCGAGATGTCGGCACGATTTGCAAATAGTCGAGGCAGACGACAGGAGCACGTTGTTTGTTGGAGCAAAGGGGCTTTAGCATGGCAAGCAGTTCGTCGACAGTCTCGTCTTGCAATTCAAGGACGCTCAAATTGATTTGGGAAGCGGAAAAATCAGCGCGGACGTGATCGAGTTCGGCAGACCAATCGCCACGACGAATTCCTGCGGCAGTCAGCGTAGTCTGCGGCGCACGTCGAAAAACCTCACGAGCAAGAGACTTCGAGAACAGCTCAAGGCGGCTCATTTCGTAGCTACAGTAAATGCACATTTCGCCACGTCGAGCGAGTTGCTCAAGCAGTTGCCAGCAGAAAGTTGTTTTGCCGGCAGCGGGCGTCGCACCTATGACATAAAGCCCCGGACTGAAAAACTGCGCGGCGTCGAGATTTTCAAATCCTGTAAGTCGTTTGGCGTAATTTTTAATGGCGTCGATTTCGGCGTTGAAATCGTTGGCGAAGAAATCGGCGAAGTTCGTTCGCTTTGACGGCAATTCATCGTGACTGATTCGGTCAAAGGTTTGTTGAGCGTCGGCTATGATGTCAGTCGGCGAGCGAATGTACCGTTGAGCGTTGTCGACAATGATTTGAGCGGTCTCAATCAGTCGGCGGCGAGTAGCTGTCTCTTTGACGGCGCGGGCTTGGAATTCGGCACGTGCGGTCGTGAACTCCAAGTCGACGAGCGCGAACAGATAGGCACGGTCGACTTTGTCGAGTTCCCCGGATTTGCGCAATTCTTGTTCGACGGCTAGCACGTCGGGCGGCGTACCTTGGAAGTAAAGTTGATTAATAACGCGGAAGATCAGCTGATGTTCGGGACGATAGAAATCGTCGGCGTCGATAATGGAGGAGACTAGCGTCACAACTTCGCCGTTCTTGAGCATCATTGCCGATAAAAGTTTCTTTTCCATCTCGATGGCATTAGGCATGTTGTCCGAATCCGTATGCATGAGAATCACCTCGCAAGAAATAAGAAAAAGAAAAAGACGCCATTCACTAAGGTGAATGACGCCTTTAAATTATCGCAGAAAGTCTTGCAAGAAAATTCGCTTTAGCTTATACTACTCTCGCAGTTAAGAAAAAGATTTTGATTGAAGGTAGTTTTAAGCGAATAAGTTCTAACGATTTCAGTGACTGGTATCACTGAAATCGGACTCTCTGGTAATGACAGCTAACCATTCACCAGTAGGCTCTACGGTGCGTCGGAAACATCGTGGAGCTTTTCGCTTTTATAACCGTCTGTCGCCTATAATTTTTCCTCCGTAATCTTTAAATCATGTTTGATAAATTTGCTGTATCCTTGAAAAATCCTTTAGACGAAAGAATTTTTTCTCATGAAAAGGAGTTATCTGTGAAATGGTTATCAATTTCCCATTGATGATAAAATCTTCTGGTGGACGCATTGACATAGGAACATTCATGTCAAATTGTGTTCGATTTAAAAATTCGGCTTGTTTCCGAGAAATATTTTTATTCGGAGTGCATATTCTCAGTGTAAGTATTAATCCTCGAAATATTGTTGTAGATAAGGACTTTTCTGTAACGGAAAAGTTTGATTTTTGTTTTGAAGTAGCTAAGGGTATGACGAGAGAAGAAAGCATTGATTTTGCCCGGAAAGTAGAAAGTTATTTTACTCTGTTATTGGTGAGAAAAAATATAAATCCGCAAAGCGGCTTTAATTATGCGGAAGTTGATCGGTTAAATTTTTATACGACGAATTCATTTAACGATAAAGTGATTCATACGACATTATCGGGCAAGATGACCGCTCAACTTGAATTGAATAGAGAACAATGGAATGTTACCAATGAATATGATAACGTCATTTTCAGCAATTACTATGACGGGGTAAAAGCGAACAGTTGTATTTCAAAATATTTCCATTGGTTTCTCATAATTGAAGTGATAGAGCATTCTAATCGTTACAAGCGAGAATTTACAGAGCTTTTGTTTGCGGCGTCTGAACTTGACGCGATTGCCAAACAATTTAAAAGCCAAGCTAAGTCCGAAGCGATTAAGAGTTTGAAAGGTCGTACGGAAAAGTCACGGAAGAGAAAACTTTACGAGATTCTTCAAGCGATTGGTGTTAATGAGTATTCTGTTTACGATGAAAAATATTATTTGACTCTGGAAACGGTCAACAAAATTATTGATTACAGAAATTCGCTCTTTCATCGTGGCGAGAAATTTGATGAGATGTTTATGTGGCATCATTTTTTCCCGATTGTTCGCGAGATAGTTGATTTGTTGCTAAAAAATCCAAAGCTTTTAGACTGATAAAAAAATTTATCTGGTTTTGGAATAAAGTTTCAACAGTTCGACGGCAATGCTCGGCTCATCTTCTAAAAAATTTTCAAAGCCGTAAGCGACCGCAACAGCGCGGTCGTTTTTTTTGTGCGCGTCGCGAAGATCGGCGGGCATGGTCAATTCGTCGTAAAGGTCGGCAAACGTCGCGTCGGGATATTTGCTCCGCACGTCCAAAATTTTTTGCGCCGACGATTCGATAGCGCGACGCTGTTTATCGCTCACTTCAAGCCACGGAAATGTATTGTAGACGGTTGTCGCTGAAAATCTGTAATCGCTTTTGAATTGCCCGCCGACAGTTTTTAGCCAAGTCATCATGATTGAAGAATTTAACACGCCGAAAATATACAGGTCACCGTTTGGAATGAATGACGCTTGAATATTTACGATAATTCCGGCATCGACAAAGCCAATCGGGACGTATCGTCTGTTACTGGACGAAAGCATTGGGATAATTATCGCGGGCGCGTCAACGAATCGATCTTCGGCGAAAAGCGTCGGAGTGTCGGCGCGGCGACGAGTCTGCGCCTTTTTGCTGGCAAGTCGAAAATCTCTGACGCCCGCGGCGCGTTTCATGACGCGGGGCATACGGCGCAATTCATTTGGCGGACAATCCTTCAGCCACAGACAATAGCGCGTGATGTTGTTTATGAACTCGTTGGAGCCGACGTAACGCCGAATCCACTTCGCGGCGGCAGGTTCGCGCTTGATGAGGTCGTCGCGTTCGTCAGCGGTCAACAAAAAATTCCCGCCGTCAGTCGGACACGAGCCGACAATCATGGGCGGCACGTCTTGGCGCAACGGATTGGCTTGCGGCAGAACAATGACGTTCGGCGCGGCGAGCAGATAAGCATTGATGTTGTCGACGATGCGAACGCTTTGCCCGTTGAAAATTTTTTTGGTCGACGCGTGGAAGTTGGCAAAGCCGACAATGACGCAATGAACGGCGGCAAGGTCTTCGCTCTCGCTCGTCCACTTGAACGTTTGGTGCACGAAATTGATGACGACGCCGCGCCCGAAAAGATACGTCCACAGCGGCGGGACGGCAATTCCCTGCGCGATTGAGTTTGTCGCGACGAACGCGCAAGCAGTCTTGGTGCCCGCGATAAAGTCGGCGGCTTTCTTGAACCAGCAAGTTGCGTAGTCGAGGTTGCCGAAACCTTTGACGCCCGCGAAAACAGTTGCCATATCGGATTTCTGCGCGTGGGACTGAAAACTTTTTCCGACGAAGGGCGGATTTCCAATGATGAAATTGGGTTGCGGACAAATTTTTTGCCAATCGAGCTGAAGGGCGTTGCCCTCGTGAATGTTGGCGTATGACTTCAGCGGCAAGAAGTCCAAGTCGCGATGAATAATTTCTTGAGTTTCCTGCATCATCTGGAGTTCGGCAATCCAAAGAGCGGTTTGAGCGACGGCAACGGCGAAGTCGTTAATCTCGATGCCGAAGAATTGCGCGATAGAAATTTTTATCGGATTGACAAACTCGCCGAGCTGAATCTGGCTACCGAAAAGCTCCTTGAGCACGTCGTTTTCGAGCCGGCGCAACGACAGATAACTTTCGGTCAAGAAATTGCCAGAGCCGCAAGCGGGGTCGAAAATTTTCAGCGCGGCAAGTTTGTCTTGGAAGGCAAGCAGATTTTTCTTGCGGTTGCGCACGGTTTGTTTGACGGCGTGAAATTCGCCGCGTAGGTCGTCGAGAAACAGCGGGTCGATAACTTTGTGGATATTTTCGAGGCTGGTGTAATGCATACCGCCTGCCCGCCGCGTCACGGGATTTAACGTCGATTCAAAGACCGCGCCGAATATCGTCGGACTGATACCGCTCCAGTTGAAACCGCTGCTTGCCTCCTCCAAAAGCAGTTCGCGGATTTCGGGCGTGAAGTTGGGAATTTCAATCGCGCCGTCAAAAAGTCCGCCGTTGACGAACGGAAATTTTTTCAGCGCGTCGTCAAGATACGGATCGCGCTCACTGACGGGCGTATTGAGCACGTCGAACAACAGAATCAAATCTTGCCGAATGTTTCTTGCGCCTTCCAACCGGTCACGAAAAATCTTGTGCTTACCGAAAATGCCCGCGCTCTCGGCATACAAACAAAAGACAAGCCTCACGCAAAGTTTGTTGAGACTTGCCAAAGAATTTTCGTTGTCGGGATTGATGTATTGCCCGCGCAAGGCGTCATAAAGTTTGCCGACAATTTCACCGGCTTTGAGCGACAGTTCGAGTTCGACGCGCAACTTTGTTTTTGAGTGGTCGATAAGGAAATCAAACGCATGAAATTTTTCGGGCAACTCGGTCAGCAAAATTCGCGTCGGTTCGGCAAGCGTCTCCATGTCGTAAATCAAAAACTCGGCGAAATTGCAAACGACAATCCAACGGGGACGCATGGAATACGGCAAACCGTTGCCGTAGCGTTGAGCCTGTTCGTATGGTGTAAGCGTCGAGCCGTCGGATTGCGATTTTCCCAGCGTTAAATCCTCTGACAAAGATTTTTGCTCAATGATAACTTTGGTATCGGGCAAGAAAGCGTCGATGAAACTCGTATGATTGAGTTTGACGGGCACCTCGAAGCGGATAAATTTTTCCGGTTCAGAGACACTTAACACGTCGCGAAGAAAACTAAGCCAGAAAGGTTGCATTTCGCCCCGTTCGTAGCCGCGCCCGCTCCATTGAGCGACAAATTTTTTAACGATGTTCATAAGTCGTCACGATTGTCATTGGCAAATTGTTCCAAGCGTTGCAGGGGCAGGTTAGTAAGTTCCTGAACTTCGTCAAAACGAGCGGCAAGAGCGTCGTCCATATTCCATTCGAGAGTGCGCACTTTTTTCAAGCTCCGTTATACGTTCCAAGGAAAGATTGGTAAATTCCTGAATTTTCTCTTCTGTCATGCCGGAGCGAAGCATACTGAGTGCAATAGATTCACGTTCCTCGTTGCGCCCGTCTTCGTAACCTTCCTCAAAACGAGCTTGAAGGGCGTCGTCCATATTCCATTCGAGAGCCAGCATATTGAAAACCTCCTCGGAGTGTTCAACAAGATAGTTGCCCATTATGCCGTGATCGAGACAAAATTTAACGGCACGGCGAATAGCATCACGGCGTGACAGACCTAGGGGTTGTTGGTAAATTAAAAGTGAATAACACAAGCAGCGAGTAAAACAAAATTCTCAAAGCAAGTTGCCAATTTATCGTATCGAGTGGCAACGTGGCGGTAATTCTTGATGCGCTGAAAAAACCGCTCGACGATAACGTGCCCGCCGGTCAATACCACATTCAAAAGTTGCATTCTCTCGTTGATGAGGACGTGAACTTTGGTATTTTAAAGCCGAACGGGCACTCTGATGCACTTTGCAAAAAGTGGAGTCAATCTTAAGCAAGGTAGCGTCCTTTGCGTTG
>CAMJRX010000071.1 GCA_946408355.1 uncultured Selenomonadales bacterium
TTCCTATTTTATCAGTTTTGTTTTCTATTCGCTATAGTGTGAACACTATCTAATTATTTGTGCTCAAAAATTGTAAAACCATTTCAAAGACGAAATTGCGATTTTCGGCGAACGGCAAAAGATGTCCGCTATTCGGCACCGTGATAATTTTTTTCATTACCGAACCGACATTATCCATTATAAATCTTGCACTGCGCGGTTGAGCAGTATGATCGTCTTCGCCGTGCATAATTAGAATCGGCGCATTAACTTTTGGCAAAAGATTTTTCACGTCGTCAATCAGCTCAACGAGTTCATGAACACTTACGAGCGGTGTTTTTTCGTAGACGTTGTTGACGGCGGGCGGAACGTCACAATCAAGTTTTTTTCGCGGTTTCACGACGCAAGCATTCCCGCAAAATTCTTTTGGCGGCAAATTTTTCAAGCCCATACCGTCATCAATAAAAATCGGCGCGGCAAGTGTCACAATCTTTGCAAGGTCTTGTTGCGTCGAAAGTTTCAAAGTCAAAATCCCGCCCATTGAATGACCGACGACAAAAATTTTATCACAAACGCCGCGCAGGATATAAAAACCATCAAGTACCGAATTAAACCAATCTTCTTTAGTTGTGCGTATTAAATCGTTTTCGCTAGTGCCGTGCCCCGCCAATCGTGGACAGAGGACAGTAAAATTTTTTTGATTAAGAAAGTTTCCAAGCAAAAAAAGTTCAACAGGTAGTCCCGTGAAGCCGTGAATAAGCAACACGCCACTTGAGCCGCCCTTCATAAAAAAAGGTTCTCCGCCTTCAATCAAAGTAAATTCCTCCTACATAGAGAGTTTAGCAATTATCAAAGTGATTATCGCGAATAAAATTCCCAGAATAATCGTCAACCGCGCAAGTAAAGCGTCCATGCCACGAGCTTTGCCCGAAAAAACCGCGTCCGAGCCGCCGTCCATGCCGCCCATACCGCCCGACTTTGCCTCCTGTCCGAGAATTGCCACGATAAGCGCGATTGATATTATCGCGTCCAATACCATTAAAACCGTCATCATTTAAAAATCTCCTTACTTTCATTTGTTGTAACAAGAACTGTCTGCATTAAGAATTTGTAACGGAAAGTTTTGCCGTGCTTGCGAACTCTTACTTATGCCACTAACCGCTTAAAGAAATTCCCTCCCGAAGGAGGGCTTTTTACTTTTATATTTTAAAGTTATAAGGTCTCTTTTTGCCTCAACAATTACCTTTATGCTTGAGTTTTTCAATATTTTTATCTCCAAGTTTTTTAAGTAACTCATATGCAATCTATATTCGCGAATAATTTCTTCTAACTTTACAGCAGTGCCCTCCTTTTCGCATTGCCAAATGCATTATACAAAAGTCAATAAATTTTGTAAAGATAGCTTGACATGTATGCGTATAAGGCATATGTCCTATTGAGCCGTTAGTGTCAATCTCTATAACCAAGTTTGCGCGCTGTGTCAAAATCCATTTTTGCTTTGGTCTCGTCGCCCATTAATTGATAAATTTTTCCTCGATTATAGTAAAGCCAACCTTCAGGCAAAATTTTAATTGCTTTGTCCATATCTGCGATTGCTTTATCGTAAAATTTCAAACCAGCATATGCACTTGCTCGCGTATCGAAAAAATTTGCCTCGTTTGGTTTGAGTTCAAGTGCTTTATTTGCGTCGATTAATGCCTCTTCAAATTTTCCGATTTGACAATACGACCACGCCCGTCCATTGTAAGCATCGGCGTAATTCAAATCAAGTTCAATCGCTCGTCCGTAATCAATTATGGCTTCGTCCCAACGCTTAAGTCGACCGCAAGCAATGGCGCGATTGAGATACGGCCAAGAAAATTTAGGATTGATTTCAATAGTTTTGTTGTAGTCGGCAATCGCCTTCTCGTAATCCCTGAAACTGTTGTTATAAATATTTCCACGATTGACCAAAATAAATTGGTTATCGGGATAAAGTTTGGTTGCTTCATCTAAAAGTTTCAGCGCACCTTTAAAATCACCGCGCTCTTCCAGAGATAATGCCTTGTCAATAATTTTGTCGGCGTTTTCATTCGACCATTTGAGGTGCTCGGCGCGTTGGCGGTCTTCATTTGCTTTTTCGTAATTTCCTAAGGCATTGTGTGCTTTGCTACGATTTTCATAAGCTTGTATGTAATTCGGTTTGAGTTCTATCGCTTTATCGTAGTCAGCAATCGCCTCGCGCATCAAATGTAGCCAAGACTTTGCCGCCCCGCGATTGTTCCACGCGATTGCATATTTGGGATTGAGTTCGATTGCTTTATTGGAATATTGAATAGCTTGCTCGTATTTTTTCAATTCAGTATAAGCATAACTGCAATTATCATACGCCATATAAAAATTTGGATTGAGTTCAATGGCTTTATCGAAGTCAGCTATTGCTTGTGTATATTTTTTGTGGTTTATATAAGCCACGCCGCGATTGTCCCAAGCCAGCGCGTTTTCGGGATTAAATTTAATTGCCTCTGAAAAAGCTTTCTCTGCACTCTTGTTATCACCTTCGTCAATAAATTTATTGCCCTCGCGCAATTTCAAATTCGACAGGAAAATTTTATCTTCTTCGGCGATTTGTTGCGCTATAACTTGTTTTTCTTCGGCGGTCGTAGCTTGCACGTATTCTTGCTTGAGCGTCTCTATCTTTTTATCTTGTTGCTCTTCTTGCTGAAGAATGGCTTTTTCATTGACGACAAATCTTGCTAATTCTTGCGCGTCTTTATTCAAAAATTTTTCTACGTCGTTATCATCTATATCCGCACGCACCGTTGCACGAATTATAAAACCTTCCTTATCTTTCATAGGAATGACTTCATAAGCACTTTCGACTACACGCATAATTCCACTAGACAAGGTGATAATTTCGTCCTCAACCAATTTCGTATTTAACATTCTTGAAAATGTACGAATGTATAGACCTGCTTTTTCGCGTGCGTCTCTCAATGCTCTTTCGTGTGCTCTTTCGCGAGCCACATTTATATTTTCCACCGCACCCAATACATAATATTCGTCAATTCCTTCGTAAATTTGAACTTCCGCATTGACATTCAATACGCTTAAACAAAGTACAATCATCACTATCAAAAATTTTTTCATAAATCACACCGCCTCAAATAATTTTCTGCCAACAATTTCAGGCTGACTGTTTGAAATGCCAAACGGTATCAGCAAAAACAATCGTCCCGCTTTCATTTTCGGAACTTTGTATCACGACACTACCGCCCGTTTTGAAGGAAAAAGTAATCTTGTCGGCACTTTTCTCAATTTTCATTATATCTTGGAGAGTTACATCATTTAATTGAATTTCATCTGCCGAAGATACATTTAGGAAGAAATCCTCTCCTTGATCCTTACTGCCGATAAAAATATCTTTACCGCCTCCGCCGACGAGTGTATCTGAAACAAAACCATTGCCGCCCCAAAGTTGCGAATTACCGTTGCCAGCATAAATTTCGTCTGGACCGTCCGAACCGTTTATAATTTCAAAGCCTTCAAGATCTCTGCCGTCAATAACGCTCGGAGTTGTCGCCACATAAATTTTTAAGAAATCATAATTATCGCTGTCGTTAATGCAGATAAATTTGTCCGCAGCATTTTCAATTATTAACGTACCTGTCGATGAATAAGCAAAAAAGTTTCCTTTATCGTCGAAAGTCGAGCCGGTGTACGTTCCGTTGAAGAGAATATTTTCGCCCGATTGGTAGTTTGAAATGACTTGGTTGTCACCGCTATAAATATGATGAATAATATTTGAACCGGAGCCTTGCGAAGTTAATTCGGGCGCGGTATCCAAATATGCAACGTAATTTTTTTTTGAGTAATTACTACTGCCATTACCATTACCAGTGCCGTTGGAAGAATTATTATTGGAAGTCGTATTGCCCGATGAACCTCTTGACGAAAGACCACCTAAACCATCACTGCCTTTGCCCTCGCTAGCTGATGTGCCGCCCGAAGTATTACTGCCTCCGTTACCGTTTCCACTGCTACTTCCATTGCCTGAAGAACTATTGCCACTACCACTATTACTGCTTGAATTGCCGCCGGAAGTGCCCGACTCGCCCAATGTAAGGCAAAGTTTTTTATCTGCGGCGTTCTTTAGGAGTATGTATCCTCCTGAAGTGCCCTTTCTGTTATTGCCGACGAGTACGATTATATCCTTGCCGCTCTTAATCGTTTGGTAGCTGTTCGCCAAAATATTTAAGGTATCGTTTTCGCTGAATCCCCAAATGGTGTCCTTGCCGTCTCCCAAAGAATATCGAATAAAATTATTTTTGGAATGACCAGCCAAACTTATTTGGTCGTCACCTTTGCTACTTATAATCGTGACGTTAGAACCGTAGTTATTAATGGAATCATTGCCATTGCCGCCGAAAATTGTAACTAAATTTCCATAGTTCCAAATGGCATCATCGCCCGCCGTCCCTGTTACAGATACCGAAGTTTTGGAGTTAAAAATATTTTCAACGGATTCAGACGGAATATCAGGAGCCGGTTCGTTATCAGTTTGAGTGCCAACAACAGTAGAAAAAGCTTTGCCTTCCGAATCAATTAAATTTATAGTTTTGCCTCTGGCGTTCTTTACGGTAAGAGAGCCGCTACCAACAGTAAAGATAACATCAGAGCCGCTGAAAGAAGTCTTGGAAATTTTTCCTTTAGCGATTTTAATTGTATCTTGTCCGGCAGTGTAATCGGCGATAACGTCATTTCCACTTTCATAAATAAAAAAATCCTTATTGGAATCGCCCCAGAGTGAATCATTTCCTGCGCCGCCTTTTAAAGTGTCGTTGCCCGCGCCGCCGTAAAGTTTATTATTGCCGTTGCCACCAAAAATATTGTCGTTATTTTTGCCCGCTAAAATAGTGTTGTCTTTGTCGTTGCCGCTGATAGTAACTGCGTTCGTGACGTTGCTAGCGTTGATTGTCGACAAATTAGAAAGTTTTGAGCCGCCCAGATAAATATCATCACTTGGAGCAAGGGAGCCTGTGAAATTTTCAACAACCTCGACGGAAGAATTATCGCTATTAAAAATCAGTTGATTAGGCAAGTCGAATTTGTTAGCTTCAAGCGTAATAGATTCTCTGTCATTGACTACTTTAAGAGTATCATTAAATTTCGCGCCCGTGATTTTAATAGAAGAATTTTTGTCAAAAAGTATCACAAGGTCTGAACCGTCTTTTTCGAGGGCTTTAATAGAAGTGTTGTTGCTCAAGCTGATTTGCATACCATCGACGAAATTAACAGTATCGTTGCCGTCACCGACTGAATAAATCATAACGGGATTTTCTTCGTTAAATTTGAAATAATCGTTGCCCTTGCCGCCCGTAAGTGTGACTTCGGAACTGTTAACAGAGAAATAATCATCGCCGGAGTAGCCTATTACTATCGCATTGTTAGCTGCAATATTGATAGTGTCATCTTTATCAGAGGCAGTGAAAATCTTATTGTTCATGTTGCCGATTAGCTCAACGGTATATTCTCCGTCATTAGATTTGAGGGAAGTATTCGCGCCGAGAACAGTAGAATTGAGAGTTATAACTTTGCCAAGTGGAGCAGGGAGCGAAGCATTTTCAACCAGCCCGTTCAAGATAATTTGTGGCGAGCCTGTAACTTCTTCGCTGTAAATGATTCTATTATTAACGACATTATAACCTGCAGAAGTCGAACCCGTTTTATAAGAGGCAATATCGTCATTGAAAGTCCAGCCCGCCGCTGTCGTTGAAGACTTTGTAACCTCGTTGGCAAGTTCAAGCGTGTAGCCGTCAGAAATGGTAACGGTTTGTTTGTTTAATGAATCATTGCCAACTGTGACTGTCGAGCCACTCAAACTTAAGCCGTCAGCCGATTTAACGCCGTTGACTGTGATTAAAGTTTCTCCTCCGCTTGAAGGGATAAAATTAATTTGATTGCCGTCGAGTGTGTATCCTTCAGTATTCGAAAAATTTTTGTAACTTGCAACGTTGCCGCTTAAATTCCAGCCCGCCGCTGTCGTTGAAGATTTTGTAACGTCATCAGCAAGTTTTAGCGTGTAACCGTCGGAAATCGTGACTGTTTCTTTATTTAGGGAATCGTTGCCAACTGTGACTTTCGAGCCGCTCAAATTTAATCCATCAGTCGATTTTACTCCGTTGACCGTGATTAAAGTTTCGCCGCCGCTTGAAGGGATATAATAAATTTGATTGTCGTCGAGAGTGTAGCCTTCACTAGTCGTAGAATTTTTATAAGAGGCAACATTACCGCTCATAGTCCAACCCGCCGCTGTCATTGAAGACTTTGTAACGTCATCAGCAAGTTTTAACGTGTAGCTGGCGTTGATTGTAACCGTTTGTTTATTTAAGGAACCATTGCCAACTGTGACTGTCGAACCGCTTAAAGAAAGTCCGTCTGCTGATTTTACTCCGTTGATTGTTATTAAAGTTTCGCCGCCGCTTGAGGGTACATAATAAATTTGATTGTCGTCGAGCGTATAACCTTCACTAATCGAAGAATTTTTATAAGAGGCAACATTACCATTCAAAGTCCAGCCAGCCGCTGTCGTTGAAGACTTTGTAACGTCATCAGCAAGTTTTAACGTGTAGCCGG
>CAMJRX010000072.1 GCA_946408355.1 uncultured Selenomonadales bacterium
ACCTATCGCGGCGACCGCAACATTACCCGTTACGAAATGGCGCAGATGATTGCTAAGGCTATGGCGAAGAATCCTTCTGGTGCAAGCAAAGCTGAACTCGACCGCCTTGCGGCTGAATTCCGTGATGAACTCGACGCTTTGGGCGTTCGCGTGGCTGAACTCGAAAAGTACGCTGACAAAGTAGTTTGGACGGGCGAACTTCGTTATCGCTATTGGAACGACCGCGAAAAGCTCCCGTACTCCAGCGGCAAAATCAAACGCACCAATAACCAACTCCAACTCCGCCTCTTCCCGACTGCAACAGTTAACGACCACTGGAAGATTAAAGCTCGTATGACGGCAACTTCCAACATGAGCGAAGACACAACTGGCAATTTCAAACTTACCTACGCATTCGCGGAAGGCAAATATTTCGACGACAAACTTACGTTAATGGTTGGTAGAATGCCCTTCTACACCAAAGTTGACGACGGTCTCGTAATGGATGACTTCTTCAGCGGTTTTGCAGCTGTCTACGGTCAAAAATTCAAAGTCGCTCTTATGGCAGGTCGTTGGAACCTTGAAAACGCTAACCTCAACGCTGATATAACTTTGGCTGACAAGACGGCGAGCTATCAAGGCGGCGAAATTTCCTACGACACCGGCAAATTCTATATCGGCGCGGGCTATCATCACTTCCGTAGCGACGACTTCAAATATCTGCCCGGCTACAAACCTAACAAAAAAGACGCAAACGTTTGGGCAATCGGCGCACGCTACAAATTTGACAACGGTTTCAAGATTCGTGGCGCGTACGCAAGCAACACCAAAGCTCAAGAATACAAACGCGCATGGACGGCGGGTCTTGCTTACAAGGGCGCGGACAGAAAAGTCGCGGGTTCTTGGGGTGTAAGCGTGGATTATCGCTACGTCGGACAAAACGCCAGCTTGGCTCCCACGTATGATCTCTTCGCCCTCAGAACCAACAAAAAGGGCGTCGAATTTGGCGTCGATTGGGCACCGCTCACGAACACTTACGTCAAGCTCGGTTACTTCACCGGCAAGACGCTCGAAACCGACAAGCGCGATAATACCTTCTTCGGACGTGCAAGCTGGTTCTTCTAAGAAATTTTTCGTCAATCAATTAGTAAACAACAGCTCCTCTGCAAGTCGCAGGGGAGCTTTAAATTTCAAGGAGGCTTTAACTATGAAGTTAAGAAAATTTTTACCGCTGATGTTGTCGACGTGTTTAATCTTTGGTGGAGGCGTTGAGGCTAAAAAAATGCCGCCGCCCGTGTTGACCGCCGAATTTGAGCAAATGGACTTCATGCAACTTTATCCGACGTATTCTTGGTTGCCGTTGCCGATGACGCAATTTTATCAAGTGCAAGTCGTCAAAGTGTCGACAAATACAATCGTCCGCGAACTATTCAACACGGAAGCTTTAGACCGCACGACGGATTGGACGCCGTTTACAGAGCCTGGCGAATATTATTGGCAAGTGCGCGTCGTCAACAAAAGTCGTAAACCGCTTAGCGATTGGTCGAATAAAAAATTTTTTACCGTAACTGCGCCGGTTAAATTCGCGGTGTTAGGTGACAGCATTTCACATGGCGGCGCAAATTATATTCCTGCTGGTCAACTTTCTTGTCAATGGGAGACATATTGCGACGTGCCGATTAAAAATTTAGCTCGGAGCGGCGACACAACTCAACAAATGCTCGACCGTTTTGATAATGACGTTTTGCCATTTAAGCCGCAAGTGTTGGTTATTATGGCGGGCGTCAACGATATTCGGCTCGGCATGAAAAGCGACGCCGTCATTAAAAATCTTGAGGCTATTCGCGATAAATGTTTAGCGAATGATATGACGCCCGTTTTCTGTACTGTTACTTCTATGAATCCCGAAATTATGAATCTGCGCGGCATACCGTTAACTGATGACGATTGGCGCGAGGCAA
The DNA here is from genome assembly GCA_946408355.1 of uncultured Selenomonadales bacterium. GTDB lineage: Bacteria > Bacillota > Negativicutes > Selenomonadales > Selenomonadaceae > Quinella. Next base: position 1,941 of record CAMJRX010000072.1, read on the forward strand.
GGGAGCAAATTAATTTTTGGATAATGACGACGCCATATTTTATCGACGTGGCAAAAAATTTAACTGACGAATTTGGTTATCTTCGCGCTGAATTGACCCCCGACGGCTTGCACCCTGCACTTCGCGGGAAAAAAATTATGGGCGAGCTGATTGGCGATTATCTTAAGAAAAATTTTTAACGACGCGTAAACGCATTGATATTTGCCGCGATAAAAATTATAATCAGCTCTGAAAAAATTTTAATACAAGAGCGAACAGATTATGAGAAACTTCATTGAACTAGGAAAAAAGATTTACGACTTGAAAAACCCGCGAGAGGCGCATCGATTTGCAGTATTTGTGGCGAGGTGTTGTCTGCACCCGCAACGCATGAGCCGCCTTGAAAAATTTTTCGCGCAGTCGGAACTGCTGACAAAAGTCGCAGAAGGTTATCCGTTCGTCTATGAACAGGCGACGCGGGCATTTTTTTATTATAAGTCGACGTTCAAGGAGCGAGCACAACTCATCGAAGAGAACATGCAATTTTTATCGGAGCGTTTCAACGAAAATTTTATGCTGAAACTTTACGGCGACAAAAAAATTGAGCTGTGGCGCATGCCGCTTGACGAAACTTTAGGCGAAATGAATTTGGTACTGTGCGCGGAATCTGGACAACGTAAAGAGGGATTAGCGGCGGTTATGTTCAATTTGCCGGGCGAAGTTCCCGTTTATCAAATTTTGTTTTGGATAGCGCGGAGCGGCGAGGATTGGGCAATGTGGATTGGAGCCATGCAAGGTCCCAACGTCGACGACGCAAAAGATTTAGTCAAGCGCATAACTAAAAAGTGCTATGCTTACCGCACGAAAAATTTAATATTATACGCCGCGCAGGCAGTAGCGAGGAGTTTTGGCGTAAAAAAAATTTTTGCTGTCACGAACGAAGGCTATTACGCTAACAATCACGTTCGCCGCGACAGAAAGTTAAAAACTTCGTTCAGCGATTTTTGGCAAGAGGCGGGCGGCGTTCCGACGAGCGATGCAAGATTTTACAAATTGCCTTTGATTGAGACGCGCAAAACTTTTGAAGAAATTCCGTCGCACAAAAGAGCACAATATCGGCGACGTTTTGCTTTGCTTGACGAATTAGACGCTTCGATTGCAACGACATTACGAGGATTTAAAAATGCGAATTGCGATATTTGAAAACATAATGACGCCAGGTGGTCACGAGGTCGAGTTTGACAGAATTTTAGTTGAGGAATTTAAAAATCTCGGTCACGAGGTTGAATTTTATGTTCCGGAAAATTTTCGTTTCCAATTCGACTATAAAACGCCCGTTAATCGGCTTAAAGGTGACGCCGTGACTTATACGAATTCACGCGGGCTGAAAAAATTTTTGGCGACAATTCGACGCGAATTTAATCGGCAACGTTGGTACAGCCAGCTTTTACTTTTGCAGAAAAAATTCGACGCGCTGATTATTCCGACGTCGACTTACAGATATTTACGTTCGTTGAATCACAGCGACTTGAAAAAAATTTCTGTGCCGCTGATTTTTATTTTGCACGGAATCAATCCGACGGAGGCTCCAAAATTTTTGGCGGAGGAGGATAAACTTTCTGCTAACAAAAATATCAAGCCGGTTGTGCTGACATTTACGGATAATATTTTTGGCGAACGGCGCGACAATATTTTTACCATCTACCCGCCAACGTACACCGCCCGCGATTTGACAAACACTAATTACCAACCACCAGCCACTAACCACTTAACAATTGGCTTTTTTGGGCAATATCGGCGGGAAAAAAATCTGCGCGGGCTTTTGGAAGTTTATCTCAAGGGAAATTACACGCGCAAAGTTGAATTGCAAGTTCAAGGCTCGACTATGCACGCGGAAGACGCCGCCGACTTTGAAGAAATTATTCGGCAATATCGCGACGTGGAAGGCTTGAGTTTTTTGCACAAAGGTTTAATCGGCGCGGAGTGGCAACGGGCGATTTTGAACGTCGACGCGCTGTTAATGCCGTATTCTTCGCCGCGTTATCGTTATCATTGGGGCGGAATGCTTTTTACGGCAATCGGCTTTGGCAAACCCGTCGTTGCAAGTGACGATATGAATCCCGAAGTTTTCGACCTTTATCGCGTCGGGGAAACTTTTAAAAGCGGCAACTTAGACGACCTCGCCCGCGTGCTTGAGACTTTTATAAACGACTTCGATAAAAATTTTCCAATGTATAAGAAAGATTTACAAGCGGCTGGAGAAGATTTTTCGCCTGTAAATTTTGTTCGACGGCTAGAAAAAATTATTTTGGAGGAATGGAATGGCTAAGATATCCGTGCTGATTTTGGCTAAGAACGAAGAAAAATTTATCGGCGCGTGCATTAAAAGCGTTAAAAATTTTGCAGACGAAGTTGTTGTTATCGATGACTTCAGCACCGATGCAACCACTGACATTTCTAAAAAACTCGGCGCGAGGGTTATTCAACGCGCTTTAGCGGGCGATTGGGGCGGGCAACAAACTTTTGCGATTAAACAGGCTAAATTCGATTGGGTGTTCTTTATCGACGCTGACGAACGCTCTACTCCAGAACTTTCTGCCGAAATAAAAAAAATCCTCGCGGCTGATGATAAAAAATTTGCTTATCGAACAGCACGATTGAGTTATTTTTGGGGACAACCGCTAAAGCATGGCGGCTGGTTTCCCGATTATGTTACAAGATTATTTCCGACAGAAGGAAGTTACGTAACCGGTTTCGTTCACCCACAAATTCATCACACTTGCCAAGAAAAAGATTTGCCCGAATCGGCTTACCTCGTCCACTATCCTTATCGCGATTGGAATCACTATTTTAACAAACTGAACTTTTACACGACGCTTGCCGCCAAAAAAGCTCACGAGCAAGGCAAGTCGGCAAATATTTTAGATATGATTTTGCACCCAATTTGGGCAAGTTTTAGAATGTATTTTTTGCGCGGCGGTTTTCTTGACGGAATGATTGGTTTTGTGCTTGCTGGTTTCCATTATTTTTATACAATGGCTAAGTACGTTAAGCTTTATTATTACGATAAAAAAAATGTTCACGTGACAGAGGAGGCGGAAGATGTTTAAAAATATCCTAGTCAATGCGCTGGTAAATTTGGGCGACGTGGTGTTGACGACTTCCGCGCTTGCACTTATCAAAAAAAATTTCCCCGATACGAAAATAACTATGTTTGTCAAGCCCGTAGTCAAAGACGCCGTGATTGATAATCCTGTTGTCGACGCCGTGATTGTCCTCGATTACCGCGCTAAAGAAAATTCCTTAAAAAAAATGCGCGAACTCGTCAAAGATATTCGGCGTAGAAATTTTGATTTAGCAATTTCTTTCGACCGTAAACTCCGACCAGCGCTGATAACTTTTTTTGCGAGAATTCCGCGCCGCGTCGTTCCTTCCAAAGTTTTCGACGATAACAAAAGTCGCGTGACTTTGCTTTACACCGACGTTATAGAAATTTCCCACGACCTAAATAAAACTTTGCAAGCAGAAACTTATCAAGAAATCGTTCGCAAATTTTTTAATATTACAGGGCACGCCGAACCCGTTTTTCCGAAAAAAAATTCTCCTGTCTCTGATAAATTACTTGCGCGTCTTCCGCAGACTAAATTTAAAATCGCGCTGTGTGTTAAGGGAACTTTCCCGCTTAAGACGTGGAGCAAAGAATATTTTGCTGAAGTCGTTCGCGAGCTTAAGAAAATTTATGACGCGGCATTTTTTATTGTTGGCGCACCAAACGACCGCGATTATGCTGACGAAGTTATTACTGAAATTGGCGGCGGCGTAGAAAATTTTTGCGGCGAAACTTCGCTGACTGACTTAGCTGAACTTTTTCGCCGCGCAAATTTATTTATTACCGTCGACACCGGTGCAACTCATATTGCCGCGACAACCGGAATAAAAATGGTAACGATTTACGGTTGCACAAGCCCTGACCGCTGGCACCCCATTAATAAAAACGCCGTCGTCCTCACTAGCCGCGAAAATTGTTGCCCATGCACTTATAAAGCAGAGCAATGTCCTACTTATCCAAAACCCGCTTGCTTGCAAAATGTCACGCCCGCTCAAGTTCTCGACTCCGTTAAAAAATTTAATTCGTTGTGAGGATTGAATAATTTCAAGTAATAGCCTTATCTCAACGTTATGATTAAAAGCGTCAAAATTCTCCTCAAAAGCATGACGTACTACTTGTCCCCGAGTATCATAATCATCACCGCCTCGCTGTCCACTCCGTTAACATTGGCTAAATTTTTCTTGACACATAGCAGTTAAAGTGATATAAATTAGCGCGTTGAATTGATTAGCCGGCTTAGCTCAGTTGGTAGAGCAGCGCATTCGTAATGCGCAGGTCGAAGGTT
>CAMJRX010000073.1 GCA_946408355.1 uncultured Selenomonadales bacterium
CAAATCCGGCGGCGCGTTCGCTAATTCGACAGGGAAAATATTTGCAACTGCCAAATGTAATGATGAACGGGCAGGCGCAAGGTATGCAGACAATGGACGCGGCTTTAAAGGCAATCGGTTATGAAAAAATTTAAGTACAAAGGCTATGACGCGGAGGCAGTCGAAAGAAAAGGAACTTTATCAGCGGCGAATTACGCGGAAGCATATGCCGCATTGAGTTATCAAGGCGTGCGTGTCGTTAAGTTGGAGCCGTTGCGCGGAAATTTTGCTCAAGAGGCAGAAACTTTTTATCTTAAGTTAAAATTGGGCGGTCAATGGCGTGCGATTTTCTTCCGCGAATTAAGCGTAATGTTAGGCGTAATGACTTTGCACGATTCACTAAAAACCTTGACGAGCGCGGCGAAAAATCACCCGTCGGAAAAAATTTTGGCGAGCTTGATGACGGCAATCGGCGAAGGAGAAAGTTTAGCGTCGGCACTTTCGCGCTATGAAATAATTTTCGGCGGCGATGCAATTCAATCGGTGGAAATCGGCGAGGCAAGCGGCAATTTACAAGACGTTACTACGCGGCTAGCCATGCAACTTGAACGCAACTATTCGACGGAGAAAAAAGTTCGCGGCGCAATGTATTATCCGGCGTTCGTAATTATGGCGGCATTCGCGGCGGCGGTGGTTTTAATCAACGTGACTTTACCGGTCTTTGAAAGTTTTTTCGCGCAACAAGGCGGCAATCTTCCACTCGTGACATTACTTCTTCTGCGCGGCGGAAAATTTTTAGCAGAGCATTGGATTTTAATATTAATTGCGTTGACGTTGAGCGGCGTGGCTTGCTTGTGGCTTGTCAGCGAAGTTGAGACGGTAAAATTTTTATTGGACAAGTTCCGGTTAAAAATTAAACTTTTGCGCGAAGTGGAGCTTAGAAATTTTTTCGGACGATTGAGTTTTCTGATTGAGAGCGGCGTAACTTTGGACGAATCGATAAAACTCTGCGCGGCGGCAAGTAAAAATTTATTCGTGCGAAAAGTTTTAAGCAATATAAAATTTTCAGTGGAGCGCGGCGAAAGTTTTGGCTCATTAGTCAGCAAAGAAAATTTCCCGCCGCTATATGTCGGATTAATCGTGACAGGCGAGGCGAGCGGCGAATTAGTTAACATGCTCCGACAATGTGAGAACATGGCAGATTTTGAGGTTGAAGAAATTTTGCGTTCACTGCCGGCTAAAGCGGAAATTTTCGGAACGGTTTTGGCGGGGCTAATCGTGGCGACGTTGGTTTTCGCAGTCATGTTGCCGATTTTGGACGTGTCCAGTCTTATCTAGGAGGAAAAATGATTCATCTTAAAGAAGTAACTAAAATTTACAAGGATAACAACGTTCTTGCGCTCGATAAAGTCACTTTGGACATTGAGCGCGGCGAATTTGTTTTTATCGTGGGAACGTCGGGTAGCGGCAAGTCCACGCTAATGAAACTTTTAATGCACGAGGAAGTTGCCACGTCGGGCAGTATCGTCGTCAACGGAAAGGACGTTACTCATCTCAAGCCTAAAGAAGTTCCCTACTTGCGACGGTCGCTGGGCGTTATTTTCCAAGATTATCGTTTGCTGGAGGACAAAACTGTTTATGAGAACGTCGCGTTTGCAATGCAGGTTATCGAAGCCCCGCGCAGAATCATGCAACGTAGCGTTAATACCGTGCTTGATATTGTCGGCTTGCGCGATAAGTTTAAAAGTTTTCCTGCACAGCTTAGCGGCGGCGAACAACAGCGCGTTGCGATTGCCCGTGCGATTGTTAACGACCCGCGCATTGTCATTGCCGACGAGCCAACAGGAAATCTCGACCCGGAAACGAGTTGGGATATTATGGACATTTTCCAACGGATTAACGCGGCAGGTACAACGATTGTAATGGCGACGCACGATAAAACTATCGTTGACCAAATGCAACGGCGCGTTATCGCGATTGCGGGCGGAAAAATTACTCGTGACGAGGCTCGCGGCGTTTACTCCGATGAACCGCCTCAGCCGCAATCGTCCTTCGACAGATTTTATTTCAGGTGATTTTTATGCAAAAAGGATTCGCGACGCTTGAAATTATTTTCGCCACAATGATAATCGCTATACTTATGGGCGCGGCAATTCCAAACGTCGCCAGAGTTATTGATAGAGTTGCGCTTGATTACGAGACGAAAAAACTTTACACAGATTTAAGATTTCTGCAGTCGCTTAATCGAATGACTAACATGAAAGATACGCATTTTGGCACCACCAACGACTATAATCCTCCGATAAATTTAATCGTTTATCCCGAACGATATATTTTTAAAAGGAATTCGCCCAATAAAATTTATGCCGAACATTATTTTTCAAATGGCGTGACAGCTTCCAAGAAAAATGGCACTGAACTTTGGCAAATTAAATTCGACAACATGGGCAAAGTTACTCCTGCAATCAGTGATAGTTTGATGTTGAATTCGCGTTTCAAAAAGAAAACGTCCATTATTTTTGATAGCGTAGGGCGTTTTCGTGGCGGGCGCGAATAATGGACAGATTAAACAACGAGCGCGGCTTCATGTTGCTCAACGTAATTTTTTTGACGCTGATAACGTCATTTGCCGCGATGATTTTAATGAACGCCCTGCCACGAGTAAAAAATCCGCAATCGGTGCTAAGGTTGACGGCAATTCATTTGGCGAACGAACAACTTGCAATGATAGAAAGCAAAGCGGCGGAGGGCGAGTTGAATTTAAATTATTTGGGCAAGCCAGAAGATTTGACTACAGAAAATTTCAGCGAAAATATCCCGATAACTTTTAACGTCACGTCGACGGATAAACCTAATGGAAATTTGCACGATGTTACGGTTAAAGTTGAGTGGACGGTCGACGGACGCGAGAATTTTATTGAATTGGAAAGGACGATTCGAGTTGTTCCGAAAGAATAGCGGCGGGTTCGTGTTCGCAGAGTTCGCGATAGCCTTGCCGCTTTTAATTTTGCTCGGCTGTGGCTTGGCGACAGTTAGTCTTAAACTTTTCGACGTTGGGAAAAATCAATTAGCCGATTATGTTTTGGAAGAGGAAGTGCACGACGTTTTATCGCGAATTATTTACGACGCCCGCGCCGCCAGAAAAGTTACGGCAATTAAAGGTTCACCTACGCTGACTTTTAATTATCGCATGATTGGCGCGAGTAGCGGCAGTAATCTAACAACCAACGAGGATATTCGCGTTTATTGGCGCGTCAACGACAAAATATATTACGAACATCAAACATATATTGCGCGTAATCCGATAACGGGAAATAATTATTTTGGAGAAACTAAAGTCACTAAATTTGAATTTGAAAAGGTTAACAAAGTTTTGCACGTCACATTAGAGTTGGAAAGCGAAATTACTCACCATAAAATAAAAATTAGCACGGCGGTTTATATGCCGAGCTACGAAAATTAGAGGTTTGCTCATGAATCAAAAAGGATTCGCGACAATTTTAAGTTTATGTTTGATATTAGTCGTTGCGTTGATAGTTAAAGGCATTGCGGAGGCGGAAACGAATCACGCACGCGAAATTTCTAACTTTGAAATGGAACAATCACTTCAAAACGCGGCTGAAAGTGGAATTTATGAGGCGGCGGAACTATTTAACGGAAAAAATTTCACGCCCGGAAAAATTTTTACTACAAACAAAACTTTTAAGCACGGCGAACAGACAATTAATATAAAAATTGAAGTTTGGGGCAAAAAAGTAACTATCACTGCTTATAACGAATATAAAACCCAGCTTAAATACAAAACCTCCGACGAAACCAACACAAAAAGTTCAGTCGAAGGAATTTATTTTATGAGCCGCGCCACGATTGATAAAGGCATTTGGAACGAAAAAATTTATCGCCGCGCCTATGCTTATATAATTACTGATAACGAAATTTCTGCCAAATACAGAGATGAATTTTATTTTATGGAGTTGCCTTGATTATTCGTAGCGTAAAGCGTCAATCGGGTCGAGCCGCGCCGCCTTCCGCGCAGGTAACATGCCAAAAAATATTCCTACGAACAGCGCAAAGCCAAAACTCGCCGCAATACTTACCCAACTAATAACCGTCGTGAAGTTTCCAAACTTTGAAATCGCCTGCGCGGCAATAATTCCAATTAAAATCCCGATTGCCCCGCCTATAATGCTAATCATCGTCGATTCGATTAAAAATTGGAGCATAATATTGGAATAAGTCGCGCCAATCGCCTTGCGAATTCCAATTTCCCGCGTGCGTTCGGTTACACTCGCCAAAGTTATATTCATAATGCCGACGCCGCCGACTATTAACGAAATTCCCGCGATTGCTCCGAGTAAAAGCGTTATCATCGTCGTTGTTGAAGTCATTGTTTCCATTAACGTTGTCAAATTCCGGACGTTAAAGTCATCTTCCGCGCCCGTGCGAATTCTATGACGTTGACGCAAAAGTTTTTCAATATTACTTTGCACCTCGTCCATTTTATCCGCGTCAGAAACTTGTACATTGATACTTCGGACGTAAGTTACACCAACGAGGCGTTCCTGCGCGGTCGTAAGCGGAATTAAAACTGTGTCGTCTTGATCTTGACCGCCTGAAGATTGTCCTTTGCTTTCAAGCACGCCGATAATCGTATATGGCGCGTTTCCAATGCGAATTTTCTTTCCAACGGGATTTACACTCTCAAAAAGATTGGCGGCAACCGTCGGACCGATAACTGCAACGCGATTTCGAACGTCAACATCATATGCACTAAAAAAAAGTCCGCTCTTTAGCTCCAATGATTGAATCGCGACGTATTCTGGGATAACTCCCGTGACTGTCGTGTTCCAATTCTCGTGACCATAGACAACTTGATAACTTCCTTGCACCGTCGGCGAAACATATTCGACATTTTTTATTTTATTTTTGATAGCTTCGGCGTCGTCGTAAGTTAAAGTTATTACGGAACCCGCCGCGCCCCTCATGCCGCCACGATTCGCGCTTCCAGGCATAACAATCAGCATATTTGAACCCAACCTCGAAATATTATCGAGGATATTTTTTTTAACGCCCATTCCTACGCTTACCAACGCAATAACACTCGTCACACCGATTATCACGCCCAGCATCGTTAAAAATGTTCGTAATTTATTCGCGCCGAGACTCCTCCACGCCATTTTTAAAAGTTCAGTGAAAAGCATTTGAACCTCCTAAACAATGTCGATAACCTCACTTGAGCCTTTGGTAATGTCCATTGTAATTTGTCCATCCTTAACGAGGATTTGACGGTCGGCGGCTTGCGCAATGTCCGGTTCGTGCGTAACTAAAATTATCGTTGAGCCGGTTTTGTGCAGGTCGCGGAAAATTTGCATTATTTCGCCCGTCGATTTAGTGTCAAGATTGCCTGTCGGCTCGTCCGCCATTAATATTGCCGGTTTCATTGCGATTGCCCGAGCGATTGCCACTCTTTGACGCTGTCCTCCAGATAATTCGCCCGGCAAATGTTGTGCGCGGTCTTCTAATGAAACTTTTTTCAGCGCGTCCATTGCTAAAGCTAATCTTTCCTTCGTTCCAATGCCCGCATACACCGCCGGCAACGCTACATTTTCCAAACTCGTCAATTTCGGTAGCAGATTAAAATTTTGGAAGACAAAGCCGATTGTTTTATTCCGAATTCGCGCAAGGTCGTCGTCTGATAGTCCGCTGACTTCTTGCCCTAATAATTTATACGAACCAACCGTTGGTCGGTCGAGGCAACCTAAAATATTCATCAGCGTTGACTTGCCCGAACCAGAAGGTCCCATTAATGCAACGAATTCGCCCTCGTCTATCAGTAAATCTACGCCGTTTAGCGCGGCTACTGTCTCCGAACCCATTTTGTATAGTTTTTTCACGCCCGTTATCGTTACGACGTTTGACATAAATATTTCTCCTCGCAAAACTTTTTTACATGATAACAAAAAATTCGCTCCCTGCATAGTCACTTGTAAAAATCCAGTATACCGGATTTTTATCCCGTATTTCGGACTTTTACACCGCTTTCAAACCCTAAATCAGACGCTTTTTTATTAAACCGCGCCACGACGCCATTTAGCCAACTTGAAAAATCCGCTATTGCGGATTTTCTAC
>CAMJRX010000074.1 GCA_946408355.1 uncultured Selenomonadales bacterium
GGCACTTTGTGAAAAATGTTGCGTAACGCGTTCTCGGTGCTTCGTAACGCGTTCTCGGTAGTATCGTAACGCGTTCTCGGTAGTGCAGTTTATTTTCAGCAAAAAATAAGGAGCTTTCGTTAAAAAAGGTATAGATATTGTGAAAAATAGTGCGTAACTTTATTGGGAGAAAAATGAGAAAAAAATATTCGTATGCAACGAACTATCGCATACGAATAAGGATATAATTTTTATTTTAGCTTTTAAATTTTCATCGACGTTTAAAAACAATGCTCTACATTCTGAAGTTCATAGCTCGCATGAAATCAAATAGGGAAATACATTGAACATGGAAATGTTTTGCTACATCTGGAATCTTTGGATTATTTTGTAGATTTTTGCAGGAGAGTTTTCCAGATGGTTGTTCGTTGGTTACGATTTAATAGTCGTTATTCATTGCGGTTACTATAAGCCAAGGGTCAGCAACACCGTCTCTTGCCCAATTTAACAACGCGGTATTTGTATAAAATCCGCATGTCTGTATATGTTGAAGCACAAGAGCATAGTTGTCATGAACTTTTTGATTTCTCTCGACGGACGGAATTTTAATGTCTTCTTTTATTTCTTTAAGCCACTCTGAAAGAAAGTCATTCATTTTATTCAATATCTCTTTACTTACTACTCTCAAAATAGTGGCGTCTTTTCTTCTTAATACATTGGCAAGTTGCTCCCAAAAAGAAGGCGCAAAATCGAAAGGGTAATATTGTTTATGAGGCGTTATTAAAACGTTTGCGTCGAGTAAATATCCGCTCAAGTGATTTCCACCTGCCCTTGATTTAATTTAGCAACCAAATTCTGAAAGGTTTTGCTTTTGAAGCCTGTAAGCCTATAAGCGTCAAGGTAAGGCGTGGTTCCAGCTTTCGTACTGTAATCTAGTGCCAAGATAAAATTCTTATCCCAATTTGATTTGAGAGTGTTGTAAAAACTTCCGCCTCCAAATTTTGATTTGCTGTCAGGAGGCGAAGTTTCAAGTTGTGTTCTTGTTTGTGATTGAATTTCAGTGTAAGTCTTTTGATTTATGAATTTCAAATCTAGGGCTCGACGCGCAATAACCAACTTACTACAATGAAAAACATCCGCCAGAATAGAAATCTTAGCAATAGAATCGATTTTTGATTCAGTCCATTTATATTTAAAAATTGATATAGGGGTAAGAATCTCAGCTGCAACTGCATTACAAATTTGTTCAGACTTACTTACGGATAAATTAGAATATAAATCATTGAAAAGACTATTTGAACCAATCCAAATGTGAGCAAGTTCATGAGCCAGCGAAAAAAGCTTTCCAGTTTTCGTATCATTTCCGTTTATGAAAATCAATGGAGCATAATTGTTGATGATTGTAAATGCACGAAACTCTTTGATGTCTAATTTGCGATGTGTGTTGCTCCCTACTACAGCATTTTTCATGACCAGAATACCTGATTCAGAAATTCTTTTCCGCAAATAGTTAAAGGAACTCTCTGATGATTTTTCTTGTATAAAAAAGTTCTCGGACAATTCAAGCTCGTGCCGAATATTAACCGCTATTTCCATCGGCGAATTGTTTTCATTGTATCGACCTACAAATGATAACGGTTCTAATCCTAAAGTTTCACGATTGTATTCAGACATCCAATTTTGGACGTTAAGCATGCTGTTATAGACATCAATAAAATCGCGGCTCTGGGTTTTGATTGACGTGCTGTTAATTGTACGACAATGAATTAAGTCACACTCCTCTTGTGGCGGATATTTTAAGAAAAAGTAGCCAAAAGGTATATGAGTGGCTTGGCTCACTCGACGGATAGTTTTTGTGTTGGGTTTTTCTTCTTTATTCATCCATCTGCTGAGAAGTGCGGTGATTTGCGTGTCATTTTCGGCTGAAATTTGTTGTCCAACCCATGCCAAAACAGCTGGACTGATTTCGACAGAAACGCTCATCTTTACACCTCCTCGCTTTTCATACGGATTTTACATTCTTCATTTTGTCGTTTCCGAAGACACAATCAGTTTTAGTCACGGTAGCAGGTTCTTCAACTATTTTAAAATGATGAAACATGGCATAATATGAAAATGATAATTCCTCACTAATTTTACCGTTGCGATTTTTGAGAATGACGATTTCCATATCGCGTTCGGATTTTCCTTTCATCTGGCGAATAGTTTTTTCGGCTTTACCTGTGCTTGTTCCAGTCTTAATTTGTTCCATGTTGGCGTGTTGCAGACCGAGACAAACATCGGCAGTATATTCAATGGCTCCAGATTCTTTTAATGCAGCCATGCTAATTACGTCGGCGTAGCTCATTCTATTCATTGAAGACAAGATGACGACAGGAATTTTGAAGTCGCGAGAAAGTTGCTTGAGTCGAAGAACGTTATAGTCGACTGCTTGCTTGTCAGTCATGTGCGCGTCGTGGGCTTTGAGGATTTGAAGATAATCAATAAAGACGACAGGCAAAGAATTTAATTCATATTCGTAAGTTTCAACGATGCGTCTAATATCATCAGCGTCAGTAGTTCCGACACTACATTCAGTGCGTAGATATGGCGCGACTTTTTTGAAAACCTCTCTTGCTTGAGCGACGGTCTTACCTTCTTGAATCATGGAATGTACTGTTTTGGCTTTATGGCGATTTCTTTCGTCATGCCAAAAAAGTTGATAGGAAATACGGCTGAGGTGCCGTTCGTAGATTTCCTCTTCTCCCATTTCCATGCTGATATAAAGAACGTCTTGTTGCTGTTGCGCAATTTGAAATGCCATTTGTAAAGCCAGAGCAGTTTTGCCAGTGCCAGGAGTAGCAGGAATAACGTAAAGACCTTCATACAAACCGCCGTCAAGAGCGGTGTCGAGAGAATTCCATCCAGTGGAAATTGCCTTGCGTCCCGTGTGGATATTTTTCTCCCAAGTATCAATTTTGGCAAAGTCAGTCAGTTGGAAACGAGCTTGCTGTTGTAGCTCATTGACTTTGTTCGGAATGTCGGCGACAAGTTGGAAAAAATCATTACGGAATTTTACTAGGCTTTCGTTCTGATCCTTACAACCTTCAACGATAAGATTTACTTCGTAAAATCGAATACGCATGTCGCGAAGAGCGGCGGCAAGTTTTTCAGTAGCATTTTGTCCAGCTTCATCGGCGTCTAGGTTCAAAACCAGAGGCAGATACGGTCGGATATTTTTTTCTCTCAGCCAGTTGATGAGTTTATCGACGTTGCTGGTACTGCCGAGAGCTATAGCATCATTTCCTGCTTCGATAATGGATAGCGCGTCAAATTCTCCTTCAACAACGACGACATTTTGTCGGGATGATTTCAAAACGTCAATGTTGAAAATATTCCCCGTGCCAGCTTTCATCTTTGGAATTTTATTGTCGTCAGTGGAACGCGCACTGTAAGATTTTTTGCTTGTTGGAATGATGACACGAGGCGAAGGATAAATATTCTTATCGCCTCGCTTTGTTGGGTGAATCCATTCCGCCATATAGCCACAATTATATTTTTCAGCAGTCTCATAAGAAATGCCGCGTTTAATGAAATAATCCGTTTCGCGTAGGTGACTGGCGGCGAGGAGTATGTCTTCAGCTACGACTTCAACATTGGTTGAATTCTCTAAAGGAGTCTCTTTTGAAATAGCTTGCCTATGTGTATGGGAGATTTTTTTTAATTTTTTCTTGGGAACTTCTAAGCCGTAAAGAGCGGAGACTTGTGCGATAGCCTCAATGTTGCTGAGGTGATGTTCTGCCGCGTAAAAATTTATCACATCTCCCGATGTATCGCATTTGAAACATTTGTAGCGGAAAGATTGCCCTTTGATAAGCTTAACTCCCGTGCCGTCTGAGCCAGAGCCATTGCCACAAACCGGACAGACATATCCACCTTTCTTCGCTTCTTGCGTAAAATAAATTTCTGGATGGGCGTGGATATAGTCGAGATTATCCCTAATCAAGTTGGCTTCCCTCCTTAGTGATACCAGAGGCAACAGTAAAAGAAATTTTATAGAACGATTTTCCTTTTTTTTCAAAACAATAGGATTTAATCAGTCCTATTTTAATCCAGTAATCAAACATTTTGCGTATGTTGTCACGAATGTTTTTTATCTTATTCCGATTATCAACATCGAGTTTTAAATCCTCATGAATCGTTGTAAATAGTATGCCATTATTTTTGTATTTATTCTTGGAATTTTTCACTAAAGAAATTTTTGTTAGCAGATAATTGCACAACAGTGCATTTTGCATGGTTTTACGGACGGGAACTTTCATGTATTCCGTCTGCCATGATGTAATTTGCTTAAGCTTCTCGGCGTACTTAAATATTGGAGACAATCTGTTAATTCTGTAAACCTTGACAATCTTGCTATTCTTAGCAGATTTCATTTTCAAAATGCTCACGTCTAAAAGGCTTTCCTCTAATTCGACCGGACGATATTTTTCGCCGTGAATTTTTATGTGTGCGTTATTGCCGAATTTATCTTTCAAATCCATAGAGATTCGCATATATTTGAGTTCGTCAAGGTGTTGCTCAATGATTTCAACAAGCTCGAATTGGAAGTGGTCGGGAACATTTCCGAATATGTGTTGCAATATGCTTCGACTGGTGAACAAAATATTGTCTGCGCGGTAGAACGAGTAGAGAGAATTTAAAATGAGTTCATGTATTTCATCAAATTTCCTATCGAACTTAACGCCAGAATTCACGTAATCGAGTTTAGCATAGGTTATAAGTGTCTTTTCGTTGTTGAATGGGGTAGCAAAAATCTCACCAAACGGAGCAACTGTTAATTTACAAAATAACTTGGTCAGATTATGTTTGTGTTCCGCTGGCAGATTTGTGCTAAAACTATTGTCAATTATAATCAAATCGTCGTCATCGAAAAAAAAATCTTCGAGTTCATCGTTCGGCATAACTAACCTCCATTGTCAATCACTATTCAAAAGCCTAGAAACAAAAGACTGTGACATATTCAACCGAGCGGCTATTTCTTTTTGTTTAAAACCATTTTTGTATAGACGTTTAATTTCTTCCTTGTAATCCGATTTGCGTTTGAAGTTATCTTTTGATTCAAGTTGAATTTCGTCGTAATCGCGTTGCTCAATCACGAACGATAAATATTTTCCGTCCCTTTTACCTGATATAGTGGCAAGTCCCTTAATTTCTTCTATGTTGATTTTAGGGTCGATTAGCTGGTTAGCCAACTCCATTGAAAAGTGTCGCAGAGGAACGATACTCTTTCCGAGACATCCATTATTCATAAAATCACCTCTGTAATATTACTAATATGTTTAATTCTATACTGTACTAACTCAATTGTCAACACGATAGATTTAAAATATTATTATCATAATTCGCGAATAATTTTCTTTCGGATAAATTCGTCCTTGTCGAGTTCGGACATTAATTCCCAATCCTTTTCCATTTCAAGATTATTGCCGTCGGAGCGAGCGACCAGTTGCACTGCTTCCGGTTCCTTTAAAATTGCGTCGGCGATTAGCAATGCCGCTTGATTATTTCTCAACGTATCAGAAACCGTTACCCGATAACGAGTGTTGACTTTATCGCGGGCGATTCGGTCTTCCAATGCGTTCATTTGCTTTTTGGCGTGATTCATTCGCGGTATCA
>CAMJRX010000075.1 GCA_946408355.1 uncultured Selenomonadales bacterium
TAAAGTGGACAGCACCACAAGGAGGAAAAGAAGAAACCTGTCCGCTTGGATTTTATCAAAACTCTTTCGAGTTTCAATTCACTTTTATATAACAGGAGGAAATAATTTTGAAACAAATATTTTTTATATTACTCGCGTTGATAATTTTTACTTCGACGGTGTCCGCGCAGGGCAAAAAAATTTTATACGTGCCAATAGATAATCGTCCGTGCAATTTATTTCAAGTGGTGCAAGTGGCAGATAAACTCGACTATGAAATTTTAACGCCATCGGAAGAAATTTTAGGCTCAAAAAATTTCAATGGCGACCCCGATAAACTTTGGACTTGGTTAAACGAAAATGCACCTGCCGCAGATTATGCCGTCCTGTCAACTGATGCATTGCTTTATGGAAGTTTGGTTGGCTCGCGTGTTCAAGACCTCAATCCGCCGGAAATTATGGAGCGTGCTCAACGATTTAAAACTTTCGACGAAAAATTTCCTTACCTGACAATTTACGCTTTTGGAACGATTATGCGCACGCCACGTACTGTAGCTTATAAAACGGAGCCGGAATATTACGCCACGCACGGCGCGAAAATTTTTCAATACACCGCGCTCCTCGATAAGCAGGAGATGAACAAACTCTCGCGTAGAGAACAGCGGCAACTTAAAGAACTCGAAATGCAAATTCCAAAAGAATATCTTGACGATTGGTTTGAACGCCGCGATGAAAATTTCGACGCCAATAAATATCTAATTGAATTAACGCGGCAAGGTGTCTTTGAATATTTTCTGCTCGGTTGCGACGACAGCGCGATTTACTCTCAAACGCACCGCGAAAGCCGTAAACTTATCGAACTTGCAAGCGATATGGGCAAAACCGTTATTCAAGTTACCTCCGGCGCAGACGAACTCGGAATGTTGATGATTGCCCGCGCCATTAACGAAGATATGAATTATCGCCCGTTCGTTTCCGTCGAATACAACACAGGCAAGGGCGCAGAAACTTTTCCGATTTATTGCAACGAGCCTATTGGCGTTTCGATTGACGCAGCAATTATCGCGGCGGGCGGATTTAAAATTCCCGCTCACGAACGCGCTGACCTCGTACTTGCCGTCAACACAAATTCTAACGGAAAAACTTACGAGGCAAATAATCTCAAGAAAAATAAACTTAAACTGCGCGGCGACTTAAAGCCGTTCATGGCGATTGTTAAAAATTTTATGGATAAAGATTATCCCGTTGCCATTGCAGATATTTCCTTTGCTAACGGTGCCGACAGAGCTTTGATGAATCAGCTAAAGGAAAATGATTTGCAATTCAAGATTCGGGCTTATGGCGGTTGGAACACGGCGACTAATTCAAGCGGCTTTGTAATTGGCGCGGGCGTCCTTACAAAATTTATGAACGACAAGGACATTGCCGAACTTTTAATTACGCGCTACCTCGACGATTGGGCATATCAAGCAAACGTCCGCGCAGAAGTTACTGCCGAGTGCTACAGATTAGGTATCAATCCTTACAAACTCGACGACGTGATTACTCAAATGGACGCGCTAACAACCGAGAAGATAACCTCCTTTGCCAACGAAAATTTACTTGTGCCGCGCAAATGGAGCCTCGAGGATTTAAAAGTCAATCTGCCGTGGTTCAGAGTTTTTGAATGCGACCCGCGCTTTAATTTGATTGGGAGAGATTAAGATATGACGAAAAAAATTAAGAAGACGAACGCCGCCCGAATTCTCGACGGGCTGGGCATTGCTTACGAAATAAAAACTTATGCTGTTGACGAAAACGATTTATCAGCGGTGCACGTCGCGCAAATCAGCGGGCTTGATATTAAAATGATTTTTAAAACGTTGGTGGCTCGCGGCGACAAAACTGGCGTGATTATGGCGGTTATTGGCGGTGGCGACGAACTCAATTTAAAGGCATTGGCTAAGGCTAGCGGAAATAAATCCGTCGAAATGATTGCGTTGAAAGAACTTTTGCCGCTAACGGGTTATGTTCGCGGAGGTTGCTCGCCGCTCGGCGCAAAGAAAAATTATCCCGTGTACTTAGACGCCCGCGCCTTGACGTTGGAAAAAATTTCGATAAGCGCAGGTCAACGCGGTATGCAAATTGTCCTCGTGCCGCAAGATTTAGTTAAAGCTGTAAATGCAACGGTTGCTGAACTCGTACAATGATAGAATGGTTGAAGAAATTTTTCCGCCAAAACTTGAGCGAAATTATCGGCGCGTATTTTGACGGAGAAAAAATTTTTGTCGTGCGCCTGACTAAAAAATTTGAGACGGTCGAGATTGACGCGGACGGCTCGGAACCGGAATTGCTTGCTGAAAAAATTTCGCTCGTATGCACTCAAAAGGGCTGGAAAACTTCATCGGTTGGCTTTTGCCTTCAAGCGGAAGACGCCGTAACTTTTCAAACAGAAGTTGGCAACATTCCCGAAAAAGAAATTCCCGCGCTCGTCAAAAGTTGGGCAGTGGCTCAAGCAGGCGCAGAGGCGGCGTTTTCGTTTACTAAAGTCGGCGAGGAACTTTGGATGGAAACTTTGCCGCGTGCTAAGGTTGAGGACTTCCGTTCGGCGTTCAAAAAGTTTAACATGAACTTGCGCGGCTTATCAGTTATGCCCGTCGATATGTTGGCAAAAGTTCACCCGTATGACCGAACAGAATTTATAACAGAAATTATCCGCAATAAACAAGCTCCGAATCTTTTATCGGCGCGGGGTGGCGTGTGGAATTGGCAAAAAATTTCGCTGGCATTGGCGGCAATTTTTTTTATCGGCTTGCTTATCGGCTCGGTAAAACTTCTTTTAGACTACCATGAGGCTTCCGATAAACTCGACGCCGCGAAAACTTCAATCGAAGAATTGCATGCTGATATTATCTTAAAAAAAACTATCGACGCCGATATTGCCGAATTGCACAGACTTAACAACCTCGCCGCGCAGATTGATATTAAGAACCATTTTAATCTTTTAATCAATATTGGGAAAATTTCGGGCGGCGACGTTCGCTTAACAAAAATTAGCATCGAAGAAAATATTTTAGAGTTGGAGAGCGCAACTGATAATCCCGACGCCGTGAAAAATTACCTTTCCCGCGTGAAAAGTTTCGTCGCTCAATCGGCACGCCTCGAAAGTTCCAAAGAAAACGACGACGGCGACATTATTTTTTTGATTCGCGCCGCGCTGTAAAAATTTTTCTTCACGCATTGAAGATTATGTTGTACAATCTGCACGGTTGAAAAATTTATTAGAGGTGGGAAAATGGAAACCGAGCAAAAAAACCTCATGAAGGAAGTTATAATCGGTGCACTTATCGTTGTGGTGATTCTTATCGCCGGTACTTTTTGGATGGGCAAAAGTGTAAGCACAGACAACGAGGACGCCGTGCGCACGGTGAGCCTTTTGTATTTGGACGAACTGGCTGGCAGGCGCGAACAGGTCGTTGCTAGCAAATTGAGCGATTATATTAACGATATAAATATTGCAATGGATCTCATGACTAAAGATGACTTGAGTAGTGTTGAGAAATTGCAAGCTTATCAGGCGCGAATGAAACAACTTTACGGCTTGGAGAAATTTGCCTTTGTCGATAAGGACGGATTAATTTACACTTCGCGCGGCACTCGCAACGACATCGCCTTATATAATTTTGATTATAAGAACATCACCGAGACGGAAATTTCTATTAAAAATCTTGACGGTAACAACAAAAAAGTTGTTATCGCAAAACCCGCCGATAATCTGCCGTTTATGGGAAAAACTATAGTAGCGTGTTTAGTGGAGATTGATATTAATCGCATGTTAGAGGCAGTTTCCTTGCAGACGACAAGCAGCAATACAACTTTTTGCAATCTCTACACCAAAGACGGCATTGCATTAACAGGCATGGTTTTAGGCGGTCGTTCAGGCTCGAGGAATTTATTTTCGGCAATGGATAACGCAAAGTTTGAAAGAGGGTATTCCCTCGATAAAATTAAACGCGATTTCGATAACGGCATAAAAGGATTCGTCGCCTTCAACTATAACGGCGTGCAAGAAACTATGTATTATGTCCCCGTTCACGGCACGAACTGGATTTTAACTTATTTGATTCGTGAAAGCATTATCAGCGAAAAAATCGGTGCCATTACTGATAACATTATTTTTAGAAGTTTACTTCATGCAATCGCTACAGCTTTGGTTTTGATTGCAATGTTTATTATGGTAATTGTTCAGTTGCGTAAAGCCGCCAAAGCGCGATTAGAAAAGGAAACTGCCGACGCCGAAAACCGCGTTAAGCAGCAAGAATTGGAAGAACAATTAGCTTTGCAGGAAGAACTTTTAGCGCAAGAACAGGAAAAAGCTCAACAGGATAACATGATACGCGCCTTATCGAGCGATTATCGCAGTGTTTATTACGTCAATATTGCTGATGATTCGGGCATTTGCTACAGAGGCGACAAGGAATTAGAAAATGCGCTTGCCGAAGGCGAAGGCTTTAAGTTCAGCAGAAGATTTACCGAGTACGCAAATCTTTACGTCACGGCTGAATATCGCGACGACTTCTTGAAATTTATAAAGCCCGATGCGATTCGCGAAGGCTTAGAAAATAATTCTGTCATAATGTATCGTTACTTAGCGAACAGAAACGGCAAGGAATGTTACGAGATGATTCGTATGGCGAGCGTTGGGATTGCTGACGACGGCACCAGAATTTCCAATCACGTTATCGGCGTGGGAATTACGGATATTGATTCGGAAATGCGCGACGCAATGGAGAAGAGTCAAGCATTAAGCGACGCCCTAAAGACGGCAGAACAGGCAAGCAAAGCCAAAACAACTTTCCTGTCTGCAATGAGTCACGAGATACGCACGCCTATGAACGCGATTATCGGATTGGACAGCTTAGCACTTCACGAGCCTGGCATTTCCGACACGACCAGAGGTTATCTGGAGAAAATCGGCACTTCCGCGCAACATTTGCTTAGCTTGATAAATGATATTCTTGACATGTCGCGCATTGAGTCGGGACGCCTGACGATTCGCAACGAGGAATTTTCTTTCCCGAAATTGATTGAGCAGATTAATACAATTTTCAGCGGGCAATGTAGCGAAAAGAAACTTGAATACAACTGCCACATAAACGGTCATATCGGCGAATATTACATTGGTGACATCATAAAGTTGCGTCAAGTGCTGATAAATATTTTAGGTAACGCGGTCAAGTTCACTCCCGAAGGCGGCAAAGTTGATTTAATCGTCGAGAAAACCGCTGACTTCGACAAAAAATCCGCGATTAAATTTACGATTAAGGATACGGGTATCGGCATGAGCAAAGACTATCTGCCGAAAATTTTTGAGGCGTTCAGTCAAGAGGATTCGGGTAACACGAATAAATATGGTTCTTCGGGCTTAGGCATGGCGATTACAAAAAGTATCGTCGAGATGATGAACGGCAAAATCGAAGTCG
>CAMJRX010000076.1 GCA_946408355.1 uncultured Selenomonadales bacterium
GTTAAACTTAGCGGCGGACAGAAACAACGCTTGGCAATCGCGAGAATGTTCCTGCGCAACCCAAAGATTTTAATCCTCGACGAGGCAACTTCCGCCCTTGATAATGAAACCGAACGCCAAATTCAGCGGGCAATGCAAAAACTTTCCGAGAACCGCACGACGATAACCATTGCTCACCGCCTGGCAACCGTCCGTAACTCCAACAGAATTCTCGTCCTCGAACATGGAACCATCGCCGAAGAAGGATCACACGAAAATCTGATGCAACGGCGCGGCATTTACTACAAACTATCAAAAAATGCAACTGCCTAAAAAAGTCCTAAACAAAAAACAGCGTAAGAAAAGACTTACGTTGTTTTTTTATGCATTTCCTTTGAAAGAAAAAAAGTTTTTATCTTTTTGGAGATTTACCTTGCCGCACAATTAGCGCGAACAAAATTGGCACAACAAATACTCCGAACATTGTTGCAAAAAACATTCCACCGACGACTGCCGCCCCCATAGAATTCCTGGCTGCTGAACCTGCGCCGCTTGCCATTGCCAACGGGATACATGCCGCGATAAATGCCAGCGATGTCATCAATATCGGGCGTAAACGCTCCTGAGCCGCAGATATTGCCGCCCGCGCAGATTCTTCGCCGTGCTCAACCTTTTTCCGAGCAAATTCAACAATCAATATCGCGTTTTTCGCCGTTAATCCGATTAAGACCAAAATCCCTATCTGCATGTAAATACTTGCCAAATTGCCTGTAATAACTTCTGCCAACAAAGCTCCGAAAATCCCCGTCGGCACCGAGAGCAAAACTGCAAACGGAACTTTCCATGACTCGTACAAAGCGACCAAACATAGGAAAACAAATATCAACGACAGCACGAAAATCTTTGCGACAGAGTTTTGAGCCAATTTTTCTTGCCGACTTTGCTCTGCCCACTCAATTTGAAAAGTATTTGGCGCAACTTCCTCAACGACCGCCTCTAATGCCTCCAGTGCTTGCCCTGTTGAAAATCCTTCACCAACATTTGCATCGAAATTTACGCTCCGCACACCATTATATCTGGAAATCTGCGCGGCTCCCGTCGTCTGCGTCAATGTTACCAGCGTAGAAAGCGGCACAAGGGCTCCTTGCGCATTTCGGACAAAAATAAATCGCGTAGAATCAACCGAATCACGATAACGCGTATCGGCTTGAACGACAACCTTGTAGACACGACCAAAACTCGTGAAGTCATTGACCTCCTCACCACTGAAGTTCACTCGCAATGCTGAATAAACATCCTCAAGATTCACACCCAGAAATTTTGCTTTATCCTCATCTACGCGAACATCCACGTAAGGTTTCGACACAGTAAAATTCTCTCGAACACCCTCAAGTTCATCTCTTTCATTCGCGGCAATTTCTATCGCCTTTGCAAGAAAGGCAAGCTCGGCGTCGCTATGATTCTTAACGTCAAGCAAACGCATTGACACCGCTCCTGCAGATTCCATTCCGGGTAACGAACCCGAACCCATTGCAAAAATTCCGGCTTCAGGAATAGCAACAGACGCTGTCTCTTCAACTTCAACCAATACATCATTAAGAGTCAACGTCCGTTCGTTCCAATCTTTCAAAATGCCAAACACTGCTCCACCGCTTGAACTCATGCCACCGCCTAACATGTCTATTCCAGCTATACACGAAATATTCTCCACGCTGTCAATCCGAAGAAGCGCGTCCGAAAATCTGTTCAATGCTTCAATCGTCCGATTCAGCGAAGTTCCTTCCGGCAAATTCACTGCGACAAAGAAATTCCCCTTGTCTTCTTGAGGAATATACTCACTCGGCAAAATCTTATTGAGCCACACCGCGCAGATTGTCACCGCCGCTAAGCCGAGCAACACAAAATTTTTCCGCTGCATAAAAATATCCAGTAAGCCGCTGAATTTAGCCTTGAGTCCCTCGAAAAAAGAAAATGAACTTTGTTCTTGGCGACGCATAATAAGCACACAAAGCGCAGGCGTAAACGTCAGCGCGACTAACGTCGAAAAAATCATTGACACCACGATTGTCAGCGCGAATTGCCGATACAGCTCGCCCGTTATTCCCTCCAAAAACGCAGCAGGTATGAACACTGCCGACAAGACACATGCTATCGCAATTATCGGAGCTTGAATTTCTTTCATTGCAGAGAGTGTCGCCGCTTTGACTTCCAAACCACGCTCCATTTTTTTCTCCACGATTTCTATCATGACTATCGCATCGTCGACAACCAAACCGATTGCCAAAATCAGCGCGAACAACGTCAACGTATTGATTGAAAAGCCGACGACAGGAAAGACCGCAAACGTCGCCACGATTGACACCGGAATTGCCAACAGCGCGATTATCGTTGCTCGGAGATTACGCAGGAACAGCCATACGATTACGATAACCAACAACAACGCTTCAAAAAACGTATGCGACACTTCAGAGAGTGATTCCTTAATAAATCGCGTCGCGTCCATTGAGATTGATATTTTCATGTCGGGCGGAAAATCTCTTTCAGCCTCAACCAAAATTTTCTTCACCGCCGAAATCGTTTCAAGTGTATTGGCGTCGTTGGTCAGCAGAACGGAAAAAGTTGCCGTCTCGTGTCCGTCTTGGAAAGAAACAGAGTCCATGCTCCGAACGCCGACTTCAACACGAGCAAAATCTTTCATGCGCACAAACGAACCGTCAGCCGCCTTAACGACAATATTCTCAAAATCAGCGACCGTATCTTTGCGATTAATTGACCGTCCAATAAATTCTCGCTCCTGCAAACTGCTCACGGGCATTTTACCTAAACTACCGACTGCCGCTTGTACATTCTGCTCCTTAATCGCCGCTTCCACCTCAGAAATCGTTAAGCCCAAATCTGCAAGCTTATCCGGATTAAGCCAAATACGCATCGAGTAATCGCCATCATAAGAAGTCACTTTGCCAACGCCGTCAACTCGATTGATTTTGTCCAGAAAATAAGCCGTCGCATAATTCTTCATGAAAACAGCGTCGTGACTTCCTTTGGGCGAAATCAAATCGAACATGAAGACTGATTCGGGCGTATTTTTGTTGACGGTCACGCCTTGCGCTTGCAATTGAGCCGGCAAGTCACTCAATACCGCTGAAATTTTATTCTGCACACGGACGGCGGCTGTATCAATGTCAGTACCTTGCTTAAAAACAATCGACAGCTCGTAATTCCCTCCGGCGTCAACTGTCGAGTGCATAAACTCAATATCGCCCGCACCATTTACTGCGTCCTCAATAATCTGCGCGACCGTATTATTTACAACGGAAACATCTGCACCAACATAACTGGTCGAAACAAAAATAGTCGGATGTGCAATATCAGGATACTCGGCTATCGGCAGACGCAAAACTGATAAAGTTCCAACCAACGTCAAGATAATCGACAGCACCAGAGCCGGTATCGGGTGATCGATAAAAAATTTACTCAAAATCTCACCTCATCAATCGTCACTCCTAAGACAAACGATTGATTATGGTGCCCGATACGGAAAATGAATAACATACTTAATCAATGCTCATAACGCCTACCAGTCTTTTCTTCTTCTTCACACGCCTCAAAATAATCATACGCCGCATGATACCTAAAAAAGCACTCATACGCGCCACCATTTCTATTCTTCAGGCACGAAAATTTTATCCGCCGCACTTTTTCCTTACTCATTTTGATTACTTCGTCTTTATCGAGCTTACCCTCAGCGTCTATGCCGTGATTTTCCAAGCCCCAGATTACATCTGCCGAATATTCTATCGCTCCGCTCTCCTTGAAAGAAGAAAAGCTCACCTTCTGGTAATAATTCTCCCGATTAAACGAACTTATCACCAACAACGTCGCTTGCGTCGCTCGCTGGAAATCTTTCAGACGCAACATTATATCGTCTACTTTTTCTTTCGACGACGACGCTTTACTTCCATTGCTCGGGATTATCTGCAAATAGTCCACACAAATGACGAGTGATCTGTCCACATCAGCGCAAAACGGCTTTAATCCCTCAATTAACTCCATCACGCTTGTGTTCGACAACTCTGCCACTCTCAAGTTAGTCGCCGACTTTGCAAATTGAGCCGCTTGCTCTTGAAGTTCCGAACTCCCGCGCAGGGCTCCGCGTCTGATATTCGCACTCGTCAGATTCAGCCGCTCACTCATCGCTGGATTTTTCTTGTACAGCTCGCGCACTACCGACTTCGTGAACAATTCTGCTTTGCTCATTTCAAACGAACAATATATGCACGGCTCCCCTTTTTCTGCCAGCTGATTCAACAGTTGCCATGCGAACGTTGTCTTCCCACTTGCAGGTAACGCTCCAAGCGCGTATACACCCGGCATAAAGACCTGTAAAGCGTCTATGTTCTCAAAACCTGTCTTTCGTTCCGCGTATTTTGCCGTCAACTCTATGTCTCGAAAAAATTCTCCGCTAAAGTAATCCGTAAACGAAAAGATTTCTATCCCGCTTTTATTTCCTGTCGCCTGAACTTTCGTTTCTGTCATTGTTTGCCGCCTCTCTTCATTTGCCGCTTTTTGCCTTGCCAAAGACTCGTGACTTTTTTCCAGTCCGTTCAAAAGTCTCCGCACTAATTCATCCGGATTGCTTTGCAATAAATCGTTCGCGTCCACTTTCGGATAACTTTCGCCTGCCATATGCTCCGACAAAAAGAACATTTCTGTCGGATAACCCGCTACCCTCAGTTCGTCAACTAATTTTAGCCCGTTCGTCTTACCAGCCACGTCGTTATCGAACAACACCAAAAATGACGGCTTACTCTCCGACTTCCCAAATCGCTTTTCCAATTCCAGCACGACCTTGCCATATTTTGACGCTCCGCCCGTCGACACACAGCGAATCCCTAAATTTCCAACCGACTGCACAACTGATAATGCATCCAGTTCGCCTTCCACTATGAACGTCGGATATTTCCCGTCTATCGCCAGAGGCTCATACAGCCCTACGCCCTGTCCGTGTTGCGTCGGGCGACGCTTGCTGTCTATCGCCCGCGCCACAAAATGATAATCGTCATACGGAATTATCAGCGTCGGCAACTTTTCCGCGTCGCCCACTCCAAATTCCGGATGAACGACTACGCCATATTTCTCAAACGTTTCTGCAGTCAAGCCTCGATAACTTCCGCCGCGTCCAGCCAAAAACTTCCGCGCCGCCTCTACATAGCGCGGATAAAACGTCTTAGCGTAATTTTTCGGCGGCACAGGTTCAAAACTGCGGCGGCTATCGCTTGACGCTAGGCTCTCGCCGTCGCTACGATAGCCGAAAACCCTAGACGCACTTTTTGACGCTTGCCTCTCGGCTGCGCTAAAGTGCGAAAAACCTTCT
>CAMJRX010000077.1 GCA_946408355.1 uncultured Selenomonadales bacterium
GTTATATTTATCCTGTGGGCTTTAATTATCGCGTCGCTTAAGTTAATGCCATTGGGCTACCTATGGCATATTTGGCAGACTGGCTAGTATGTTGCACTTGGATAAAGCCGCAAGTGCATTCAATCAAATTGTGCAATAACTAAGGGTTGTTGCTAGATTTAGGTAAAAAAAAGCAATGATAAAATGAGTTTGAAAGTTTTGGGGCTTTGGATTCAAGAGAGCAAACACGCCTGGATGCAGATTTTCGACGAGTTGAAAAGTCGAGGTGTACAAGAAGTCGGCTTCATTTCTATGGACGGAGTGTCGGGGCTTGAGGAGGGCGCATGGGCGATTTTCCCGGAAGTGGTCGTGCAACGTTGTATCGTCCATCTTATTCGTAATTCGCTAAAGTACGTGCCAACGCGCGATTACAAGGACTTGACCGCTCACTTGAAAAAAATCTACGGAGCAGCGAGCCTCAAAGCTTGCCGCGTCGAATTCAAGCGGTTCTGCCAAGTTTGGGCAAAATATCCCGGGACGATTGCCGTCGGCGGTTCGTAAAATTATGTACACAACCAATGCGATTGAGGCGGTTAATTCCAGTTTTGGCAAGGTGACAAAACGCGGCGCTTTTCCTAATGACTATTCCGTTTTCAAATTGCTTTATCTTAGAGTAGTAGAGTTGCAAAAAAATTGGGCAGATCGTCCGATTGCCAACTGGTCGCTCGGAAAGCAATCAGTTGCTCTTGAACGACCGCCTCGCTTCACTCTTTGACAAATTCGACCGCTAGCTTTTTCCTACTTACACAATCTGCTTGACACTGCCATTTTGTACAGTTTTGAATCAAAGTCATGCTTCTACAATTGGTTTTTCCACTCTCTTGGGGGCGATTAAATCTTTATGGTAAAAGAACTGCTTATGGTTTTCTTTTACTTAAGTTTACAACAACCCCTAAAATCAGAAGCCCTCATGTAAGGAATTGGCAACAGTAGACTAAAACATTGACAAAAGCATAAATACGTCCTAAACTGTACTTGCCAGTGAAAACCAAACTGGAACAAAAAAATTAATACCGGTGGCTCTCCGGGAATTTACGACTGTGGAGTAAAACGTTGGTAGCTACAGCGAAAACGGACACGGGGAAGCAGTAAGACAGCACCGCGAGGTCTGTCCAATTCATCTTAACATGGACACAAATGACCATGTTTTAAGGAGCAGTAGCAGTGTCACATTAACCTTGAAAAAATTTATCAAAGTTGAGGACACAAAAATTTATGACAGATGTACAAAATCAACCAGACAAGCGTAGCATAAAAATAAATAGGACAGGAATCACGGGAGTACAACTGCCATTTTTTATTTCGGACGAAGGCAAAACTCAACAAGTCTTAGCGAAAATTCGATTTACAGTTGCGCTCGCCGACAACCTGCGCGGGACGCATATGAGCCGCCTGATAGAAATTTTAACGGATTGGACGCAACGACCGATAAAAATTCCCGATGTGGAAAAAATTTTACTCGACGCGCTAAAAAAACTTTCAACCGACTTTGCGGCAATAACGCTTGCTTTTAAATTATTTATAGAAAAAATTTCGCCCGTGTCTAAAAAATCGTCGCTGTCAGCTGTCGACTGTGAATTTATCGGCGAACTCAAGAGCGGCAGTCGCATGAACTTTACTTTGGGATTAGCCGTGCCGTTTGCGTCGCTTTGCCCATGTAGCAGGGAAATTTCAGACTTCGGCGCACATAATCAACGCTCAATCTGCCGCGTCAAGTTGACTTTTAAAGACGTTGACAACATTTCCATAGAAAAATTTGTCCGATTGATTGAGGCGCAAGGTTCAGCTGAAATTTTCCCGCTCCTAAAGCGTGAAGATGAAAAATTTGTAACCGAAACCGCCTATCAGAATCCAAAGTTTGTGGAAGATATTTTGCGCGACGTGGTAATTGCTCTGCGCGGCGTGAAAAATTTATCTGCCTTCGCCGTTGAGTGTGAAAACTTTGAATCAATACACAACCACAACGCCTTTGCGGCTCACGAGGAATATTAAAATTTATCAAAGAAATCCTGCGATACAAGATTAAAATTTTGGGGAAGATTATCGCGCTCGGTGCAAACGCCAATTACAGATTTGTCGACAAAAAAATTTTTCCCGACATTATCAGATAAAATTTTCGCGCCGTCGATTAAATTAAAGTTTTCTTCTATGCCGCGCCCCGTAAACTTTACAAAACTTTCCTTAATCGTCCAAAGGCTCAAAAACTTTTCGGCTCGCCTCCAACCGTCGACGTTGCAAAGTTGCTGATACTCTTGCGCCGTAAAAAAATTTTGGGCAATGGCAAGAGCGTCAGCAAAGTTTTCTTCCACGTCAATTCCGCTTGGAACTTCGCCAACGCTACATGCCGCCCAATTCTCACTGTGCGCTAAACTTATTTTGAACTCGCTGTTAACTACATATGGCTTGCCAACTTCGTCTCGTTCGATTAAAACTTCCTCAATCGGGCGGGATATTTTTTTTGCGATAACCGAACGCACCAATAATTCCGTCCAAAGCGTGCGGTTTCTATCTGCCGTGAATTTATATCGCAAAATTTTTTCCCGCCGTTTTTCCGTAAAATATCTTAAAAATTTTTCAACGGGCTGTTCAAGTCGGCTCGTCAACTTCAGCAAGTAAATTTCAATCAAGTTAAACCTCTATAATCGTGTTGTTCATGTTGAGCACTCTGGTATAAGTGAAATTTTTTGCAAGCTTGCGAATCATATTTATTCCGCCGAGCAAAAATGTATCTTCCTCGCCGGCATTGTATTTCGTCGGGTCAAAGGGTATACCGTCGTCGCGAATTCGCAAAATCCATTGCTCGCCGTCGTGCGAAAGATTTATGTCGATTAATTTTTTCTTAATTTTGCCGCCGTAGCCATAGCGCGAAATATTTATTGAAATTTCTTCCGTCGCAAGCCCCAAAATATATGCTGTGCGTTCGTCGACATTTCGGGTGCGGCAATAGTCAATTATCTTTTCTGACAGCCCAACAGAATTTTCCTCGCCCGCCTCAATCGTAACGTCAAATGAATCGTCGTGTTCGGGCTTGGGAATCATCAGCAGACCTTCTTGCGGAAGCTTGCCGCGTTCTTGTAAAAATTTTCGCGTCCCTTCCACAATAATTATCGTCAACAGCTCGCTAATCGGAACCGCCGCGCACACGCCGTAAATCCCGTAATAATGCATAAGCAAAAACGTTATCGGAATCAACAGCACGAAAAATTCTAAAACCGTGTCGAGCGTCGCCAACATTGTTTCCAAAATCGTTTGATAATAATGTTGCAGGAATTCGTTAAAGACGTAAAGCACGAAACTCAAGCTGTAAATTTGCAGACAAACGGCGGCAGTCGGGAGCAATTCCTCATTTTCCAAACCAAACAGCATTGCAATTCGTTCAGGGAAAATCAAGAATACGACAGTTAAAATCGAAATCAAAACGCCGCTAAGCTCCACAACTTTTTTCATGAGCTGACGAATTCCGAAGTAATCTTTCTCGCCGAAGAGGACGCCGCAAATATTCGGGATAACGCTGATGATACCGCCAGCTAAAAGTTCCGCGATAATCAGCGTATTTGAGCAGACCGCATAAATTTCCATTGCCTCGACGCCTAAAACCGTTAAAACTGCGGTGTTGAGTACAAAAATTTGCAACGCCTGCATGAGTTCCAACGTTACTCGCGGACTGCCGATTTTGAGCGCGGAGAAAATATCTCTGAACCACGCAATGCCGCCTAAATGGAATTTCAACATTCTGTCTTTGGAACGCGCATAGAAAATCAACGTGACCAATCCGCAAGCATAACCGATAATTGTTGCGGCGGCGGCTCCTTCCATGCCCATTCCCGCGAATTTTACCAAAACAATGTCAAAGACAATGTTGACGACTTCCGCGATTGAAAACATCCACGCGCCTAAATCGGGGTGATTGTCCACGCTTAAAAATTCGCACGTCAGAAAAACCAGCGTCATTATCGGCAATCCCAAAATGTTAATAAACAGATATTCCTCGACTAAATTAACAAGTCGCGGGTCGGCGGCTACGAGGTATGCAAGCGGCTCATTTATCCAAAAGGCAGTCAATGCGCCAATGCTTGAAAAAACTATTCCCGCAATTACGCAGGCAGAAAACATGTCGGAGGCGTCTTTAAGTTTGCGTTCGCCTAACCAAATTGCGGCAAGGGTCGCGCCACCCAGCCCCAAGATTAATCCCGGAATATGCGAAATTTGAATTATCGGGCTGGCAAGCGTGACGGCGGACAATGCATCTACGCCGATTAAATTGCCGACAATTACGGCGTCGACGACCGAACCCATATGCATCGCCATTTCCGATAAAAAACTCGGTATCAAGTAGCGATAAAATTTTTTACTTACAAGATAGTCATTACGTTTATATTCCATACTTAAAATCTCGCGTTCCCTTCAAAGAAGCCAAGAGTATCCAAAGCCTCTATGGCATTCCTGATATATTTTTCGTCGGTGATAGACCAGCGGCAATTCAAACGATAAAGAACTTTAACAGTAAAGCTATCGTCGTGGTCAATTTCTTCGTACAACTTTTTATCGGATTCATTATAGGCAATGAGACTTGAGACGAACAAATTTTTTTCCTCGTCCTGCATGGCAAGCTTTAAGGCGGCGTCGAATTCGTCATCGCTGACAATATCAATTTTAATGCCGTATTCGTTCGCCACGTGAATAATATCGCCCATTTGAACGCGGTGGCT
>CAMJRX010000078.1 GCA_946408355.1 uncultured Selenomonadales bacterium
TCCGACCCTGACGCGGCAATTTTTTATTTAGCTAAGATGATTGACGGCGGCGAGGATTTAAAATTTATTGCGCGGCGAATGGTAATCTGCGCGGCAGAGGACGTTGGCAATGCCGACCCTCAAGCTTTGATTTTGGCAAATGCGGCGTCTCAAGTGGTTCAATTCGTCGGCTTGCCCGAAGCGCGAATTATTTTGGCGCAAGCCGTCACATACATTGCGAGTGCGCCAAAATCCAATGCGGCTTATTTGGCGATTGACAAAGCTCTTGCCGACACTCAAGGCGACGTCCCTAAACATTTGCGCGACACCCATTACAAAGGCGCAAAAACTTTTGGGCACGGCGTCGGTTATAAATATCCGCACGACTTTGAAAATCATTTCGTTAAGCAACAATATTTGCCCGATGAAAAAATTTCTGCACGCTACTACGAACCAACTACGCAGGGAGCAGAAGCGGCGATTAAAGAGAGGCTTGAAAAAATTTGGCACAAATAATCGAACTTGACGCGCAAGAAAATTCCCCGTTTGAGAGCGAGCCGCAACTTTTGGGCGTGTATCATTGGAGCGAGGGATTGCGTTCAATGCACAAGCACGACGACCGCTTGGAGTTAAATTTCATTTTATCGGGCAACGGCACGCAGGTTATTGACGGCGAACTTTGCAATGTGCAGGCGGGCGATGTTTTAATTCACAATGGCGGCGTCCTCCACGACGAAAGCTTAATGCTTTACTCTAAATTAAAGGCGTGGTGTATTGCCGTTAAAAATTTAAAATTGCCCTCCCGCCCCGTCAATGAACTTGTACCCAAGAATTTCCGTCCGCGAATTCCCTGCCAAGCCGTCGCCGACCAACTTGCGCAACTTTATCCGCTCGTGCACCACTACGCACAACAAAAAGACGGCTATCAAATCGCAAATTCTCTAGCCCGCGCAGTCGTGATTATTGTTTACAGAATTATTTGCTCAACCGTTCTCACCACGAACAAAGAAAAAATTTTTATCGTTGAGCGCGTCCGCAACTATATCGAGGAACATTACACCGAAGAATTGACACTTGCTGAACTTAACGGACTTGTCCGCGCCAATGAATATTATTTATCGCACGTTTTCAAAAAGGCAACGGGCTATTCACCCCAACAATATATTTTGCGGCGGCGAATCGGTAAAGCTCAATGCTTGCTGATTTATACTTCCCTGCCGCTTACGGAAATATCTGCGCGGGTTGGCTACGAAGACTCAAATTATTTCAGCCGCGCCTTTAAGAAAATTATCGGGATGTCGCCGCGACTTTATCGGCAGAAATGGCGCGAAATGTCAAGCGGCTCAGTTCCCTCCGACGTATAAAAAAATCCCCGCCGAACTTTTGACGGGGAAAATTTTTTATCAAGATATTCAAGTTCAGAAAAGATTTTCGATAGCGGCGGCGAGAATGATACCTACGGAGCACACGCCCGCGAACAATGTCATTGCCATAGCGTAAATTTTATCGCCGTCAAAAAATTTATCGTTATTCTTCATGATGAATCGCTCCTTTGAAATTGTACGAGATGTTCAGAAAAGATTGTGGACTGCGGCAGTGAGAAGAAAACCTACAGAGCAAACGCCTGCAAAAATCGTCACTGCAATCGCGTAAATTTTATCGCCGTCGAAAGTTTTATTGTTATTCTTCATGATGAATCGCTCCTTTGAATTGTTCTTGATTTTTAATTACTCGGATTTGTTATCCTTTTGACAGTGCGAATTATATCAGAGCCGCAAAAAATTTCCTTGACGGGCTTGACTAAGTTTATCATGCTAAAGATTGACATGACGCCGCCGAAAAATTTTGTACGCAAAAACCAGGATGATTTTGCTATTTTGTTGACGTTGCGTCTTTGTAATGGTAAATTATCTGCACTAAGCAACGGGAGGTTTTATTTTGAGCGATAATAAAAATGTGGCGGAGGAAAAACTTTCACCTGCCGAGATTGTAGAGCGCACGACGATAGCCGACATTTACCGCGCAGATAAACAGTTGGCAGGAATTGTTAAGAAAACGAAACTTATAGCGAGCGATTTTTTTTCGGAGCTTAGCGGCAACGATGTTTTTCTCAAGCCCGAAAATATGCAACATACCGGAGCTTTCAAACTTCGCGGCGCGTACAACAAAATTAGCCACTTGACAGAGGACGAACGCAAGCGCGGAGTTATTACAGCGTCGGCAGGCAATCATGCTCAAGGCGTAGCATTCGCGGCGCAAAAGTTAGGCGTCAAGGCGGTTATCTGTATGCCAGCAACCACGCCGATTTTAAAAGTTGAGGCGACCAAAGCTTATGGCGCGGAAGTTGTTTTGCACGGCGACGGATTCGACGACGCTTATAAACACAGCTTAGAACTTTGCAAGGCGCACGGCTATGTTTACGTTCACCCGTTCAACGACTTGGAAGTTTTGCTTGGACAGGGCACTACTGCGCTTGAAATTATTAACGAACTTAAGGACGTTGACGCAATTTTAGTTCCGATTGGCGGCGGCGGCTTTGCGTCGGGCGTGGCGTTGGCTACTAAAGTTGTTAGCCCGCAAGTTAAAGTTATTGGCGTGGAACCAGAAAATGCAGCTTGCATGAAGGCGGCACTCGACGCGGGAAAAATCGTTTCGCTTAAAAGTTCAGACACGGTTGCAGACGGTTGCGCAGTAAAGACAGCGGGCGATTTAACTTTTGCGTTCTGCCAAAAATATCTCGACGAAATTATTACCGTCAACGAAATGGAAATTATGTCCGCGCTTTTGTTTCTTATTGAAAAGCATAAACTTATTGCGGAGGGCGCGGGCGTCTTAAGTTTGGCGGCGTTGAATAAGTTGCCATTTAAAAATAAAAAAGTCGTGGCAATCGTCAGCGGCGGCAATATCGACATTTCAACGTTGAGTGCGCTGATTGATAAAGCGTTAATCGTTCGCGGCAGGATTTTCTGTTTTGGCGTATTGCTTGCCGATAAGCCCGGCGAACTTTTGAACGTTTCAAGAATTTTGACGGAGGAAAATGCCAACGTCATCAAGCTTGAGCACGACCAAGCCCGCGTCACGGACAGTTTTAAAAAGGTCGTGTTGGAGGTTACGGTTGAGACGCACAATCAACAGCACATTGACCGCATTGTTGCCGCGCTGAATCGCAACGGCTACGAGATTGAAAAAATTGATTTGTTAAGATAAAATGCGGATAATTACGGGACGAGCAAAAGGTTTGCGATTAAAGACGCCAAAAAATTTTTCGACGCGACCGACTGCCGACAGAGTTAAGGAATCACTTTTTAGCATATTAAGCGGGCTGATAAATTTTTCGGAGATAAAATCAGTGTTGGACATATTCGCGGGCACGGGAGCTTTAGGATTGGAATCAATATCACGCGGCGCAAATTCGGCAACATTTATCGATATGGCGACAACGGAAATAATTCGCGACAACGTTGTGCGAGCAAAGTTTGATGATTGTACAATTCTGCGCGGCGACTTTGAAAAAATTTTACGTCGGCTAAGTAAGCAAGGCTTAACATTCGATTTAATATTCAGCGACCCGCCGTATGCAAGAGGATTGGCGCAAAAATCTTTAAACCTAATCGCGGAATTAAATTTATCAAGTGGACTTATAATCGTTGAACACGGCGTAGAAGAAATTTTAACCAGCGACTTTGAACTTATCCGGAAAATAAATTATGGGAACACGACAACAATAGAAATCTTTAAACAAAACTAGCAATGCGCATGCGTTGCGTACCGGCGCGGCGATGACATTAAGATTATTAAAAAACGCGGCGCGACCGCTGGCTCAAGCTTCCAGCTTGCGTCACGTTGCTTTGAGAGGAAAGTATCATGAAAAGAGCACTTTGCACGGGGAGTTTCGACCCTGTAACGAACGGGCACATAAATATTTTTGAGCGTGCGGCAAAATTAGTTGATGAGCTGATTATCTGCGTGTTCATTAACGAGCAGAAAAAATTTCTGTTTAACATGCAAGAGCGCGTTGACCTGTTGCGCGAGGCGACGGTTCATATTGATAACGTGACAGTCGACGGTTGCAATGGACTTGCCGCCGATTATATCAGAGAACACGACGTTAATTTAATAATTCGCGGGTTGCGCTCAGCGGCAGATTTTGAATACGAGGTAAACAAAGCGCAAATGATGCGGCATCTTATCCCGACTGCCGACACGATTTTTTTATTGACAGCCCCAGAGTTTTTGTTTATAAGTTCTTCGGGTGTGCGAGAATTGGCGCATTTCGGCGGCGACGTTCACGGCTTAGTTCCGGAGTGCGTGGAGTTCGCCCTTCAAGCAAAAATGAAAATCTGAATCTTGGATAAAAATTCTTCGGGCGTGCGAGAATTAGCGCATTTCGGCGGCGACGTTCACGGCTTAGTTCCGGAGTGCGTGGAGTTCGCCC
>CAMJRX010000079.1 GCA_946408355.1 uncultured Selenomonadales bacterium
GCTTTCGGTGCTCCACGTTTCCATTTCTCCTCGAAAGACGGTTCTGTGCCGTCTTTTTTCTTCCGCGCCGGATATAAAAAGAAACTTTTTGCTTCTCGTTCTTGTTTTCGCTCCACATCATCTATTACCCGTTCCGAAAACATAATGTGAACGTGCGGATGATGTTGCCCGTCTGACATTACCCCTATTTTGTTATGTATCGCATAGGCATAATAATGCTCACTCAAATGTTTAGCTATAAAAGCATCAATAATCTGCCGATATTGCTCGACTGTTTTTAACTCGTTTGGCAACGCAAACTCTATTTCCATATATCGACGATTGCCGACTCCTTCGTATTCCTCTGCCGCTTGAAAAAAATTTTTCGGGCCGTCTTGCGCCCATTTTGGCAAATTATGCGCGTGAAAAATACAACCGCCGCGTTTCGCAAACGCTCTTTCTCGATTTATATATTCCACGTGCGATACTGCTGATTCTTCTTCCATTGCCTCCGTCACATTCTCCAATATTTTCTGCGCCGTCAACTTTGCTAACTTTGTTCGTTCGCATGAAAAATCCCATCGCACGCGCTTATTATATTCTCTTGCGTACTCGTCCATACCATTAAATTCATCAGCTTGCAAAAGCACGTCAGTTCCTCGCGATTTTGGATAAACCATAGAGCGTTGGGACAATGTTGGCAAGCAAAATCCTTTTTTGGTTGCATCTTCGACTCTTTTCGCATGACTCGGCGAAGTACGGGACTTAGTATCTGGACGTTTACTGATAATTCTTCCTCCTGTGGCGAGGAATTTTTGTCGCTCATTTTCTTGATTCTCCTTTTTGCTTTCTAATGCTCTCTGCAAAAGTTTATTTTGAAACGAAACGGGCAGATTTGCTTGAAATGCCGCTTCTAACACCGACTTTCGGAATGTTGCTGTACCATTGATTATTAACGGCTTATGTCCCATTGCTTCATCGGCTAACATCAGCGCAATCGATATTGTTGTCAATGACGCATTTTCCGTCACTTCCAGTCCGTGCTCTGTGTTCTTTATTGCGCCGAATTCATCGGTCTTGTACAGGAACGCATTTAGTCCGCCAAGCGCGTTTGATGTCTACGCCGTCGTTATGCAATCTCCTACAAATTTATTTGATTCTTTCCATTGTTCGTCGTGCGCAAAATTGCCTTCTCGATTTATGTATTCCACGTGCTTAACCGCTGATATTTTTGTTCCGCTGGGTTTCTTGTCCGATTTGAGCCGGAAATGGTACATCGCCATTAAAAATTTTCCTCCCTTCCACAGCCAACCGCAGGTTCAAGGAGCGCAGCGACTGGCTATTTTTTCTCGCCGTATAAACGGCGTCACAATAAGCTTTTAGCATTTCACGCAGTGAAATGCGGAAGTGAACATTTCGCCTATATCCTTCGTTTGCCTATCTTAGCATATTCTTCTATTGCCCGTTGCACTCTTTTTGCACTATTTCAGTGCATTCCGTGACTTTCACTTTTTATTGTGCTATACTCTCCGGCGGTGATTCTCTTTGCGACATACACAACTTGAAAAACTTCGGGCTTCTTCCAGTGACTTAATTCCCTCTCTTAAGCAACTCGAACTTCAAATGAAATCTCTAAACGGTGACTCTGACTCCGACAGAGAAATTAGACATTTAGCGCGATTGTTATATGTCGGGCAGCTCGTCGAGCGGGTCGGTTTACTTTACTCGCTCAATGAACAATACTTCTGTCAACTTTTAGCTGACAATAAGAACAATTTACAAAAAACACTTGCATAAAAAACTTTGGAGGTAAATACTCATACGATTGATTTCTTTTGATTCCATTCAGAAAAAATTGGATAAGAAAAACTCGGAATTACTCAAAGTTCGTTCCTTGCGTAAAAAATTAGCTGACAAAGAAAAAAATATTTGCGCCGACATTGAATACCTGCAGAATCAAAAGGTTGAACTTATATTTCTGCAAGTCAAACGCCAAATTAAAAATGAAAAACTTGATATATCTTCCGGCTCTGTTTTGCCTTTATTGCAAGCTTTGCGCTCAAATCAGACATCTTCCGACGATACAAGCTCGGAAGAAAAAATTGTAACTCAAGCTAACGTTTCTCCTATCGACCTGTCTAAAATCACTGAAACTGGAAGGAACATAGATGAACACTGATGAAATTTTTGAAAACCGCCGTGCTGTCGCCATAAAGATTTGTCAATCCATTCGCAAAAACGGCGGGCAGTTGCTAAACGCCCAATTTTTTCTCGAACGTCCGTATTGCGCCGACTCTCACTCTTACAAATTCAGCTCGACAAACTTTTTGCGTCTGCTTGCCGCAGACAATGAGGCTATTTGCAAATGCAACCCACGCTGGTTTTCCGCCGACGAAATTAAAAATAATAGTTGGTCTATACGCCAACATGCTAAACCTGAATTGCTTGAAGTATGGACTAAATCCTCTGACGGCAAACCAGTATGTTTCCTGCAAGAATTTTATAATGCTTGGAGTATCTTGGATAAAGATTCTTTTAAGCCGAAGAATCAAGAGCTGCTAACCATAATCGAAAATCTTCAAGCTCGTGGGCTTATCGAAAATGGAACCGATATAATTTCTTTTCAGGACTGTATCGACTCGATTAAAAAATTTGCCGAAAGTAACGGCGCAGACGAGTTGACTTCTATTCTTACCGTACAGACTTGGGTTGCTGAAAGCAAATTAAAAACTAAAATGTCGTTGTTCCTTCCCTCTTACTCTGATTCTATTCTAACCGATATTGAACAAGCTCCCGACAAATTGTTTGAGTCCATGAATACTGCTCGTGCCATTCTTAAAAAACTTCTTCATGAAAAAGTAACACCACTTGCGAAAAATCTCTCTGCCGATGATTTCTTTCGCGATTTGAAAATTATTTATCACGGTAGCGAAATCACTTTACAAAATGAAGATGAAACCGTTTATCCGAACTAATCCATTTTAATCGGCATTTCTGCTTACGAATTTTTACGCTTATTTAAAGCAAAAGCGACGGAAGTACATTTCAAAACTTGGTTGGAGTTTTCTTACAAAGATTATTCTCATGGAAAATTTTTACTCTCGGAAAAAATCCCAAGAGACGAATCTATATCGACCTTCCTGCGCAAACGTTTAGATAAAAATCGCCAACACCTTCTACGCAATCCTCAAGATTTGAAACAATACATCCCTACGGGGAAAACGATACATGCCGATGACCTCTTACAGCAGATACATCTTGAATCCAATCTTTTTCAAGCCGGCATGGATGACTTTGAGCAAGAAGAAAATTCCTATTTGAGTAATCACCCTGAGCTTTGTCATTTATCTTATGCTCAATAAAAAATTCAGGTGCACATACGCCTTCTTAATGATATAATTGCTTTAAAAGTTTTGCTGGAGATGATTTGAGTAAATGCCCAACGATAAATATCTTGAGACTATAAAAAAATTCCGCTTGATTGATGATACTTTTTTCAGTGCGTGTTTCGATAACAATGAAGTTGATGTTCAATACATTTTGCGCATTATTCTTGATAAACCTAATCTCAATGTTCTTAAAGTCCAAACCCAAAAGAGTGTTGAGAATCTATACGGCAGGTCTGTCCGTTTTGATGTTTTTGCTACTGACGACTCTGGTAAACTTTACAATATCGAAGTGCAAAGGACAGACTCCGGCGCAGTTCCTGCTCGTGCAAGATATAATTCTGCCATACTTGATTATCACAAATTGAAGAAGAAGGCAAAATTCAATGAACTCACTGAGACTTTCGTCATCTTTATCACCGAGCATGATGTTTTGAAAGACGGCAAACAAATTTATCACATTGAACGCATTATTCGTGAGACCAATAAACTTTTTGAAGACGGCACTCACATTATTTACGTCAACGGCAGTTATAAGGACGATAGTGGCAGTGCTTTAGGCGATTTGATTCATGACTTTTTCTGTGACAATCCGGCTGATATGAAACACCATCAGCTTGCTCAACGTGTTTCCTTTCTCAAAAATAACAAACAGGGGGTAAAAAGAATGTGCAAACTTATGGAAGACCTTACGGCAGACCTTTTGGAAGAAGCTAAGAAAGAAACTTTACTTGATAATATTCGCAATGCCATGGAAAGTTGGGGTTTGACAGCAGAGGCGGCTATGAAAGGACTCAAAATCTCGGAAGAAAAACAAAAAGAATTATTACCGTTAATTTGAGCAGGTCACGAACTCTTACAACTCAAAAAGTGTAGCCGAAATCGTAAAAAGTGATTACCAAATACTTTTCGTGTCGTGCTATGATACAGCTAAATCTTTTTGGGAG
>CAMJRX010000080.1 GCA_946408355.1 uncultured Selenomonadales bacterium
TTTTTGTACTGTTCTTTGTTCTTGAGGTTGCCGCCCTTTTCCATCAAGTCAACC
This sequence comes from uncultured Selenomonadales bacterium, assembly GCA_946408355.1. Lineage (GTDB taxonomy): Bacteria > Bacillota > Negativicutes > Selenomonadales > Selenomonadaceae > Quinella. The sequence continues at coordinate 55 of CAMJRX010000080.1, forward strand.
AGATGCGATATTGCGTCCGGTTTGTCCTTGACTTGAGCACCCAGATCAATGCTCGCATTTTTGAGCAAATCTGTAACTCTCATAGTACAATCTCCTTACTACAAATAAAAGAATGAATAATTTCTACCGCCGCCCGAAGACAGCGGTTATATCAATCGGACAAAGCCGACTGTTTACGTTATGAAAAGATACTTTTGATTTTATTAAAAAGTTTTTCGCCCAAAGTTTCGTCGTCCTCTGTGGCGTGGAAGGGTTGAGCTTGCCCTGCTTTGATACGATTAAAAAGTTGTTCAGGCTTGCGAATACCGGTGCCGACCGCCGTTTGAATCATCAATTTGCCATCGAAACGTTTCATAGGAATTTTCTTACTAGCCGCGATAATGACAACGTCGGCATTTTTAATTTCCTCGTCGCTGAGTGCGTGATAAACTCCCGCCGCGCCGTGAACTTCAACGCGAATACTCAAGCCTAATTTTTCTGCACATTTCTTTAGAGATTCGCGAGCCATGAATGAAGACGATATACCCGTCGGGCAAGCCGTGACTGCAATAATTTTTGTGTTGGCTGAAACGTCGGGTTCGGGCGTTTCGCTTTTAGCGCGTTCGACTTCTTTGTCGTCGATAATTTTGATAACTTCAGCGGGCGATTTTGCTTTGATAAGATTTTCTTTGAAGTCGTCGTCCATAAGCAAAACTGCAAGCCGTCCCATATTAGTCATTGCGGTATCGTCGGCTTTTTCGGGTGCCGCGAACAACATTAACAGTCGCGCAGGTTTGTTGTCGAGTGAATTGAAATTGACGCCTTCTGGCACGGTGATTATCGAGATTGACGGACGCTTGACCGCATTATTCTGCGCGTGCGGAGTAGCTAATCCATTTGCCAATCCTGTGGAGCCTTGAGCTTCGCGCCGCAATACGTCACGTTTGACAAGTGCTTTATCTTTGATTGAGCCAGCCGTCATGAGCAAATCAACCAGCATGTCAATCGCTTCGTTTTTATCAGTTGGGTGCACATTAAGCGCGATAGATTTTTTAGAAATGTAGTTGGTAATTTTCATTCAAAGAAACCTCCTTTGTCATTTTTTGAGCAAGGGGGTTGTTAGATAGTTTTCAGCAAAGCTTCGACTTCAGGACGAGTGGCAAGATTTTCCGAGAACGCCGACGCTGAACCGGTGCAAAGCCCCATTTTGAAAGCGCGTTCATAATCGCCATTGCTTTCAATATAACCGGCAACGAAACCAGCAACCATTGAATCACCCGCGCCAACGGAATTGACGAGCTTACCTTTGGGAGCGGGGGATTTAAAGAACGTCTTGCCGCCTTCGGGAACGAAAATTGCGCCGTCGCCCGCCATTGAGATTAAAACGTTCCGTGCGCCTTTCTCTTGGAGTTTTTTAGCGTGCTCAACAATTTCCTCGTCGGTTTTAAGCTTAACACCGAACATATCGCCGAGTTCGTGATTGTTGGGTTTAATAAGCCACGGATTGAATTTCAAGACTTTAAGCAGAAGTCCTTTTTCCGCGTCGACAACAAAACGAATGCCCTTGCCTTGAATCCGGCTTAAAGTTTGTTCGTACATATCATCGGGGAGCGTATTGGGGATTGAGCCAGAAAGAATCAGCGTGTCGCCTTCGCCGAGCTTTTCGAGTTTCTGGAAGAGTTCCTCGCGTTTAGCGTCATTGATTTTGGGACCTTGCCCGTTGATTTCGGTTTCGACGTCAGCTTTAATTTTAACGTTAATGCGGGAGAAACCATCATCGAGTTTTACGAAATCATCAGCGGCGTTGAAGTCGCGCAACTGGCGAACAATTTCGTCGCCCGTGAAGCCCGCCAAAAAGCCCGTTGACGTCGACTTATGTCCGAGATTACCGAGCACGATTGAAACATTAACACCCTTGCCGCCGCCGAGCACCTGTTCATAAGTCACGCGGTTAATCGCGCCCGTCGTCAGCTTGTCAAGTCGGATAATGTAGTCAATCGCGGGATTAAAAGTTACGGTGTAAATCATCAAAGTTTCCCCCTTGTAAAATTGATTGAAAATTTTTACCGCGATTATACAACAGGTGCAACCACTTTTCAAGTTAACTTCATTACTAAAAAAAATTTTTCTGTTGAAACGAAAGCTCCAAATGTGACTTATCAACTTGCAAGATAACGTTTGCACTCTTCAACGAGTTTATCGTAAAGTTCCATTGCTTCGGCATGATGAGCTTTTATATAAACTTCCGCCTCGTGTTTTTCCGATTCAGAAGATTTATTATTTCTTAGAACATTACCTGCCGCTTCTAATTTTTTTGCCGCTTCTCCGGTTTGTTCCCCGCCGATTGAAAATGCCGTTGACTTCAAGGCATGAACAAAAACCGTATAATTTTTCCAGTCACCACTATCGAAAGCCTTTTGAATTTTTTCCTTGTTTTTATCCTTGAGACTGCAGAACATTTCCAGAACACTTTTAAACATTTCTATTCCGGTGCTGTATTCTAAGCCCTTAGCGATATTTATGTACTTATAACTTTCCTCTAACTGTTCATTTGGGACGGACACGTCAACATTATCTTTAGAAACTTCCGCTACTTTTTCCTTAGGCAAATACTCCAGCAACATTTCTTCCAACTTATCAGGATTAATTGGTTTGGTTAAATAATTGTCAAATCCTGCCGCAATATACTTTTCTCTTGCTCCAGAAATAGCATTTGCAGTTAAGCAGACAGCAACTGTACGACAATTTTGATTATCTTCTTGAGCTCTTAATTCTTTTAGCGTTTCGATACCGTCCTTATCTGGCATCATATGATCTAAAAATATAATATCGTATTTATTATTTTGAGTTAAAACAAGTCCCGCGTCGCCGTTAATCGCCGTGTCAATTTTCATTTCCGTTTGTTTTAGGAGATTCTTGAAAACCATAAGGTTCATAGGATTATCATCAACTACAAGAACTTGCACGTTTGGAGCCGTAAATTTCTCTCTATATTTTTTCCGTTCTTTCAGTCCGGCTTTATATGACGCCTCATAATCCCCTAACGGCTCCCATTTAATTACTTTCTGCTTAAGCTCAAAAGAAAATTTCGTGCCCAAACCGTAAATACTTTCCACTTTAAGATTACTTTTCATCAAGCGTAACAAATTCCTAGTAATTGGCATGCCTAAACCTGTGCCTTCTACGCTACGATTGCGTTCCTCTTCTATACGCTCAAATTCTGCGAAAAGTTTTTTCATATCTTCAGGCTTAATTCCTATTCCCGTATCCTTGATTGAAACAAGCAAAATTACGCTGTCTGATTCTTCCTCAACGCGCTTGAAACCCATAGAAAACGTTACAATACCCTTTTCCGTATACTTTACAGCATTAGTCAAAATATTAGTAATAACTTGCTTGATTCGGACTTCATCGCCGTAAAGCATTTTGGGCAATTTTTTATCAAACTCAAGCGATAAAGTAAGCCCTTTGTCATCTGCCTTAGTTTGAATCATATTCACCAAGTCGTTAATCAAAGAGGAGAGGTCGTAGTCTACAGGTATAATTTCAATTTTTCCAGCTTCAATCTTTGAAAAATCCAAAATATCATTGATTATCCCTAAAAGCGTGCTACCGGAAGTCTTAGAAGATGTTTTCACAAGCGTTTAAGTAAAGTATGACAATGAGAGAGTATAATAA
>CAMJRX010000081.1 GCA_946408355.1 uncultured Selenomonadales bacterium
TTAAGATTTCTCATATTCACACTTTGCTTAATCGTTTATGAACACTAATTCTAAGGAGTGATTCGTTATGAGCAACGAAGAAATTATCCGAGCATTTCACTTGATGTGGGACAATTTCCCCGAATCTGTAGTGATTACGCAAAAAAGCCGCGAAATTGTCGCCGTCAACAAAAAAGCCACCGAATACGGACTGAAACCCGGTATGAAATGTTCATCGGTTGGCAAGCCCGAAAATCACAAGGGTTGTCAATGCGATAAGGCTGTCGACACTGGTGAACCGCAAATTTGCACCTACGAAGGGCAATTCGGCAAAGCTTATGGCTATTGGATTCCGATTACCGAAAAGCCCGAATGGGTTATTCATTTCGGCGTTGGTTATGCCTTTGATTATCCGACAATCGACCGCTCTCCTTCTGCTAAGGTTACGGAAAGTATTTACGGCTTGACTAAAGGCACTGACTTGGAACCCGCAACAACTGCTTTGGCTCAAGGCGAGGCTAACGGCGTCATGATGTATTACGCGCTTGCTAGACTTGCCAAAGAACAAGGCTTAAATGAAGTTGCGAATACTTTTATCAAGTCGGCGAATCAAGAAGCCGTACACGCAGGATTTTATGCCGTACTTAGTGGCAAAGTCCAAAAAGATTTCTGGCAATTTGTCTCAGGCGTCGCTAAAGCAGAATACTGCGGCAAAACAAAGATTAAAGGCTTGGCGGATATGGTTCGTGCGGCGGGCTTAGATAAAGTAGCTGACGAAATGGAAATTTTCGCCGAACAAGAATGGCATCACGGCGTTGTTATCGACGAACTGTTGAAAAAATACGCACCCGAATATTTAAATTCCGGCGGCAAGAAATGGGTCTGCGGTGTTTGCGGCTACGAACACACAGGCGATAATCCGCCCGAAAATTGCCCCGTGTGCGGTCAACCTAAAAGTGTTTTCAAGGAAAAAGTAGAGTCCGACAGTTTGCACGGCGCGACGAAAGGCACTGAACTCGAATTTATTTCTAAAGAAGCCGCACGAGCCGAAATTAACGGAACTTTGATGTATTATGCTCTTGCTCGTCTTGCTAAGGAACAAGGTCTCGACGAAGTGGCAGAAATTCTCCTTGAATCGGCGAATCAAGAGGCTAAGCATGCAGGTTTCTACGCAACTTTGAATGGAAAATATCCGAAAGATTTCTGGGAATTGCTCGATAGAGTTAAAGCGGCTGAATACGGCGGCGAGGCAAATGTTAAAGCTCTTGCCGATAAATTCCGCGCCGCAGGTCTTAACAAAGCGGCGGACGAAATGGAAACTTTCGCGCAGGAAGAAAAACATCACGGCGTTGTTATCGATGAGATTTTCAAAAAATATAATCCCGACTTCAAGCCCACCGATACCGCCGGCAAAAAAGTTTATGTCTGTCCGTGTTGCGGTTACAGATACTATGGTAATTTGGACGCGGAACCGGAAAATTGGACTTGCCCTGTCTGCGGTCAACCTAAAAAAGATTTTAAATTTCTCGACACCGCACCTGCGCAGAAGGTCGAACCCTCGCAAAAAGTTTTTGTCTGCAGTATTTGCGGCTATGAACATGTCGGCGACGCTCCGCCCGATGTTTGCCCAATTTGCGGTCAACCGGCTTCTGTTTTTAAGGAAAAAGCATAATGAATCGGCGCGAATTTATTAAAGCGGCTGGCGTTGCGACGCTCGGCTTGATGATTGACGGTAAAAATTTTGTTGAGGCTAGGAGGTCTCCAATTATGAAAGTTTCTGCAGTTAAACTTTTCGACGGCGGCTATATGATGAAATCGTTTGCTTGTGGCGGCGGTTTGCCCGAGGGTTCGATTAAAGAGGAAAAACTCCGCTCCAGTTTGCAAAATTTCGTTATCGACACGGGCAAGGAAATTATTCTCGTCGATACCGGTTTTCCCGCTGAAGAAACTGTTCCTGTTACCAAAGATTCCGTGATAACTTTCGGCGATAAGGTTAAAGATTACGTCGACGCGCTCAAGGCGGCAGGTTACGCGCCCGAAAAAGTTTCTAAAATCCTCATTACCCATAAGCATGCCGACCATACCGGCGAATTGCGCCACTTCCCGAACGCAAAAATTTATATCTCGCGCATTGAGGCTGACGACATGAAATTGACGGGCGATAATGTCGTTCGCACTGATTTTACTGACGGCGCATATAAAAATTTCGACGCTTGCCAAAAAATCGCTGACGGCGTTTATTACATCTTCGCGCCCGGTCACACGAAGGGCAATTCAATCGTTATCGTCGAAGATGGCGACAAAAATTATCTGATTCACGGCGACGTTACCTACACCGACGAGGCTTTACTCGAAAATAAATTGTCCGTCGTGTTTGAAGACCTCGCAGCCGCCCGCGATACTTTAAATCGCGTTCGTGCGTTTATTAAGGAAAATAAAACGGTTTATCTGTCGACACACACGCCTCTTGGCTATGAAAATCTCGAATCGCAAAAAATTATGGAGCTTCCCGACATTAAGGAAACTCCGATTGCCGAAAATAAAGCCGCTGAACCTAAAAAAGTTGAAGGTACCGTTTGGGTTTGCTCCGTTTGCGGCTATGAACACGTTGGCGACGAACCGCCCGCTGTTTGTCCGCGCTGCAAGCAACCTTCCACTGCTTTTCGCAAAAAATAAATTTAGTGCTTAAATATTTTGATTAACGACAACGACCTCGTCTGCAAACTAGCGGATGAGGTCGTTTTTGTGATAAACTGCGACGGACGCAAGAAATTTTTATTAGGAGGTTTTCCAATGGAGCTTTGGTTTAGCGAGCAACATACGCCGAACGTGCGCTTTTCGTTAAAGGTTGAAAAACAACTTTTCAGTGAGACGAGCGAATTTCAGCGCGTAGATATTTTTGATTCGGCGGAGTTCGGACGGATTTTAGTTTTGGACGGGCGAATCATGATAACCGAACGCGACGAATTTATTTATCACGAAATGATTACGCATGTGCCGTTGTGCGTCAATCCCAATATAAAAAAAGTTTTGCTGGTTGGTGGTGGCGACGGCGGCTCTGCGCGGGAACTTTTGAAATACGACACGGTAGAAAAAATTGACCTCGTCGAGATTGATGAGACCATAGTCCGCGCTTGCAAAAAATATATTCCACAAACTGCCGCTTGCTTGGATAATCCTCGCGTGGAAATTTTTTTTGCTGACGGGCTAAAATTTATCCGCCATAAAGCTGACGAATACGATTTAATTATCGTCGATTCAACTGACCCGTTCGGCGTTGGCGAGGGACTTTTTACTAAGGAATTTTACGGCAACTGTTTTAACGCTCTGCATGCGGGCGGAATCATGATTAATCAGCACGAGAATCCGTTTTATTCTCTTGACGCCGTTGCCATGCAACGCGCCCATAAACGGCTTGTAACTTCCTTTCCCGTCGTGCGCGTCTATCAAATTCACATTCCGACTTATCCGGCTGGGCAATGGCTTTTTGGTTTTGCGTCGAAAAAATTTCATCCGACTAACGAAGTAAATTTTGCCCGCTGGAATTCTTTTAACTTGCAAACAAGATATTACAACACGAAAATTCACGTTGGAGCATTTGCCTTGCCCACTTATGTTGTAAAAACTTTACGCGCTGCCGAATAATTTTTTACTAAGAATTAGTGTTCATAAACGATTAAGCAAAGTGTGAATATGAGAAATCTTAA
>CAMJRX010000082.1 GCA_946408355.1 uncultured Selenomonadales bacterium
TGCTGTGCCAATTACCGTAACGAGCAGGTAAATCGCGCCAACGCGCTCCGCTTTTAAGTATCCACATGAGGGCGTTGAAGACGATTCGGGGATTAAGCGACGGACGTCCGACTCTCTTTGTGCCTTCAAACACGAATTTTATTCTGTTCTTTTGTTTTTCTTTTACTTGACTTTACCAACAACCCCTAGTTCCATTGAAGATTGTATCCTTGCCATCGCCGCCGCTCATCGTGACCTTATCAACATTGATGACTTCGCCGTTAGAATAATAGTCGCCTTTACTATCCAAGTAATCATCGCCCGCGTCGCCACTGATAGAAGAGTTCGCGCTGTAGTTATAAATGGTGTCGCTCCTGTTGCTACCCGATATTAGCGTGTCGGGGCTTATGTTGTTAATCTCTGCCATAAAAACCATCTCCTTTCCGGCGTATTATAAGTTGTTTTTTTTTGACAATTCCCAATGCGAAAAAATTTTTATCGAGCGTTGCGCATTGCCTGTTCGAGTTTTAACTCAAGTTCTTCAAAGGAGCCGTGCTTTAAAAGTTCCCAGATTTCGCGGGTTAAAAATTTTTGCCAGAAAATTTTTCGTGCTTGCGGATTCGGTAAAAGTTTTTTGACTTCCCGACGCCGCACCGAAATTATTTCCAAACCCGCGCCGAAATTTTCTCCGAGTTCCGCCTCCAACATTTCCCGAATAAATTTTGAGAACGCCGGAGAATTTGCGCCCGTCGAAATTGTCAACAGTAAATTACCGCGTCTTATCGTTGACGGGACGTTGAAATTGCCGCTTGTACCTTCCACAACGTTGACGAGAATTTTTTTAGCTTGAGCCGCCTCTGAAGCTTGCCGATTAATTTCGGGATTGTTCGTTGCCGCGATTAAAATTATTTCGTCGCTTAACATATCAGGAGAAAAGTTTTCTCGCGTCAAGGAAATTTCCCCGTGTTTAAAAAGTTCCTCGACGCCCGCGCAGGTTTCCGGAGCTATGACTTTGACATTTGCGCCCGCCGCTAACAATCCGTAAATTTTTCTTAACGCAACTTGCCCGCCGCCAATTACCACGCAAGATTTATTTTCTATATCAAGGTTTAACGGATAAAATTTCATTTGAATTACCGCCTAATACGTGCGCCGTCAAAAAAATTATAAGTTCGGATTCGGATTTACTTTTGCGATGATTTCTGAACAACGCGCCCAAAATCGGCAAGTCGCCTAAGAACGGAATTTTGCTAACGGATTTTTCCTCTTCCGCGCCAATCAGCCCGCCGATAATCATTGGCTCGCCGTCGCGCACGGTTACAGTTGTTTCCGCAGTTCGCACATTAAATTCGTAAGCGCCCGTATTCTTATCGTATTCAGGCGTGCTGACTTCAGTGTAAAGTTTCGCGGTTATTGTACCGTCTACATTTATATGTGGGATATATTTTAACTTTATTCCTGCGTCACGATACTCGTAAGAACGGGTCGTCACAGAATCTACTGTTTGCGTTTTTTCGGTAGGCACTGTATTGCCAACATAAATAACAGCCTCGCGCCCTTGAATTGTTGTGACATTAGGACGAGATAAAATTTTCGCCTTACCGTTCGTTACGAGAGCATTAATTCTTGCAGTAAAATTCCAATCATTAATGGTACTAAATGAACGTCCGAATTGAATTGATTCATAATTGCTAGAGTTAGTCATGTTTTCCACGTTAGTATAATAGTGTCGATTAGTCGAAGTCCATATCCAATCTATCCCAAAATTTTTAGTTTCTTCCTTATTGACAATCAAAAATTTCGCCTCAACGGAAACTTGTTTAAGTTCAACGTCGAGAGTTGCCAAAAGATTTTTAACGCGCTCATATTCAGCGGGCGTACCGTAGAGGACAAGCGCGTTGACTTCGGGATTGATATAAACTCTGTCTTTGCGCGTGATATTTTTAAAATCATTTGAGCGATAATCGCCGTCGTCGTCGCGATAAGTGTAACGATAAGTATAAGAGCCGTCAGAATTTTTTATGCGCGTCGTAGCGTTGGGTAGGCGTTCGGTGTCGGCGTCAAGGGACATAATCACCGCGTCGCGCAAAGTTTCAGCGTCGCCGTAATGAATCGGAAAAACATAACTTTGCATAACCTCGACGCTTGAAGCCGTCATGATATAAACGCCCGCCTCTTGAATAAGCTGTAGACTTTTTGTCCGCGAAATAATTTCCAACAACCGGAACGGCTCGACGTTCTCGACGGAGATTGAAATCGTTCCCTTAACCGAATCATCGACTGAAACGTTAAGCCCGCCGGTTTTCGCCACAAGCATTATCGTTGAGCGCAAGTCTGCTTCGTGCACGCTTAAAGTCATTGGCGCGGCTTCAATCTGCGCGGGCATAAAAAAAATCGCCGTAGCAAGGAGCGGCAAAAATTTTTTCAAGTTCAATTATCTCAGTCCCCTTTGAATAAAAACGCGCTCGCCGTCCTCGAATATCACGAAGTCGGGCGTTATGTCTGAAATTTTTTTCCCGCCGATTTCCTCGCCGATTGTCAAGAAAATTGTTTTCTTGTCGCGCAGAAACATTGCAATTTTATTCGCGCCGCTAATCGCCGTGCCCGTCAAAATAATTTCTTCTTGCGGTTGCGGCTTGGGTTGTTCAGGGATTTGCGGCGGCGGTTGAATTACAATCGGCGGAACGGGCGGTGTTACAACTTTGGGTGGCGGCTTAGGTTTTTCATTTCCCGCGAACGGGTCGCCAATAAAAAGCGGGTCGGCATTTGCTCCCATTACAAGCGTTACGCCGTCAGCAGATTTTTCTACAGGCAAGCTCACAACGGGCAAATCTTTTGTCGCAGGAGGTTTTTCGGCGATTGTTGGTTCGTTTAAAATAATTTCCTCGCCGTCGGAGCTGTCATCAGTCAGCCAAAAAATCAACAGAACGATAAAACATACGCCGAGCGCAATCGCACGAATTTTATTTTGTTTAAGCTCTTCAAGTTCGTGTTGCAAAATTTCTTTTAGTTTATCAGACATTTTTATACTCCGAAAAATTTTCAGCATTTTATCATAAACTTATGTGGTTTTCAACTGTACAAAATTGAAAAAAATTTTTTGCAGACAGTTGACAGATTAGCGGCGTTAATGTTATTATACGCAAAGCTTAGTCAACGTCCTATGTTGGTTAAGGAGATGTAGAGGGCTTTATGAGGAGGGGAGCTGATTTGAAAATGCCGATGTGGAAAAAACTTTTTATGTCGGTGTTGCTCGTCTGTAGTATGCTCGCGTTTACGGGTTGTGGCGACCAAGCCGCTGACGGTCCACGCAAAGAGGGCGACTATCAGAAAATCAAGTTGGTCATGAGCGTCAACGGCACGAACATTGCGACGGATACCAAAGTTGCGATGAAATTTGCCGAGCTTATGGAAAAAGAGAGCGGCGGGAATATCACAATCGACGTTTTCCCAAACGACCAGCTTGCGGGCGGCAACGCCTCGAAGGGTATCGAAATGATTGCCGACGGCGCAGTTGATTTGGCGGCGTATGCGGCGGGCGTTATGGCGGTCATGGACGAACTTGATTGCCACGATTCCTTGGACTTTTAACAACTATCAAGAGGCTCGTGAAATTA
>CAMJRX010000083.1 GCA_946408355.1 uncultured Selenomonadales bacterium
TTATATTTATCCTGTGGGCTTTAATTATCGCGTCGCTTAAGTTAATGCCATTGACCGAAATGATTAACCGCAAAATCGTCGACCACATTTCCGACGTAAATTTACCGTACACCGAACACGCCCGTCGCTATCTTTTATCGGAGGGGCTTGACGGCAAAATGATTTTCGTGACGGGTTCGCCAATGAAGAAAATTTTCCTCAAGCACAAAGAAAAAAATTTATTCAAGCAAAGTTTTGGAGCGGCTTAACCTCACTCTGAAAAATTATTTCCTGCTGTCGTCACACCGCGAAGAAAATATCGATAACGAAAAAAATTTTTTGTCGCTAATGAATTCAATCCATGCGCTTGCCGAAAAATATCAACTGCTGATAATTTATTCGACACACCCGCGCAGTCGTAAATTCGTTGAGCGGCGGCAATTCAAATTTAATTCGCTCGTGAAAAGTTTGCCGCCGTTCGGATTCTTTGATTATAACAAATAAGGTTGTAAAAATTATTCAGAGCTATACAAACGTCGTTAATCGAATCATTTGGCTTAAAACAATAATTTAAGCGTCGTGGAAAGTGAACGGTACAAAAATTATATACGCTGAAATTATAAGCAAGGCAATAAACAATCCGGCGAAGACATTGCGTTTAAGGCAAAAATCTTTGCGCAAGCTGTCGGATTCTTCTGCACGAGCTTTAATAAAGAAAAATATCGTCGCCACTAAAAATATCAGCTCAACAATCGCCGTCAACGCAATTTTATCTTTATGCCAAATTTTAAAGCGCGTCTGCATAGATTTTTCGCCGCCGTGAATTAGAACGGGTGCCAAGTTCCACTTTAAAAATTTTTTGTCGTTAGAAATTTCGTCGGCATTATTTTTTTCAGCGGAGTAGGGCAGTTGAATCGTCATATTAAATTCGACGCCGTTAAATGCCTTTTGCGTTATGAATTCGGCTTCAGGCGGAACGCTTGCGGGCGGTATCGTCCAATAAAAATCAAAATCATATTCGTCGAAAAACCAGCCCTTGCGTTGAGAAATGCCGCGATTTTTTCCTTCGTGCGCTCTATACAAATCACCAGCCGATTTCGCAAAAGTTTCAATGTCTGGATAATTTGAAGTGAATTCGTAGCCGCGCAGGTCGCCCTCAACGACGACTTGCGCTTTTACATGGGGATTGAGCTTTTCAAGATTATTTTTCCAATCTTCAATTTGCCGAATCACCATAGCATTGCCGATAAATTTTCTATGATGAACAACTGCGCCGTCGTCCGTGATTATCAAGTCGGATTTAGCTTGAAAGCAACCCGCGCAGATTACACAAATCAAACTCAACGCGACGATAAAAATTTTTTTCATGACTTAAATCCTGCTGTCGTTAACCTTGTCGAACGTCTCCAAAATTTCGGGGTCGGGTTCTTCGGTGCACTTGCTAACGATATAAATTGCAATCAGCGCGAAGATAAAGCCGGGAACAATTTCATACAGCCCGAAAAGTTCAAATTGTTTCCAAACGAGAACCGTGACGCCGCCAACGATAATTCCGGCGATAACACCTGCGCGGGTCGTCCTCTTCCAAAACAAACTCATAAGCAACGCGGGACCAAAAGCCGCTCCAAAACCAGCCCAAGCATAAGCAACCATGTCAAGGATAAAGCTGTCGGGATTGAAGCCCAAAAATACAGCGATTGACGCGATAATCAAAACGGAGGCGCGGGAAATCCAAACCAATTCCGTTTGTTCGGCGTCCTTGCGAAGTAAAGTTTTATAAAAGTCTTGCGCGAAAGCCGATGCCGCGACCAAAAGTTGAGACGAGGCAGTTGACATAATCGCCGCCAAAACTGCGCTCAAAAGTAAACCTGCGACAATCGGCGGGAAAAGTTGGTTCGTCATAACTAAAAAGACAGTTTCCGAGTTCGTGCCTTCAAGCGGCGTGGTTAAGTAAACCGTGCCGACCATGCCGATTGCTACTGCCGCCGCTAAGCTCAAGATAACCCAAGTCATTGCAATGCGCGTAGCTTGTGGAAGTTCTTTTGTAGACTTAATCGCCATAAATCTAACTAAAATATGCGGTTGTCCAAAATATCCAATACCCCAAGCTAAAAGCGAAATTAATTCGATAAATCCCATTGACGAGCCGTCAGGTTTAGTAAGCGGTTGAAACATTGATTCTTTATAAGCAGAAATTGCGCTGATTGTGTCGCCGAAACCGCCTAAAGTCATTGCCGCGCAGGTCGGGACGATTAAAATTGCAAAGAACATCATAACGCCTTGAATAAAGTCCGTGCGACTAACTGCTAAAAATCCTCCAATCAGCGTATAAAAGACGACGGAACCAGCACCGAGAAAAATTGCGTATTGGAAAGGCAAACCGAAAACAGTTTCAAAAAGTTTACCCGCCGCAACAAATCCGCTTGACGTGTACAAAATAAAAAATATCAGTATAAAAATTGCAGGAACGATTCGGAGCAAATTACTGGTATCTTTGAAACGATTCTGCAAAAACTCAGGGAGAGTTAACGAGTTGCCAGCAAGTTCAGTATATTTACGGAGCCTAGCCGCTACGAAATACCAATTCGCCCAAGTACCAATCGCAATGCCAATCGCAATCCAGCCCGCATTCAAGCCCGCCAGATATGCAAAGCCTGGAACGCCCATAAGCATCCAGCCGCTCATGTCGGACGCCTCAGCACTAAGCGACGTGACCCACGCGCCGAGCTTGCGGTTGCCTAAAAAATAATCGCTCATATTCTGCGTCTTGCGGTAATAGTAAACGCCAATCGCCATCATCAAGCCGATATACAGCACGAAGGCATTTATAATCATTATGTCGTTTGTCAAAACAAAATTCTCCTCCTTTCAAAACTTAAATATTATAACTGTGAAAAAATTTTTTGGCAATAAAAACTATGAAAACAAATTGTGCTACATAGCAGAAAAATTAACTTTTTTACAAGAAATCTTTTCAAAAGTATTAAGCATGTTATAATAAAAAAGTAATTTCTTAAAGTAATTCGGCTTAGTGAAATTTTATGGCTTAGCTAGAGCGTGTTGGTAAATGCTAAAGTTTAATCAAAAATGCATCAAGAAAAATAAAATTGAGAAAGCAGACAGCTAATTTGTCATAACGAGTGGCTATGCGGCGACTATTCTCATATAATGTTCGCGAGTTGGCTTTGTCGGGGATACTAACAATGCCGCCTTGCTCTTTAATAAAATCGCCAATACGAGCCGAAAAAAAAGCTTTGTCGCCCAAAACCGTTTTGCCCTCCAGTTTGACTTTACTCAAAAGTTCGGTTGCGCATTGACAATCATGAATCTGCCCGCCGGTCAATACCACATTCAAAATTTGCCGCCGCGCTACACTCCTATTGCTTGATTGCCATGTTTTTTCAGAGTCCCGG
>CAMJRX010000084.1 GCA_946408355.1 uncultured Selenomonadales bacterium
TGATTAAGATTTCTCATATTCACACTTTGCTTAATCGTTTATGAACACTTGTTCTTAGATTTTCTTCGCAAGCAGTCGGAAATAATTTCGGCATTTTAAAGCGACGATGATTTAAAATTTCGTCGTAGTAAAGATTTGTTTTGCAGAACGGGCGATAAAAACTTTCTATAATCTGCGCGGCGTCAAAAGTAATTTCGCATTCACGATTTTTATATTGAATGGTTGAACTTGCCCAATTTATTTTTGTCGGGTCAATGTCCGTCGGTTCGTGCGTGTTGTAGTAGTCAATCGTCGTTTGGATATTTTTTTCGAGTTCAGCCCGCGAAAAATTATAACACCATGCGTCGCGATTGGTTTGAATGCCCGTTGAACGTGTCGCGAAGAAAGATTGAGCCGCGCCGTCGAATTTTTTATCGGGCGCAAGCGGAATAAAGTTATCGAATTCGTCGCCACGCTGATTAATCCAATCGCCGCGTTCGTTCGGAGTTATAAGTTTAAATTCGTCGCTTAAGACGCTTGAAATATTTTTAATCTTGTCGAGTTTTTGTTCGCGTGAAAGATAATCGCCGATGTCGTGATAAAAAATTTTGGTGTCGCCGTCGTGCGGAGCTTTAACCAAAATCGTAATGGCAATGGGGGCACGCGAGCCGCTTCCAAAAATTTTTCCGCCTTTGCGCTTTGAAATTTCACCTTGAGTACGCTGATTGCCGCGCAGATTAAATACATATCTCTCTGCAAACTCGTCAGCAAAACATTTGCGCAAGCCGTCTATAGCCGCGCCGTCAATCCAACCGGCATTTGTCACGAATCCGATAATTCCCTCGTCGATACGGTCGCTAGCCCAGCGAAAAGCTTTGATATAGCTGTCGTAGAGGGAATTTTTATTGGTGGCGTCGGTTTTGGCGGCGTATGTTGCTCCGATTCGCGCTTCGAGGTTGGAATAAGTTTGATTTTGGTTGTTATCATTGGCGGATTTTTGTCCGACGGAATAGGGCGGATTGCCAACGATAATTTTAATGCGCGAATTTTTCTGTTCGTTGACGCGGGCGGAATTTTCTTTCATGACGCCGGCAAGGTTGAGGGGAATTTCACCGCGCTCGTAAAGTTCAAAAGTGTCAGTAAAGCAAATGCCCTCGAACGGCTGATAATCTTCGCGGGCGTCGTTGAAGGCGTTTTCGATATTAGGGGTTGTTGGTAAAGTCAAGTAAAAGAACAGAATAAAATTCGTGTTTGAAGTCCCCAAAAAAGTCGGACGCCCGTCGCTTAATCCCCGAATCGTCTTCAACGCCCTCATGTGGATACTCAAAAGCGGAGCGCGTTGGCGCGATTTACCTGCTCATTACGGTAATTGGAACAGCATTTACCACAAATTCCGTCTTTGGTGCTCTCTCGGTTTATTTGACCACCTGCTCAAAGTTATCAAGGCCGACGCAAAGGACGCTACCTTGCTTGAGATTGATTTCACTTTCCGCAAAGTGCATAAGAGTGCGTGCTGCGCACTGAAAAACCAAGCAATAGGAGTGTAGCGCGGCGGCAACTTTATCTAGTGATTGATACGTCGAGAAAACAACGGTCATATTTTCGGAAAAATTTTTGAGACAGCTAATAATTTCGTTTGTGTCAGTCGTTGCGGGCAATGGCAAGTTGACGGATTTAATTTCGTCGTTGGTTTTCTTAGAAGCGGTTTCATCGGAGCAGACGCAAATATAGTTGAAAGGATTTTCGGCGAAAGTTGCCCATTCGTAGAGTGTTTGACCGAGCAAAGAGATTGACGGCACGAGGAATAAAAGCTTTGTCGCAAGGAAAGTATCAACCGCAGGCTTATCAATTATCGACGTTTCAGCATAGAATTTACATTGTACCGCCCAAAATTTATCGTCATCACTCTTGCAAACAATATCGATACTCAAATCAACGCCGCCAAATTCTTCACGAAAAGGAAATTCATTCCACAGCCAGACATCGGAAAATTTCCCGCGATAAACAGGATAAGTAAGCAAAAAATTTTTCATGAGCCGCTCGAATTTTGCGCCCTTTTCGCGTTCGGAAATACTTTCGTCGCGATATTTGATTAAAAGTTCGTCAATAGTCACTTGCACCGCCTCCAGAAGTTTTCGCCATTTAATCACAGCAAATTAAACGAAAAAAGCCCCGCGACTGTGCGAGGCTTTTTTAATTTCTACTCCGTCAATAACGTTGGTAACCTTTTCCGATTCCCACACAGTCAAAAATGATAAATGAATTCGATAAATTTGCTACGTTCGACTGTTTCATCGCGGTATTGCCCGCTGTCGCCAATTTTTTCGCGTCGTCGCTTAGATAATGCAAAGGCAAAACATCAACTTTTCTATCGACAAAAGTTTATTGTATTTCAATATCTTCGGCTTAAGCATCTTAGTCAATCACCACGTCTTGAAGATTTTCGCTATCATCAATGTTTTTATAGCAATTTGCAATGGCAGTATTTACGGCTTGGAATTCGGGGACAGACTTTTTTCTTTCAATCAGAAGCATGCGCGAAAATCAATGTCGCATAATTGCATTTCGCTTACATAGTTTAAAATTCTTTCGAGGTCGCTATTTTTAGCAATTCATTGTAAGGGAAAAAAATCAAAGATTAAAAGCAAGAAATAAATTTAAAAAGAACAAGCCGCAAAATTTTGAGCCGATCGCGCAGATGCTTTACTACTAAGAGGAACATTATATACTACTCGTGAAAAGTTATCGCGGAGAAATTAAATTCATTAACGATTTGCACACAACGCACACGCGGGAAGTCAAAAATTTTTACAGGAGCGAATTGACAGCAATTATAAAAAAATTGGATGCGGCATTCGATGAACGAAATTAGAGAAATTTTCGCGCTCGTAAATTTTATCCTAATTTAGGCGAGAACAGCATGAATCGCCGCTTGACTTTGTAAATATTCGAATATACATATGTATGTTTATAGAAGACTACCAGGTTAAAAAAGTGTATAAAAAAGTAAGCGTAAGGCTCCAAAAAGGCAACTGTGTATTCTTGGACTAGCCTTTGAGAATAAGTTAAACTTCTCATGAATTTCCCGCTTGGCGGTGCGTTGTTTAAGAAATATCTTTATCAAGCCTACAACACCAGCGATAAAGTTTTTGTTGACAGAATTAAAAGTGTGTGATATTATGCGCTCTGTTATGGACGTAGCGTTCATAGCAAAGAGCCGCGGGGTGGAGCAGTCGGTAGCTCGTCGGGCTCATAACCCGAAGGTCG
>CAMJRX010000085.1 GCA_946408355.1 uncultured Selenomonadales bacterium
AAAAAGATTTGTCAATCCATTCGCAAAAACGGCGGTCAGTTGGTAAACGCCAAATTTTTTCTCGAACGACCGTATTGCGATGACTCTCACTCTTACAAATTCAGCTCAGCAAATTTTTTGCGTCTGCTTGCCGCAGACAATGATGCTATTTGCAAATGCAACCCACGCTGGATTTCCGTCGACGAAATTAAAAATAATGGTTGGTCTATACGCGAACATGCTAAACCGGAATTGCTTGAAGTCTGGACTAAATCCTCTGACGGCAAACAAATATGTTTCCTGCAAGAATTTTATAATGCTTGGAGCATCTTGGACAAAGATTCTTTTAAACCGAAGAATCAAGAGCTGGAAACCATAATCGAAAATCTTCAAGCTCGTGGACTTATCGAAAAAGAAACCGACATCATTTCTTTTCAAGACTGTATCGACTCGATTAAAAAATTTGCCGAAAATAACGGCGCAGATGTGTTGACTTCTATTCTTATCGTTCAAACTTGGATTGCGGAAAGCAAATTAAAAACTAAAATGTCGTTGTTCCTTCCCACTTACCCTGATTCTATTTTAACTGATATTGAACAAGCTCCCGACAAATTGTTTGAGTCCATGAATAATGCTCGTGCCATTCTTAAAAAGCTTTGCCACGAAGAAATAATACCGATTGAGGAGCCTATCACTTCCGATGACTACTTTCGCGATTTGAAAATTATTTATCACGGTAGCGAAATCACTTTACAAAATGAAGATGAAACCGTTTATCCGAACGAATCCATTTTAACCGGCGTTTCTGCTTACGAATTTTTACGCCTACTTAAAGCAAAAGCGGCGGAGGCACATTTTAAAACTTGGCTGGAGTTTTCTTATAAAAATTATTCTCATGGGAAATTTTTGCTCTCGGACAAAATTCCTAAAGACGAATCTATATCAGCTTTCCTGCGCATTCGCTTGGATAGAAATCGCCAACATCTTCTACACAATCCGCAAGACTTAAAGCAGTACATTCCTACGGGGAAAACTATACACGCCGACGACCTCTTACAGCAGATAAAACTTGAATCAACTCTTTTTCAAGCCGTCATGGATGACTTTGAGCAGGAAGAAAATTCCTATTTGAGCAATCGCCCCGAGCTTTGCCATTTATCTTGAGGCTCAATAAAAAATTCGGGTGTACATACTCCTTCTTAATGATATAATTGTTCTAAAAGTTTTGCTGGAGATGATTTGAATAAATGTCCAACAACAAATATTTTGAGACTATTAAAAAATTCCGCTTGATTGATGATACTTTTTTCAGCGCGTGTTTCGATAACAATGAAGCTGATGTCGAATACATTTTGCGCATTATTCTCGATAAACCTAATCTCAAAGTTCTTAAAGTCCAGACCCAAAAGAATGTTGAGAATCTATACGGCAGGTCTGTCCGTTTTGATGTTTTTGCTACTGACGACTCTGGTAAACTTTACAACATCGAAGTTCAAAGAGCAGACTCCGGCGCAGTTCCTTCTCGTGCCAGATATAATTCTGTCATGCTCGATTATCACAAATTAAAGAAGAAGGCAAAATTCAATGAACTCCCTGAAACTTTCGTCATCTTTATCACCGAGCATGATGTTTTGAAAGACGACAAGCAAATTTATCATGTTGAACGCGTTGTTCGCGAAACCGGTAAAATTTTTGAAGACGGCACTCACATTATTTACGTCAATGGTAGTTATAAGGACGACAGTGGCAGTGCTTTGGGCGATTTGATTCATGATTTTTTCTGTGACAATCCGGCTGATATGAAACACCAACAGCTTGCTCAACGTGTTTCCTTTCTTAAAGATAACAAACGCGAGGTGAAAAAAATGTGCAAACTCATGGAAGAACTTCAAAACGAAGCTAGAGAAGAAGCTAAGAAAGAAACTTTACTTGATAATATTCGTAAAGCCATGAAAAACTGGCATTTAACAGCAACCGAAGCTATGAACGGTTTAGAAATCTCGGAAGAAAAGCAAAAAGAATTGCTACCGTTAATTTGAGCAGTTCCCTACTTTTACACCCGCTCTTTATATTTTTCTCCTTACTTCCTCTGTACATTTATTCTCCAATGTATTTTCTTTTACCTTCGTAAATATTTTTCTTAAACTCATATTGATAAATCCTCCGTCAAGAATTAAAATTTGACGGGGGTGATTTTTTATGCGCGTTGGATATGTTCGCGTTTCCACCGTCGAGCAAAGTGAAGAACGACAGATTATCGAACTTAAAGAAAAAGCTGGCGTCGAAAAATTTTTTGTCGATAAAGTCTCTGCCAAATCTGCCATGCGTCCCAAATTCGATGAGATGATGAATTTTCTACGCGAAGGCGACGAGTTAATTGTTTCCGAATTCTCTCGCCTTGCTCGTTCCACTATCGACTTGCTTAACATTGTCGAAACCCTGACAAAAAAAGATGTCAAAGTACGCAGTCTCAAAGAACAGTTGGACACTTCTACTCCTCAAGGACGATTCATGCTCACTATCTTCGGCGCGATTGCTGAATTTGAACGAGAATTACTTTTGCAACGTCAGCGCGAAGGTATTAAGCTTGCTCAAGCCGCTGGCAAATATAAAGGTCGCAATGCTAAAAAATGTCCTAAAGATTTCGATTTCTATCGTCAAGGCTATTACGAGCGTAGTTACACTGTGACCGCTATCGCCAAGCATTACAAAGTTTCTCGTCCTACCGTCTATAAGTGGTTGAAAGAATCGAAAAAAAAGAAATGAACCTTATGT